>JAGQLY010000023.1 GCA_020428905.1 Candidatus Kaiserbacteria bacterium | reverse complement strand
CGAACGGTTTGCGATATGAAGGACTATTCATATTATGTCCTGAATCAGCAAACCGCGGGCAGGTAAATCTTATGAACGCAGTGAATTAGATTTGGACGCCGAGCCCGCCCCCAAGCACAACAGTAAACCAAGAATCCACCGATCCGTATAAGGACGGCGGATTTTTAGTAAGCAAACCATAAATCATAAAAAATTAGGGGTCGGGTCCCTAAGCTGCCAAGAAGGTGTGTTTAGATCCCTTCGTTTTTAAAATTCATTCCCAGTTCCTGATTGATGATCAACGCGATACCTTAAGCGGGACTATGCTATACTCACCATAATCCCCACGTGGGCTTTTCTGTTTTATATGTCAAAGAAATTCTTAATTATTCAGCTCCGAGCTGAAGACGAAGCGGCAGACAACGAATTTGAGGCGTTCTGTACGGTAGGTGGTATTCTGCCGGAGGAGGTTGAGCGCATTCGCGCAGAAAAAGCAGGCATACCAGAATTCAATGTGGACGACTACGCAGCGATTATTGTGGGTGGTAGCCCGTTTGACATATCGACACCGGAAGATGTCAAAAGCGATATTCAAAAGAAAGTCGAGACAGACTTCACTCGACTGCTCAGCAAAGTTATTAAGAAAGACATTCCGTTTCTTGGGGCGTGTTCGGGTAATGGATTGGTGGGGAACTTTTGTGGCGGTACTATTTCAAAAAAGTACGGAGAACTTGTCGGCGGTGTGGATGTGACCGTGACCGAAGAGGGGAAAAAAGATCCGCTCCTTAGAGGACTCCCGAACACGTTTCGTGCGCTCGTAGGGCACAAAGAAGCGTGCGAGACGACCCCTCCCGGTGCAGTACTTCTCGCCAGATCGACGACCTGTCCGGTGCAGATGTTTCGTGTGGGGAAAAATGTCTATGCCACACAGTTTCATCCTGAAGCAGACGCCGATGTGTTTATCGTGCGTATACATGTATACAAAAACTACGGTTACTTTCCGCCGGAAGAAGCAGATGCGCTTATCGAACGAATACAGCAGGAGGATGTGCCGGTGCCGAAAAAGATTTTGAGACGCTTTATTGATCAGTATCGGGTCTAAAAAACCCGTGGAGGCCAAAGGCCTCCACGGGTTTTTACGTAACATTACTTCGCCTGCTGACTTTTTACTGAAAGTCGCGTACTTCGGTTCTTGTCGAGCTTCGGCAAAATGATTTCAAGCATACCGTGTTTTTCGTGTGCATCAGCTTCGTCAATCATTACTTCCTCGGGTAGGAGAATAGTACGAGAAAAGGAACCCCAGAAAAGCTCACGATGGAAATAGTCATCATCAGATGATTCGTGGATTTCTTCGCGGCTTCCTTTGAGTGTCACCATGTCGCGGGTGATGGTGATCTCGAGGTCGTTAGGGCTTACTCCTGCAACAAGGGTACGAATAACGATTGCGTCGTCCGTTTGGTACATATCAACAGGCAGTTCACCTTCCTGCTCTATATGATCGTTGCCGAGCATGCCGCTACCGTGTTCATCAGTAGCACCAAAACCGTCGCCCATTTCATCTTCAAAACCAGTATCTTCACCAAAGTCAGGGTCGTGTGCGGCATCAAGCTTCACACCGGTAAGTCGCTCTAGAAATGAGGGTTTTTTCATGCCATTGGAGATAGGAAGCACAGGTACTTCCATTCAAGTTATTATCTATAATACACTGTCATTCTACCATGAGACTACTATGTGCAAGTGGTACTATCAACGCCCCCGGCCCCAACGGCATTCACAGGTGATAACTATGACATTTTTCAATAAGCTTCGCCTTCTCAAAGGCAAGGAATAGGACGATAATGCCGATCCAGACAAACATAAACACACCAAGGATGGCACCGCCGTGCGCTTCCATTATGGAAAAGTTGAACAGTGCGTGTAGTACAATAGCAATGAATAAGCCCACGGTTGCGCTGAGTATCTTTACTCTGCTTCGTTTATAAAACGACAACGCCATAGCGACACCAACGGTCCCTGACGCGAGAATGTGAAGCAGTGTTGCTCCAAGGAAACGGAAGTTGCCGGTGAGGAGTGAGTCGGTATATGCGCCGGACACCAGTGGGTTGAAGACAAAAAGCGCATTCTCAAGCGCTGAGAAGCCGAGCGCTATGGCAATCATGTAAATAATGGTGTCGATGGGTTCGTCCACGGCTCGATTCCAGAGTACGACTATGAGTGCTGCTGAGTATTTCAAAACTTCCTCAATAATCACCCAAACGAAGACGATAGTATTGCCGTAAAAGGTATCGAGTGCATACTTTTGAAGCGGAAGTGCGACAGGAACAACCAACATACCGGCAATGAAGGCGGAAATGATCAGTCGCTTTGGTTCGGGGTGTTGACGATCTTCCCGTAGCCAAAACCACAACCAAAACAGTGCGGGTATAAGACCAAAAAGAAATGCAATGGCTATGTAGGTTATTTCCACACACCCATTGTACCAGTTTTTTATACAAAAAACGGGCAGCTCTGGGTCGCAGAGCTGCCACGTATTCTCAATGAGCCACGGCTGTCGCGCTGCCGCGTATGCCCCGGGAGGATAACAGGTTGCTGCAGTGTACCTGTAGCAGGTGCCCATTCACCTCCACGATGCTGTGGATGGTGCAGAAGTCGTGGGCCGTCCTCGTACTGCCGGGTAAGTAGGTTCCTTCCACTTCCACACTATCAAAATGGGCAGTGAAGGGCCATACAACCTCTCCATCCACCACACGACACCCATGCCAGCAGGCGTGGGTTACAGTAAAATTTTTCATTTAACACTCCTGGTGGTTCAGTCCTAAAAGCGAATATATCACGAGTGCGGCCACTTTGCCACCATGAGCAGATCTCGCTCGTCTTCTTTGAGGTGTGCCGGCAGTTCTTGCCAGATCGCTTCAGTCACGAACGGCATAAAGGGGTGGAGGAGTTTGAGGGAAGTTATCAGGTACTCGTTCAAGAGTCGTTGTCGTGAGGCGCGTACTGCTGCGTCTTCCGACTGTAGTAGTGACTTAGATTCCTCGATAAGTTCGCTTGCAAAGTAGTCCCATACAAAGTGGTACAGCTTTTCCGATGCAATATCGAAACGGTCGTCATCCATGTGTCTGGTAATAGCGTCCACGTTTGCCCATAGTGCGTCCTGAATATTCCCAGCGTCCTCGGTGGTATATGTAGCTCCAGTTTGCATGTCATGTGTTGCGTCGATGACAAACCGAGAAATGTTCCAAACTTTGTTTGCAAATTTCTTGTACGCATTTACCTTATCTGGATCGAGGTTCATATCGGTGCCCGGTACGTTGTTAACTATGAGGCCCATGCGTAACGCATCCGTTCCAAAACGGTCTTGGATCTCACTCGGTGCGATTACATTACCTTTACTCTTGCTCATCTTGAGACCTTTCTTGTCACGGACCATACCGTGTAGGTAGATTTTCTTGAATGGCACTTCGTCAGCACGATAGAGTCCAAGCATGATCATGCGGGCAACCCAGAAGAAAATAATGTCTTTCCCTGTCTCCATTACTGAAGTAGGGTAGTAGTTTTTGAAGTCGTCCCCATCAGGGAAGTCTGTTACCGCAAGCGGCCATTGACCACTTGAAAACCAGGTGTCGAAGGTGTCGGGATCTTGCTCAACAGCTCCGTCGCATTCAGAACAGTTCTCGATACGGTTATCGAGATCCACCATGCCGTGCCCGCATTCGGTACAGATCTTTGCGGGGATGGGGATACCCCATGCGATTTGGCGCGCTATCGGCCAGTCTTCGATGTTTTCGAGCCAGTGCCGAAAGACACGCTGATCACGGTCGGTCACAAAGGTAAAGCGTTCTTGATCAAGTGCCGCGAGTGCTTTCTCGGCGAGCGGTTTCATATGCACAAACCACTGTTCTTTTATTTGTGGTTCAATCTCACGGTTACACTTGTAGCAGCAGGGGACGGAGTGTTGATAGTCTTCTTCAACCTTTACCAACAGGCCTTTCTCTTTGAGTTTCTCTACGATCTTCTCTCGCGCCTCGGTAATATTCATACCGGAAAATTCTCCAGCGATAGGAAGTAGCTTGCCGCGCCAGTCAATGATCTGCTCGTAGTCGAGGTTGTGTCGCTGTGCGATAGCGAAGTCGATGTTTGAGTGCCACGGTGTAATCGTCATGACACCGCTACCCATTTCTGGGTCTCCCGCTTCATCCTTTATAACCGTTGCAGTGATTGGTCCATTGATCCATTCGAGCTCAATTTTCTGTCCATGTTCGTACTGCTTGTACCGCTCGTCGTCAGGGTGCATGACAACGTATTTGTCACCGAACTTTGTTTCGGGTCGTGCGGTACCGATGACAAACGGTCCATACTGGAAGTAATAGAACTTGTCGGTACGATCAATGTGCTCAACTTCAAGATTTGAGAAAGAGGTTTGATGTTTCGGACACCAATTTACGGTGCGATTGCCGCGGTAGAGGAGTTTGTCTTCTCCAAGTTTTTTGAAGGTATCATATACAATTTTAATGACACGATCGTCGAGGGTAAATAGTTCACGGTTCCAGTCACACGATGCGCCAAGTGATCGAACCTGGTTTTCCATCGACGCCTTGTTCTCTTGTACGAACGCATAAATTTCTTTGTAGAGTTCTTCTCGGGTGAGATCAAAACGAGAGCGACCCTCTTTTTCAAGTTTCTTTTCGTATACCACTTGTGTCTCAAATCCGGCATGATCTGAACCGGGGAACCAGAGTGCCCTTTTCCCGCGCATGCGCTCGAAACGAATCATGATGTCTTCGATGGTCACAAAGAGTGCGTGTCCAGCATGGAGCGACGCGTTTGCGTTTGGTGGGGGCATCACAATAGAAAAAGCTTCAGCGTCTGGTTCAGTAACACCTTTTTCTATACAAACGTTGGGGTCAAAATACCCAGATGTTTCCCAGAGTTGGTAGATGGCATCTTCAGATGCTTTCGGATCGTAGGGCTTTAGAAACAGTTCAGGGATATGCGGTTGCGACGTCTCCTTTTCCATAAATATTGCCCGATAATACCACGAAAACAGGTGGTATTGAATGGAACTCCACTAATCACCATCCAACGGTTACATCGTCGCACAGTTAGTATGATATACTAGTATATCACACTAACTGTGCGAGTACGCTTCTCTTGGGGGTGGTGCGCACAGCGGTTTATCAGTTTATAGACACAATACGCAACCTATGAAAGTACAAGCGAAATCTCTGTCGGATGAGGACCGCATTAAAACACTTGATGCACTCTATACCGCTGCCGGCAGCGTGCGGGATCGAAAGACCGCCAAGCTCTTCCTTCGTGACCTACTCACTGAGAGCGAACGTATCATGCTCGGACGGCGTGTTCTCGTTGCGCGGGCACTGATTGTGGGAATGACCTACGACGACATCGTTGCAGAACATGGCGTGGGTAAGGATACGGTGCGGAAAATATCACGATGGCTCAAGGATCAGATGCCGGGATATGAAACAGTCGTGGCAGAGGTTGACAAAGAATATGCGACACGCGAGAAGAAGTGTGCTGATGCACATCGCTACGCGACAAGTCTGTTGTATCGACTCGAAAAGAGGTACCCTATGCACTTCTTGCTCTTCCCAGCACCAAAAGAAAAGAAATCAACATAGTATGATATACCAGTATATCATACTATATGGTACTGTGAGGTAGACGAGGAATCTCCTTCTATGAATCATGCGTAAGCGATCGGTTGCCGTCGGCACGGAGGGTGGCGAGGCCGGTTTCATCGAGAGCTTCACGACTGCGTGCATGGCCAGTGAGGGCGATCATGATACTGTTATCGGTGGTGAGCTTTTTGTTTGGTAGGTAGAGGTTGAGTGACACTTGGTATGTAGCAAATTTTTCGGTGAAGACTTCTCGAATGCGGTCGTTTGCCGATACGCCACCGCCGAGAATAAGGTTGGCTGCTCCGTATTCTTCGATAGCCCAAAGAGTCTTTTTGTAGAGGACGTCCACTACCGCGTCTTCGAAATCACGAGCAATTCTGCACCTCTCATCATGAGGTAACGTGCGCTCCTTCAGCGCATATTTCACTGCTGTCTTAAGACCAGAAAAGGAAAAATCGGCATCGCCAGAATCAATCATTGGGCGGGGGAGTGTGGCAAAGGGTGGAAGGTTCGCCTCGCGCGCTTCGCGCGCGAGGCGACTGATCTCTGGCCCACCGGGATACGGAAGCCCGAGCATACGCGCGACTTTATCAAATGCCTCTCCCACAGCGTCGTCACGCGTTTGCCCGACGAGTTCATAGGTGGTCCAGTCGTGCATGAGGGCGAGCTCAGTGTGACCTCCTGATATGAGGAGTGCTATGGATGGGAAGGTTAGATTGGGTATGGTGCTTCCGTCAAAGAGTGATGAGAGTACGTGCCCTTCCATATGATTGACCGGTACGACTGGAATATCCCACACTCTTGCGAGTGCGCGTGCAAAATTTATACCCACCCAGAGTGCCGGTTCAAGTCCGGGACCGCTTGTGACGGCGATAAGGTCTACATTTGGTCGTGCGTATTTTTCTAGAAATGTGATGAGTTCTTCTGCGAGTCCTGACTCGTGAGAGAGAATATCCGAGAGGGCCGCCTGGACTGCTTCAGATAGGGTTGTTTCGTGCGCTTTCTGAAGTCCTGCTTCAGAAAGCGCATGTCCGAGCATTGTAACAAGCGTCTTCGCATGTTCGCGCTTTGCGACCGCAGGGAACACGCCACCGTATTCACGGTGAATGTCTACTTGTGAAAAGAGTGCGTCTCCCAAGATGGTGTACGTGGCATTCGGAAAATCCCCAGTTGCCTTGACGACGCTCACCGCCGTTTCGTCACAGCTCGTTTCAATACCCAGTATGCGCATATATGGTAGCGGAAGACTAGCACAGTTTACGTAAAATCTCACTCAAGTACCGCCATGATATCGGCAAGTGATACCGGGCCTTGGCGGAGTATTTCCGGCTCCGCTCCGACAAGTGAAACGAGCGTCGAGGGTGGGGTGTGTGTGAGTGGTCCCGCGTCAAGAACAATATCGATATCGGCAACCGCATCGCCAAAACTCTCTTTCACTTCAGATACAGTGTATGGGGTCGTGTCACCAGAGCTATTGGCACTAGTGGTAGTGATTGGTACGTTAGCACGACGAATAAGCTCAAGAGCGATAGGGTGGTTTGGTATGCGAATGCCGCAAGTACCACTGGCACCCTCCTCAAGGAGGCGAGGGAGTGTGCGGCGAGACGGAAGCACGAGTGTGAGTGGCCCGGGGAGAAAGTGATCGGCAAGCAGTCGTGCGCGTTCGTCTACGATGGTGTACTCATTTGCCATCTCAATATCAAAGACAGCAATGTGTGTTGGTTTGTTTGCGGCACGTTGTTTGAGGGCGTATAGTTTTTTGAGCGCGTTCTCTGATGTTGCGTTTACACCAAGACCGTAGGCCGTTTCGGTGGGGTACACAACCACACCATCCGCACGGATGGCTTCTGCTGCACGATTAAGGTCTCGTTCGTCGATCATAAATAAAAGGTTGGCGTCAGGTCACTAATTCGCTCACACTCATAAGTGCCTCCCGCCCGGGCTCGCGGTTTCCGCATTAGGTATAGCAGAAACATCGCTCCGCCTCGCACAGCTAGAAAACAAAACGAAGGTTTTGTTTTCTGTACGCTGGTGCGCGATACAAGACTTGAACTTGTGACAATCAAATCAAATGAAAACCGTGTGAGCGATACAAGACTTGAACTTGTGACCTCTACAATGTCAATGTAGCGCTCTACCAGCTGAGCTAATCGCTCACACGGTTTTCATCCGTCAGCTCTACAATGGAGCCGACAAACAGTCTGGGAGACTGTTTGTCGGCCACCAGCTGAGCTAACCGGACACAAAAGTTTTATTTGAATGTCATGTAATTCCTTACTTTTGTAAGCGAGTAAATTCCTAAAAGTTTACTTTTTTGAATTACGAGCGTAGCAAAAGCAAATTTATTTACAGGAACGGTTCAGGTTCTATGATATTTCTCCTTGCGTCAAAATATCAAGAACCTCTTGCGAAAGCTTCCCGAACTTTCTCACTCTACCAGCCGAACCAATCACATATTAGGTGTTGGAAAAGTATACTGTACGGGGATATTTTGGCAAATTGAAACTACTTGAAAAGCTTAAGCCCTTCTAAAATACTTTGAAACATTGCATCGGCTGGAGTCTTTGACGTGAGACCGCCGTCCCGCATCTTTGTAAGTGAGAGAACACCCAATGCTTGTCTAAATGAACGAGCAGCATTCCGCTTCCCATTTTTCTCAGCATATGCGAGAAAGGTTTCTAGTTCAGTAGCAATCTCTGCCTGTAAAATATTTCGTATTTCATGACCTGCTAGAGCAGCTTTATCACCACTATTCCACAGCGCGGCAAGTTGTCGTACGGTATCGCACTCTGCTCCGACGACGATTCGGGGGACTTGTTTTAATGTACCTCGAAAGCCGTGTGATTCGAAATACTTAACTTCGGCAAGTTTTTCGGCGTCTATTTCTTCCTTAATTTTTTGGAATTTTTTATGAACATGTTTGGAACCAAACGTAACGTCCACTGCGAGAGCGAGGTGGTGAGAGAAATCATCATCGCTTAGTTCCACGACAAGATCGACGCCGTTTACGTAGTCGTCATATTCAGACGTTTTGATAGTGGTAGCATTCTCTCCAAACCAGTCACCGAGCTCACCATACTCGTGAATTATGGCCTCAAGCACTCGAGCCGTTTTCTTAGTTTCTTGATTGTTCTGTTCATATCGTTCGCGCAAATGCGTAGCAAGCGCAATAATCTTCAAGAACCTGGCCTCTCCCGTAGTGTGTGACAAAATTTTCTGGATGGAATGCATCTGCTTCCAAGAGGGAACGTGCACGTTGAAACGCTATCAATTATGATAGGGTTTTCATCTGGCGTCCGTCTATCAAGACTTTGTATTGCAGAACCTTCTAGATTCATTCGTATATTCTAACATCTTCAGTTGGGTTGCATAAGTTTCTATGTAAGAAACGAGGTTTTGAGACGTCTGATACCCTATAGGGACGGGGCTGTGGGCTCTCACCGCGACCTTTTTTATATATGCATACAAAACAACAAAAAACCGCCCAAAAGGCGGCAGACAGGGTTATTATTCCGAAAAATCCAATTCGGTTTATTTTCAGTGTCTCAAAACCTCACAAGTGGTTTGCCATAGGGGCGCTTATGGCGATGCTTTCAGCTGAATTTTTTCTCAGTGTCAGCCCCTTTGTGCTCAAAAAGCTCGTAGATGAGTTGACTGCCTTCAAGAGCCTTGAGGAAGGATTACAGGTCTTCTTTGTGTGGGGAATTGTATACGTTCTTCTACAGCTCTTCTCAAGTATGAGTTGGTCAGCGAGTGGCTTTACTGGAATGCAGTGGTTGAGTCGAGCGAACAAGACCGCGTATGAAAGATTGTATAACTATATATCTCTTCACAGCAATGCATATTTCTCTGATCGGTTTGCTGGCTCACTTTCAAATAAGATATCCAATGCAAGTGATGGCAGTGAACGATTGCTCGAGCGTACGTTGTGGGGATGGCTTCCTGAGACAATAGGACTTCTCATCGGTGTCTCCATCTTCTTCACTGTGGATAAAGTCATTGCAGTCGGCTATTTCTTAGCAGTCTTTGTGGTTGGGGTCGTCAATTTCTATCTTGTGAAAAAGCGAAGGCCACATGTCATCGCGTATGCTGCCTCCTCATCAAAATTGCGCGGCGATGGAGTTGACTTTCTCACCAATATTGCTGCCTCACGTCAGTATGTGCGTCGGAAACATGAGAATATGCGCATCTCGAAATCTGCTCAGGATAGGAGAGAAAAAGATATTCGACAGTGGGCGATGAGTGAGTGGATGCTCTTTATGAATCGTCTTATCGCTGTCGTGCTCGTCGGAGCGGTTCTCGGGTATATGTATGTTCTGTTTAAGAAAGAGGCTGTCGGAGCGGGTGATATCATTTTGGTGCTCGCGGTCCTTGGCAACATTACGCACATAATCACTCATCTTGGGAACATGATGAATGGGTTCATCCGTATGTACGGAGAAATAGAAGAAGGTCTCGAAGAAGTCCTCGTACCACATGAAATTGACGATAAGAAGAATGCACGGAAGCTTAAGGTTACTGATGCGAAGGTTGAGTGGAATGCGGTAGACTTTGGTTTTGACGACAATCAGGTATTCGACAAATTCAACCTCGATATTCCTTCTGGACAGCGGGTTGGACTCGTTGGTTCGAGCGGCGCGGGGAAGACGACGTTCGTGTCGCTTCTGCTTCGGCAGCACGACATTGATGGTGGAGAGATTTTGATTGATGGTCAGAACATCGCCAAGGTCACTCAGGACTCACTGCGTGAAAACATTGCAGTGGTGCCGCAGGAGCCGCTCCTCTTTCACCGATCAATTCGCGAGAATATCGCGTATGGAAAACTCGATGCAACCCAGGAAGAAATCGAACTTGCTGCACAGCGTGCGCAGGCCCATGACTTCATTATGGAACTTCCAGAGGGGTACGATACGCTTGTTGGTGAACGTGGCGTGAAGCTCTCGGGTGGACAGAAGCAGCGTGTCGCCATTGCACGCGCGATGCTGAAAGATGCTCCAATCTTGGTGCTCGACGAAGCAACGAGTGCGCTCGATAGTGAAAGTGAAGTGAAAATTCAGAAAGCCCTTCACGAACTCATGGTGGGGAAGACGGTGGTCGCGATTGCGCACCGACTCTCGACGCTTAGGGAAATGGATCGCATCATCGTGCTTGAACAAGGTGTGGTGATCGAAGATGGTACACATGACGAACTTGTTGCAAGTGGCGGTGTGTACGCGCGACTTTGGGCACACCAAGCGGGGGGATTTTTGACGTAGCAGGAGAAGTAGCGAAGGGAAAGTGCGAAACGAAACGGCCGGAGCGAAGCTCCGGCCGTTTCGTTGTCTCGTATCACAAGATACGTTGATACCGTCGTATCAAATAGTATGATATATTAGTATATCATACTAAAAAGCATCGGGGAGGGTTGTGGTAAAGTAATAAGATTGTTTGGTGTAACCAAGTGGCAAGAAATTAGGTACTAGTAGGTATATGTGTGGCATTTTTGCATATGTGGGTACACGCACAGCGACACCGATTTTGGTAGATGGCCTTCGTATGCTCGAGTACCGTGGCTATGACTCGGCGGGAATCTTTGTGCCGGGGTACGGAGCAGTTAAGGCGGTTGGTCCCATTGACAATCTCGCCAACACAATCACTGAGACCATTGGTGGTACTTCGGGTATTGCGCATACGCGCTGGGCGACACACGGCCCGCCCTCAGAGATAAATGCACACCCACACTCTGATATGAGTGGACATATTTGGATTGTACACAACGGTATTATCGAAAATTATAGAGAGTTGCGAGAAGGGCTTCGGGTACGTGGTGTGCACTTTGTTACCGAGACTGATACTGAAGTACTCGCCAAGCTCATTGGTTCGTTCTATCACACAGACCTTATCACGGCCGTGCGCGATGCGCTCGGTACGGTAAGGGGGACATATGGCATTGCGGTCATTGATGATCGTGTCCCTGGGGAAATTGTAGTGGCGCGCATGGGGAGCCCTATTGTGCTTGGCATTGGCACCGACGGTCACTTTGTTTCGTCAGACCCTTCTGCACTTCTTGCACACACTAGAGATGTGGTGTATCTCGACGATGGTGAGATCGCGGTTCTTACTAAGGATGGCTATCACGTGCGTGCCCACAACGGCGAGAAAAAAGACAAAAAGCCGGAAAAAGTTGAATGGAATCTCGAGGAGGTCCAAAAGAAGGGGTACGACCACTTTCTCCTCAAGGAAATCATGGAGATACCGGAAGCAATTGAAAACACACTGCGCGGACGTTTGATTCTTTCACGAGGTCGCGCAAAGTTGGGTGGTCTTGAAACGGTACTCGATGAGCTTGTGGAGCTTGAGCGGCTCACCATCGTTGGGTGTGGCTCTGCAGCGTATGCTGCAGAGGTGGGCCGGTATGCGCTTGAGGAGTATGCGCACTTGCCGGTATCTGTTGAGCTCGGAAGTGAGTATCGATATCGGCATGTTATCTCGGAAGAGCACAGCGCGTTGCTTGCGGTCACACAATCGGGTGAGACGGCCGATACGCTTGCCTCGGTTCGTAAAGGAAAGGAGCTTGGACTACTCACACTCGGTATTGTAAATGTCGTTGGCTCTACTATCGCGCGCGAGACCGATGCTGGCATATACAACCATGCGGGGCCAGAGGTGAGTATTGCTTCGACGAAGGCGTTTGTTTCACAGATTACCGCACTCGCACTTCTCGCCTTACTCATTGGACGTGAGCGGGGGCTTTCTCAGGAAGAAGGAGTACGTATTGCTGAAGCACTTCAGAATCTACCGAAAGCGGCTGCAGCTGTGTTGGAGAAGCGTGCGGACGTGGAGCGAGTTGCTCAGAAGTACGCACACTACACTGACCTTATGTATCTTGGAAGAACCACACACGCGCCCGTTGCCTACGAAGGTTCGCTTAAGATTAAAGAAGTTACGTATATTCATGCAGAGGCATATGCCGGAGGGGAGTTGAAGCATGGGCCCATTGCGATGCTGGACGAACGCTTTCCGGTGGTAGCAGTCGCTCCAGAGAATGATGTATACGAAAAAATGCTCTCGAACATAGAGGAGGTGAAGGCGCGCAACACACCGGTCCTTGCGGTGACTACGGAGGGAAATACAGGGCTTGCCGAGCTGGCAGACGATGTGCTCTTTGTCCCGAAAGTGCACCCGATTGTGCAGCCAATTATCTCGACCATACCACTCCATCTCTTGGCGTACTATGTCGGTGTGGCCAAGGGTCTCAACGTCGATCGGCCGCGCAATCTTGCGAAGTCAGTGACCGTCGAATAAGGATGCGTTAGAGCGCGAGATAATACCTACGCTTCGCCTCAGGGAAGCGTTCTATGGCGTAACGGAGAGTGGTGCGTGGCAGTGTGCGGATCTGTGTTTTAAGAAAAGTCTCGAGCGCTGACAGGTCATACTTGCCCGCCTCGCGCAGCATCCATCCTACAGCTTTGTGAATGAGGTCCTCGGTGTCGGTTTGGAGGCGCACGGCCAGTGTGAAGGTGTCCTCACACTGGCCGTGCTTGATGAACTGGTGTGTGGCAACAATAGCGATGCGTCGCTCCCAGAGATCGTGTGAACGTGCGAGCGTACACAGAATACGCCGTTCGCGTTTGGGGCGATGGAGGAGATAGTCGCCGACGATATATGCGGCAGTAGCGTCAACCAAGTCCCAATTATTTACTGATGCGGTATGTGTGAGGTAAAAGTCAAAGATCCGTGCTCGCATTTCCTCGGTTGCTTTTTGGTATTGCATGACGAGGATGAGGAGACCGATCATGCGGTGCTCGTGATAGATACTTTTGAGAAGTTTCTCGATAGTGGGGAAGGAAGCGGCGGCAAATTTTTTCACTATGGTTCGCTGTTCGCCCATGGTGAGCCCGATGAAGACGTCGCCTTCGCTGTATTCTCCTGGTCCTGTCTTGAAAAAACGAGTGCTTATGCGCGCGCGTTCCGCGCGCGCATATCGTCTCACCTCACGGACAATACCCTTGTACGACATGGTGTCTCCACTATACCGAGAATGGCAAGGGTCGTCTAATACGCACACCCATTGACAGCTACCACCCAAAGATATTAAATGAAATGAGAGACGATGCGTAAATTCACCCCTCAATTAGGACACTCTCTTTTAATAACCCAGCTCGTCTAACCACCTCCTCCGAGCTTTTGTATCCGAGTATCTTCCTCGGCTTTTTGTTTATCATAGCAGCAATCGCATCT
>JAGQLY010000022.1 GCA_020428905.1 Candidatus Kaiserbacteria bacterium | reverse complement strand
TAGATGCGATTGCTGCTATGATAAACAAAAAGCCGAGGAAGATACTCGGATACAAAAGCTCGGAGGAGGTGGTTAGACGAGCTGGGTTATTAAAAGAGAGTGTCCTAATTGAGGGGTGAATTTACGGTTTGGAATCCTTAGAGAATATAAAATGTTTTAAATGCTGTGTCAATTGAATCGGGTAATGGAACGTAATCGTAATGCTTCTTATTTCCGCAGTGACCCACCTTGAAGCGATGGTGGTGGTGACGTACTATGGTGTATATATGAAAAAGAACATCATCATCGGTCTTAGTATTGTCGTCGTTATCGGCATTTTTGTATACCAGCAAAAACAGTCCTCCCTTATCCAGGGATCTCCGGAGAATACTGAAGCGTCTATGACAGACGAAACCACTCCTATAGAAGAAACCGCTACTCCGACCGACATGGCTACAGAATCAGCCGAAGTTATTCCTGTGGAAGACCCCACACCTGAAGCAGCCGGCCTTACCACAGCGACCGTTGCACTTCACAATTCACGAACAAGCTGTTGGACCATCATAAATGGCGCTGTGTATGACCTCACTGGTTGGATTCCGAAACATCCAGGTGGTGAGCAGGCAATACTCCAACTCTGTGGCATTGACGGAAGCGCAAAGTACAACCGCCAACACGGTGGTGGCAAGAAACAAGCGACCATCCTCGCTGGATTTAAGATTGGAATACTCGAATAAGTATGCAAGACCAAAAACATATCACAACCGCTACCACCGTGCTCCGGCTCGGCCTTGCGGTTGTCTTCCTTTGGTTTGGATTTTCGCAACTCTTCGACGGGGTGAGCTGGGTGTACTGGGTACCAGAGTGGGCAGTGTCACTCTTCCATCTTCCCCCTGCAATGATCGTGCTCGCCAACGGGATCTTCGAGGTTGTTGCCGGGGCACTTCTTGCTATGAATGTGTGGGTACGCCCAATCGCCTTTGTGCTTGCGGTACACTTTGCCATTATCACGGTTGATATCGGCCCGGACGCCGTAGGCGTCCGGGACTTCGGTCTCACGTTGGCCACACTCGCACTCGCACTTCTTAACAAAAAAGCCCCGTAGGGCTTTTTGTGTTACTTAATTGTCTCGATCTTCAAACGTTTCGTTCTTTTTGTCCTTGAGCCGCTTCGCGCCATAATACACAATTCCAAGGAGCACCACTACCCAAAAAAGTATCTCAAACAGGATCATAGGTGGTCTAAGAAAGTTTTACTGCCGTTCCGTACACCAAAATCTCAGCTGCACCCTGTGCAATCACAGACGTGGTCATACGTACACCTATAACAGCATCCGCACCCATGCGCGTAGCGTCTTCTTCGAGCCGTTCGAGTGCCTGTTCACGGGATTGTGCTTGTAATTTGGTGTATTCAGAAATCTCCCCACCAACAATATTTTTTATAACAGCAACAATGTCGCGTCCGAGGTGTCGTGCGCGCACAGTACTCCCCCGCGCCACACCGAGCACTTCACGTATCTCCTTCCCCGAAATAAAGTCTGTGGTTGTGATTAGCATATACCGCTATAGTAGCACACACCTCTGCCGTCTGTACTTAAGAATTTTCGACTGGACACATGAGGGTGAGGCCCGTAGTGTCATCGTAGGTACGGTGGATAGTTCCGGAAAGTGCGGTGAGATGTACCTCTCCTGCTCCTGAAACAACAATGTCAAACACGTGCCCACCAACAACACTGAGGTCATGTCGTCCAAACGTGCCGTGTATGTGTATGACCCGTCCACCATCTTCCTTTACCCCAACATTTCCAACGAGTGAGACAATCTCTAGGTTTTCAGTGATCGTCGTGCGTTCGTAGGTCTTGGTGTCGAGGTTATAGTAAGCGATTTCTATTTCAGAGGCCGCACCGAGACCAGTAAGGTGTGCTGCGGTGATCTGTTCTTGTTCGAGGAATGTTTGTAGTAAAGACACAATACGATCTCCACGCTCAAAGTTGAGTGTATAAACAGCGCTGTCTTGATGAATCAGTTGCATGATAGGAGTATAACAAACACCGGCGCGCACGTACGTGCGCGCCGGTGTTTCGGATTCTCAACTACTCCCCCTCAAGCATCGTTACGTTCTTCACCTCAACGCCCGCTTCGGTCATTTGTCCCTGGAGGCGAACCTTAGTAGCATCAACAAAAGTATTTTCGTCACACATGGCTGTATTGCCACTTACGTCAGTACACATACTCGCCGTACTGAAGAAAAGTGGAGCAGTATATCCAAGCTGTCCATTCTGTTCAAATACAATATGCCAGTACCGCGAATCGAGTGGTGCCGGCACACTCTTGAGCAGGTAACCATCGTTTTCGAAAGAAAACTCTCGCTCCGGCGCCATCTCACCATACAGACATTCGATCTTGGTGATACGCCATGCACCACCCTCAACAGCAAGTGTCACCACTGCCTGCTCGGGAGACTTCTCTCCTTCACCACGTCCCAAAACCTGCACCTGTGCATCACTTTCGT
This sequence comes from Candidatus Kaiserbacteria bacterium, assembly GCA_020428905.1. Classification (GTDB taxonomy): domain Bacteria; phylum Patescibacteriota; class Minisyncoccia; order Phycocordibacterales; family UBA918; genus JAGQLY01. Next base: position 12,891 of record JAGQLY010000022.1, on the reverse strand, counting down.
GGCGAAAGAGTACTTTCGCACGAATCTTCTCAGGTGTCTCACTCTGACACAACACTGGATCTACATCTCCCGAATGTGTCTCGATCGCCGCGCGTACATCGTCAGCCAAAATAGGATCTTTCAATATGTCTCCTTCGTACTCAGTAGCAACATTTTGTTCAATATCAAGATACGTTTGGTAAAACGCGAGCGCAGCATCGAGCGGATCACCAGCGTCTATAACAGATGATGCTCCCGGTCCGTATGAGCTTCCTCCCCAATCACTTTTTATTGCCCAAACAATGATTCCGATAACGACAAGTACCCCTAGAATTATGTGTATTTTTTTCATATATGAATCCTATAGTTTCCCGTACTATAGCACACAATACTTATAAACACTGAGACATACAAACAGCCACAATGCCACAACTATCTCTTTATTCCCCTCAAACAAAGCCCGGCTACTACCGGGCCTTGTACCTGCCACACAACAGACCATTATTCCACCTGTCCCACAAGCGCAGCAAGTGTCGGTGAGCCACTCCACTTCTTGAGCATGTTACCTGCTGCATCTACCTGCACAAACGTGTGCTGGTACACGACACCATACTTGCGTTTCAGATCATCCGAATCGTCGTAATTTACATCGAGAATGGTGAGGTCGGACGGAATGTCATCCAAATGCGCTCGAATGTCAGCGTCTACTGCCTGACATGTCGGACACCAGCCCGCACGAAAGAAGAGTACAACATCACCATTCTCCGCCCCACCAAGCTTTTCAGGACTATACGCCTCATACGATCCTGTGTGCATAGCATCACTCTCCATCACACTGTCGGCATCGTCCACCATTACCCCGTCATGCGGCACATCTTCTCTTGTCATAGACTCACCAGCGTCCTGCATCACAGCACTATTCTCTTCTGTAGAATGAGGGCGTGAAATATACCACCCAATACCAATTGCAACTACAAGAACAATAAGTCCAATTGTCTTATTCATAGACCTGTTACGTAATTACTTTTACAAAAAGTGCACTCCCGGCGCACTGTCTCGGACAGTATAATAAACCACTTTCTATATGTAAAGCAAAGTTTACACACTAAAGCGTGTGCGTCCGACACTACTGCACAGTACCTCGTTCTTGGGTGGAGCCGATGATTGATTTGTACGTGTCGGGTGAAATGTACTGTGGTTTGTAGGTACCGCCACGCTGTTCAATCTGGCGAACAAAGGCGCGTAAATGGTTGCGAGATCCTTTTTGGAGATTTTTATATGTCACTACAATGTCTTCTTTGTCAGTCTCACCAATCAGACGTTCGAGGTCAAATATATCGAGATCTTCTATTGTTGCCCCGACACCAAGCGCTGCAGGGATCGAGGTGCTTCCTTCAGACACAAGGCGTCCGTACAGTTGCTGTAGCTCTGGGTCAACGAATATTCCAATCTCTTCGTTTTCTGAAACAGGATCCGATATACCGTAGTGCGCAAGAAGCACCGCCACCGCATCCATGTGCGTTTGTTCGCTATGTGCAATATTACCGAATATAGCCACACCCCACTGTTCACCAAGCACCGTGTATACATCACGTGCAAGCTTCTCTTCTTCGCGCATTAGAAGCAATCCCGCAATTTCCACCTCGGAAATACCGGCCGTAGGAGAGACGTCTTTCAAAAGCACATCCGAGTCCACAAAGTCACCCCCATCAATAACATACTCCTGCTCTGTGGCCTCTCCTTCTCCTCCGTCCTGAGGAACACCCGAAGCGATGTACACACCTATCAATAGGGCCACTAATACAATTCCAATCAAAATACGTTTATTCATATCGTATGAGTATACCAAAGCCAGGATTCGAACCAAATTCGTTTTGAAAAATAAGTCCAAGTGTCTGACATTTCTCCTCACGTCAAAATATCGACAACCTTTTCGAGCCCTAGTCCGGCTACCAAATAGTCACAAAACGCTACTCATTTTGTTCCTTATTTTGCTGCCGGACTAGGGATCTCGGTCATTACATGACCAGTACACCTTTTGGCTATTTCTGTTCAATCCTTCCAGAAATAGCTCAAAAGCTTTTCGAGCCCTAGTGCAACAGACCCCCGGACTGTTGCTGTCCTGGCGGCTCTAAAGCAAAATCGCCCTCTTCGGGCGATTTTGCTAAGAGCTGCCGGACTAGGGCTCGAACCTAGATACCCAGGACCAAAACCTGGTGTCCTACCATTAGACGATCCGGCAAAAGTGCATCTGTTATACCACGAACTTTCTGCCTTTCCTATCTTTCTAACACACGCCACACGCCTGTCGTGACATCAAAATCTAGGTGTACTGCATCACCATTATTCATGGTACCTACATGAAGCAATGCTGGTATGAGTTCCTTCCAAGTACGCACATCTTTATGTACGAGAAGTGGAATGAAGAGCTGGATAAAGACGGCATGAGAGACCACGACGACGGATGTGTGCGACTCAGCAAGCTCTTCGAGATATATGCGAGCTGCTTCTCCCCGCTTCAGAATGTCAGCGAAGTTCTCTGCGTCTTCAAGGTGCCAAGTTGAGTTGCGTCTTCGCAGTAACATATTGAGTACGTACCAGAACGTCTTTGGGTGGAAATGCGACTTTCCGCGCAATGAAGTTGAGCGACGGATTTCGTGAAATATATCCTGCGGCTCCGGAGTAAGACTAAGATGCGTACCAATAATACATGCTGTCTCCGCTGCGCGCGTGTACGTGCTCGCAATGAGTAGGTCGTGCGAACACGAGGTAAGTCTCTTCCCCGCTTCTTCGGCCTGCCGCCTCCCCTCTTCTGAAAGAGGTGTGTTTGGGAATTGGTGTCGATGCGCTCGATTGAGCGCTGTCTCACCATGTCGTACCAAATATACATCCATACTTACTTTTGACAGAGATCCACAATTGCAACTTCGAGTGGTAGCTGCGGCAGATATACTTTCCCCACCTGCTCAGCCGCCTCGAGTAGCCGGAGCAATAAGTGCGAGTGGATGGGTGATGAAGCGTCGGCTGCATAAGTGAGAATACGCTCCTGTTCTTCTTTCGTGTAGTGTGCAACAACCTCTTCCTTTGAGTCAATACTGTAGCGCGCGAGAATAATACTCCGCACTCGCTCAAGAAGGAGCTTGAGGAAGAGTTTCATGTCGATATGTGCTTCGTGTGCTTCACGCACTGCCCGGAGTCCCGTGATTGCATCCTTTTCGTGGAGTGCAGTGATAAGCGTAAAAAGTAATTGTGTTTTCGGCGCACCAACTATCGCAGCCACCTCGTCGGCATCAGCAGTGCTGTCTTTCGAGGCCATAATGACCTTTTGTACAATCCCTAATGCATCACGGTATGAGCCGTCAGCAGCAATGGCAATGGTGTCGGCACCAGTCGTGTCGAGTGTGAAGTCTTCTTTCTTTGCAACATCGATGACTAACTCACGAAGCTCGGGACGGCTCGGTGCTCGAAACTGAAATACCTGGCAACGCGAAGTGATAGTATCGAGGAGTGCATCTTGTTCGGTTGTGGCAAGCACAAAGACCACATGCGCCGGCGGCTCTTCAAGTGTCTTAAGGAGCGCATTGAACGCCTCCTTAGTGAGCATGTGCACTTCGTCGATTATGTATACCTTGTACGGTGATGTATACGGGAGTGTGTGAACTGCTTCACGAAGTGCACGAATATCATCGATACCACGATTCGATGCGGCATCTATTTCGTATATATCTACATCTTCGGCACCGATCTCATGTGCAAAGATACGCGCAACGGTAGTCTTACCAGTACCTCTAGAACCAGTAAACAGAAGTGCGTGTGGAATCATTCCTTTCTCAATTGCTCCCTTCAGTACAGAAACAATATGTTCTTGATTGCGGACTTGCTTAAAAGATTTCGGTCGATATTTTCTATAGAGTGCTATGGATTCGGTCATACTGCACCATGGTACCACAGTACGAAATCAACTGAGGTGAGGATAGGAAAACGCCCGCGACGGCCGAGGGCCGTCGCGGGCGTTTTCACCCCATCCTCAGATTATTTCGCCTTCTTGGTTGCGGCCCTCTTAGTTGCCTTTTTTGCGACCTTTTTAGCATTTTTCTTCGCTGGTTTTGCAGAGCGCATCATCTTCTTGGCAGCTGAGACAACCTTAGTTGCGGCACCGCTTTTCTCAATATTGTGCCAGTGTTCTTTCATTTCTTTTTTGAAATCTTGAATTTCACCCCTGGTAGCATCTTGTACTTTGCTATACGCTCCACCAACCACCTCTACGAGCGCATTATATTCTTCAGCAGTAATATGTTCTGCCTTTTCGAGCCCCTCAAGCACTTCCGCCTTCGCCTTAAGCATCCAGCTTTTCACCTTCTTACGATTTTGTGCGGCCTTTTTACTCCCGTAAAGGAAATAGCTTCCTGCAGCAGCCACCGCTGCAGTGGTGAGCGCGACACCAATACCCACCTTCTGTGCACCTGAAAGGTTTTTAGATACCTTTGTTTGTTTCTTTGGCATATTATGATTTCTGCTGTACTAACAATGATTACGAATCTGTGTTCTTCCGAGCCCGTCTTGAGGATTTTTTACCCGAAGTATCTTTTCGGCCGAAGAAAGCACGTATAACATGTGCAACAAAGCTAGTCTCGGTAAAGTACGTGCGCAGATGCGCCGCATCTTCTGCGATAACCTCGCTCCCCGCCTCAATACGCTCAATGATGACGCGTATCGACTTCACTATCTTGAGTACATGGTAGAGCACCATGCACAAGAGCACAGTAAATGCTACCACCGCAAGACTGGTAATAAAGAAAAAAATGTTTGCCTCCAAAACGTCACTCATTACTTAGAGTGTATCAGACTATCACTGTACTCGGATAGGGAACAACTGTGTAGAAAAGTGGAGGGCCGGCGCGAAGTGCTGATCAAACAGCAGATCGCCGTGGCATGCACAGATACCCTCAATTGCGTTACTTGCGTCCACAAAGCGACGCAACTCTTCGAGTGTTGGTCGTTTCATGAAAAAACTCCAGAACGAAACGACCGACAGCATACGATCTTTTTATCGCGTCTGCAAGAAGTGCGTGACGATGTCCCCAACCTCTGCTGCGGTGTGTGTCTCCATGAGCTTGACGCGAAGCTCCTTCGCACCATCAAAGCCCTGTGCGTAGGCCTTATAGTGCTTTTTCATAATTGCAAAATTTTTGTGCGACAAGAGTTTCTCAAAGAGCGCAGTGTGCTCAACCATAACACGCAATCTTTCTGCGAGAGGTGCGGTGGACAGGTCTTTATTCGGATGAAACAGCCACGGGTTGCCAAATATAGCTCTCCCCAACATAACACCGTCTGCCCCAGTACTTTTCACCTTGTTGTGCGCATCCTCAAGCGACGGTACATCACCGTTACCAAGAATGAGTGTGTGGGAACCAAGTGCATCACGAATAGCGACAGCCGCTGCAACGTGTTCCCAACGTGCTGGGACCTTGGACATTTCTTTACGGGTACGGGCGTGGACAGTGACGGCGGCAACATCTTCTCTCAAAATAACCGGTAACCATTCGTCGAGTATATCTTTGTTGTAGCCGATACGTGTCTTGATCGAGACGGGCAAATCTCCCGCGCCACGCTTTGCTGCACGAATAATCTCTCGTGCATTGTCAGGGTTTTTTATCATTGCCGCGCCGCAACCCTGTTTCTCGATAGAGCGATCAGGACATCCCATGTTGATATCAACACCATCAAAGCCGAGCTCACGGCAGAGGCGCGCAGCTTTTTCCATATGTTCTGGAACCGCAGTAAAAAGCTGCGCGACTATTGGCCGTTCCTCCTCGCTATACTTAAGATCAGCAAGAAGCTTCTTCCTTCCTTCGGGTGTAGCACGAAGGAGGCCGTCTGCAGAGACAAACTCCGTCCACATAACGTCAGGACCCCCAACAGTGCCGTCCGCACGTTTGTGCGCAGAGTACTTAGCAATCATACGCCGAAAAGCTGCGTCAGTGACATCAGCCATAGGCGCGAGTACTATGAGTGGTTTTGGTAGTTTTTCCCAAAAATGCATCGTGATGTGATACCACCTTTTTAAAAATAAAACAAAGTGTGTGGGTTTATTGTGACGCTTCGTCCCCCGGGGCGACCAGTTCTTCCTTTACGAATACCTTACTTCCAAAACGCAAATCAATGTATGCAAAGTTACCGGGTGCAAGGTGTGCGAATTTCGATGAGCTAAGAACTGCACGAAGATTTTCAAGCCCATCTTCTGCAGACATATCGCCCGCAACCAAAATATCGCCACCGCCGCTGAGTGTATATATAATATCGCCGTCTTCAGTCTCTGTAACACTGCGAGTACGATAGCCGACGGTGTCGATGAGACCTGCAATAAATTGTTCTGTGGTAGTGAACATCTCCGGCGAAAGCGGGTACCCCTCCATAAGTTCGCCTGTGCCAGCAATGATATAGCGCGTGAAGACGCCACCGCGAAGCGGTGGCGCCGCCGCAAACGCATATCCCTCATCACTAACAAAATAACACGGCGCAGCGTCGTCTTCCGCAAGACACCACAACGCGTGTGGCACGTATTCTTCGAAAGTAATATGAAGCGTAGTTCTTTCCTCCACAGTAAGCGTAAGATCATGCAAACGTGGGAGCGCGAGAAGATGTTCGGTAATAGTGCCCTTTGGATAGAGATAGGTGAAACGTCGCGGTATTAAAAAAACATAACTCCCCTCAAGCGCCTGCTCGACAATATGCGTTACGTCCTCGTGCGGAATAGTCTCTCCACCTTCAACAATAATCTGGTCTAGGGTCACAATCGGCTGACGTGTCCCATACCACACGCCCGTACCCAAAAGTCCCACAACAGCAAGTGCGACGAGGCCATAAAATACATGCCACCAAACCGACAATTCCGGTTTCGCGTGGGGTACCCGTTTTCTTTTTCGCCAGAGCCACATGGCTCTATTGTATTACATCTGTACCAAAGTATGGCACAAGCGCCTCCGGTACCTTTACCGAACCGTCTTCCTGCTGAAAGTTTTCGACGAGCGAGACCAAAATGCGAGGTGTAGGTATTGCGGTACAATTGAGTGAGTGTGCATACCGGAGAGAACCATCTTCATCTTTATAGCGAATATTAAACCGTCGTGTCTGAAAATCGTGGAAGTATGACGCAGAGCTAATTTCCCGATAGGTTTTTTCGCCCGGAACCCACAATTCAATGTCGTACTTTTTCACCTGTCCTTGACCGAGGTCGCCACCACAATTGACCACTGTACGATACGGAATGCCAAGTGACTCGATAAACTCCTCCGTATTACGATTGAGCCATTCGTGCCACTTCACCGACTCCTCATGACTCGCCTCACAGAGCACGACTTGCTCTATCTTATAAAACTCATGCACACGAATGAGCCCCTTGGTGTCTTTACCATGACTACCTGCTTCACGACGATAGCATGGAGAAAATGCAAGCCACTTAATCGGGAGAGTTCCTTTCTCTAACACATCGTCAGTATGATATCCCATAGTCGATACCTCTGAGGTCCCAATGAGATAATCTTCGTCCTGAGTCTGATAGATATCTTCAACTTCGTTTGGCAAATGGCCGGTGCCATAGAGATTGCTTTTACGTACGATCGTTGGCACCAACAACGGATCAAATCCTCTCTCCAAGAAAAATTGCTGGGCATGATTCCAAATCGCCCATGAGAGCCGCGCACCTGCCTTTTGTAGATAGTATCCACGGAAGCCGTGCACCTTCACACCACGCTCAAAATCAACCATGTCGAGCTGCTTCATGATCGCAATATGGTCTTTTGGTTCAAAGGTAAACGAGGTGCGTTCACCCCACTCTTTTGCCATAACATTGTCAGCATCATCTTTCCCTTCCGGCACAGACATGTCGGGGATATTTGGCACCTGGAGCATAAGTTCACGCCACGGCCCCATAACTTTCTTAAGCTTTTCTTCTTCCACCTGGAGCTCCTCCTTTACTGCGCGCATTTCTGTAATGAGCTGCTGTCGTATGGTGGTGTTGTCTGCGCGTGCAATATCTTGAGATACACGATTCTGTTCCGCCTTTTTGGACTCGACTAACTGCAGTAGTTCACGCCGTTCGTCGTCAAGCTTTATAAGTGCACCAAAATCGACATTCATCCGCTTCTTCTGCGCACCGGCCTTAACCGCTTCAAGATTTTCCCGAATAAATTTGATATCGAGCATGTTCAAAGCTTACCTGATAGCACGAGTATACACAAATGGGTATTACTAATTGGTATATACTACTCTGAATGAATCACCCTATTCACACTCTCACAACGGGCGACACTCTCTTTCCACCACTCCTTCGAGAAATTCCTGAGCCGCCGCAAACACTCTATTATCGGGGACAGTTACCGCCGCTAGATGCGAAGCATCTGGCGGTGGTTGGTTCTCGCGACTACACCAGCTACGCCGAGCAGGTGGTACGTTCCCTTATTGGCGGTCTTCGTGGACACAATATCGCCATTGTATCTGGACTTGCCCGCGGCATCGACGGACTCGCCCACAGAGCGGCGCTCGATGTGGGCCTTTACACACTCGCAGTGCCCGGTTCGGGACTCAATGACAGCGTACTTTACCCGGTTCACCATCGTCGTCTCGCGCAAGAAATACTCAGCATGGGCGGGGGACTACTCTCCGAGTTTGAACCAACGTTTCGTGCGACACAGTGGTCATTTCCGAAACGCAACCGTATCATGGCCGGACTTGCGCACGCCGTCTTAGTGGTAGAAGCAACACAAAAATCCGGCACCCTCATCACTGCACGTCTGGCAACCGATTACAACCGTGATGTGCTTACGGTCCCTGGAAATATTTTTAGCGAAACAACTCAAGGTCCTCACATGCTCATACGTCTCGGTGCCACACCCGTGACCAATCCTACCGATATTCTTGAAGCACTTCACATTGAAGCGGCAGCCACATCGACACCACTCAACCTTTCACCAGAAGAAGCACAGGTGCTTACACTCCTTCGCGAACCACGTAATCGAGACGAACTCATTCGAAACATGAATCTGCCCGCTTCCGCTGCTGGTGTACTTTTGATGCATCTTGAACTCGCGGGACATATCACCACCCGTCCGGACGGCACTATTTCAAAAACACGTTAACTATACTAATTTGACAGAACACACAAGACCTAGTATTTGTAGCAGGACACATGTCTACATTAGTTATTGTTGAGTCACCCGCAAAAGCAAAGACGATCGAGAAGTACCTCGGGGACGGTTTTGTGGTGAAGTCATCCGTCGGTCATGTACGCGACCTTCCTAAAAGTAATAAAGACGCTGTCGATATCGCTGCCGGTTTTGTACCACACTACATTGTCTCCCCCGGAAAGGAGAAGGTAATCAGTGACCTCCAAAAGACTGCGCAGAAGGCCGACCGCGTGCTTCTTGCTTCCGACCCCGATCGTGAGGGAGAGGCAATTGCCTGGCACGTAGCTGAACTGCTTCGTGACCACAACAAAAACATCGAACGCATCACCTTTAACGAAATCACAAAACCGGCAGTACAGGAAGCACTTAAACACCCGCGCGCAATCGATACCTGTCTAAAAGAGGCACAAGAAGCACGGCGTGTGCTTGACCGTCTTGTGGGGTACGACCTATCTGGCCTCATTTGGAAAAAGGTGCGTTACGGACTTTCTGCGGGTCGGGTACAGTCGCCGGCACTACGCATCGTTATGGAGCGTGAACGTGAAATCCGTGCGTTCGTACCCGAACAGTACTGGGTACTTACCGCGCACACTGAAACAAAAAGCGGGACCGCTCTCCCGCTTACGTGCGTCATCGAGCCAAAAGAAGTGGCGGAGGCGGAACGTATTGTGACAGTCGGAAAGGCACACCCGTGGCATATCACAAAAATACAAGAAACCGAACAGAAGCGCGCGCCACGGCCACCCTTTACGACATCAACGTTGCAACAAGCCGCCTCAACGCGCCTCGGATTCACACCCTCACGCACCATGGGCGCGGCACAAAAACTCTACGAAGCGGGACATATTACTTACATGCGTACCGACTCGTTTTCCATAAGCCCCATTGCACAAAAACGAATCCTTGCGCTCATTACCACCGAGTATGGAGACGCATACGCTGAAGCACGTACCTACAAGACCAAGAGCAAATCTGCACAAGAGGCACACGAGGCCGTACGGCCAACCGATGTCGCTAAGCGATCACTCGGGTCAACCGCCGACCAACGGGCCCTCTACGAACTTATTTGGGAACGTGCAGTGGCATCACAAATGGCCGACGCGAAACTCAAGCGCACGAAGGTAACCGCAAACATCACCGATGCAACAGAAGCACTACCAGACTTTTCAACAAACGCTTCGCGAGTGCTCTTTGACGGATGGCTTCGTGTGGATACTCGCTCACGTGGCGAGGACACTGAAGTGCCGCAGCTTGCCGTAAAAGAACCTCTCACACTCACCGATCTCGTCTCAGAAGGCAAAGAGACCCAACCGCCGAATCGCTACACCGAGGCGGGACTGATTAAAGAACTCGAAAAGCGCGGTATTGGTCGCCCATCAACATACGCATCAATCATGAAGACGATTGTCGACCGTGGCTACGTAGAGAAGGAAGGACGAACACTTATCCCGACGCCGACAGGCGATGTTGTTTCATCATTCCTTGAGGAACATTTCATGCAGTACATCGCCGACGATTTTACAAGTGAAATGGAAAACGAACTCGATGAGATTGCCTCAGGTACTCGTGAATACGTAAAAACACTCAAAGATTTTTACACACCGTTCCAAGCAGCGATTGCAGCAAAAGAAACTATCGACAAACTCACCAATCTCGGCCCCGGACCAAAAGAATTCCCCTGTCCACAGTGTGGCAAGGATATGGTAGTGAAGCTCGGCCGCGGTGGCACGTTTCTCTCGTGCGGCACCTTCCCCGAATGCGACGGCGCGCGCATGATAGATGGCTCAGAGCTCAAAGCAGACGAGCCCATTGGTATCCATCCAGAGACCGGTGAAAACATTTATCTTCGTACCGGACGTTTTGGTCCGTATGTACAGCTTGGTGAAGATCCGGAAAAAGGAGCGAAAGAGAAGCCGCGCCGTGCAAGTGTTCCTGCTGGCGTTTCGGTGCAAGACGTAACGCTCGACGACGCCGTACGCTACCTATTACTTCCTCGGGAGCTTGGCACACACCCCGATACCGGCGAACCAATTTTTGCCAACACCGGACGTTTTGGTCCGTATGTGGTACACGCTGGAGACTTCCGTTCACTGAAGGGCGACGACAATCCATACAACATCACCCATGAACGCGCACTTGCAATACTTGCTGAACCAAAAAAACTGCGTGCGGGAGAAAAGCTTGTTAAAGAAGTTGGAGTCAATCCAAAAACTAAAAAAATGATTTCTGTGTTCGAATCAAAATCAGGTCGCTACCTCAAACGTGGCTTCAAACGTATTTGGCTTCCTGACAATACCGACCTCGATTCATTCACCGTCGAAGATGCGCTTGCGCTCTACAAACAAGGTTAGGATGTGGAACATACACCAACGACACCCATCTTGCCAAGGCATACGTGACGAGTACAATTGATATATGTCGGACTTAGACACCATTCTCGCAGAAGTTGTCTCCCCCACTGATGCTGACCGGGATCTTATTACCCGTGCCTACACATTGGTCCAAAAGGCCCATGAGGGTAATGTGCGTTACTCCGGCGAACCATACACCGTCCATTTGGTGGCCGTGGCACGTATGCTTGCAGAAATGGGTATGGGTACCCGCACCGTCGCAGCAGGCCTGCTCCACGACTCACTTGAAGACACCCATGTGACCGCCGAAGAAATTTTGAAAGAGTTTGGTGAGGAAATTCTCTTTCTTGTGGAAGGTGTTACGAAGCTTGGTTCAGTACGCTACTACGGAAGCGATCGGCATAATGAAAGTTTGCGTAAATTGTTTGTCGCGACAAGTCAAGACATTCGCGTACTTATCATTAAGCTCGTCGATCGTCTCCACAACATGCAGACGCTGCAATATGTTCCAAAAGAAAAACAAGAACGCATTGCACGCGAGACACTCGAAATCTACGTACCTGTTGCGCATCGGCTTGGTATGGGACGTATCCGCAAAGAGCTTGAGGATCTTGCTTTCCCGTACGTGTACCCAAAAGAGTATGAGCGTACAACGACACTCTCGCGCCCCTTTGCAAAAAAAAGTACTGAGCAGCTCGATAAGGCACGGAAGGCGATCCAGAAACGTTTTGCGGAGCTTGGTATCACTCGCTTTCAGACATCTGGCCGCGTGAAAGGCATGTATAGCTTGTTTCAAAAATTAAAACGGCGTGACTGGGATATGGACCAGATTTACGACTATCTTGCCATCCGTATCGTAATCCCTGATGTTGAAACCTGTTATCGCGTACTTGGTATCGTGCATGAGCTCTGGCGCCCAATGCCGAAGCGCATGAAAGACTATATCGCATTTCCTAAGCCAAACGGTTACCAATCAATTCATACGACCGTCATTACACCAAATCGCACCATCCTCGAGGTCCAAATACGTACCGAAGCAATGCATCGAGAAGCCGAGTATGGTGTTGCGTCACATATGTTCTATAAGGAAGGTCAGGGGAGTGTTGCAAAGACGGAGCACCGTTCATGGTTTAGCTCCTTGGTCCCTTCCCTTTTCCGTCCATTTTCTTGGCGTAGCGAAAAGGAAGCAGACACACTCAAAAAGGAGTCGGTACTTATCAAAGAACGTCCACACAAAGAGAAGATCCCGCACTGGATCCACGATATCGGTGAGTCAAACAAAACCACTCCCGGCTCAAATGCGTTTGTTGATGAACTGAAAAATGACTTCTTTTCGAATAGGATTTTTGTCTTCACCCCCGAAGGAGACGTGATCG
>JAGQLY010000021.1 GCA_020428905.1 Candidatus Kaiserbacteria bacterium | reverse complement strand
TCGCTCTCAGGGAATATCCTTTGTCTAACAATATCTTTATTTCCAAACGCTCCGCTTTTCGTAAATCTCCTTTCTTCATAACACTCAAGTTTAACTGAGTGTCCTAATAGATTGTGGAATCTACGGGAGAAAGGATTGGTACAAACAAAAATGCAGCCAAACGCGGAACGACCGTGGTTTCTTCGTGTGTACATTGGTATCCGCAAGGAGCGTCAGTATCTTATTGAGAACCTCAGTATGCTCATTGCGGGCGGTATGGTGGTGACGGATGCAATAGATGCCATTGCTGCGGAAATTCGATCAAAGAGTATGAAGGATGTTTTACGCACACTGCGTGAAGATATCGAAAACGGACTCCCGCTGTGGCGAGCATTCTCGCGGGCAGGCATTTTCCGCGAGTACACCATTTCACTGGTACGCCTAGGTGAAGAGTCTGGAAATCTTTCGCACAACCTCGCACTCATTGCTGAACAAGAAGAAAAAGATCGACTCTTACGCAGCAAGATACGCTCGGCGATGCTCTATCCACTTTTCGTTCTCACGCTCACGGTGACCGTTGGTGTCGCGATTGCGTGGTTTATATTGCCCCGACTTGCAACGGTGTTTGCGCAGCTGCGAGTAGAGCTACCGTACCTTACCCAGAAGCTCATTACCTTCGGCAACTTTCTTGAAGTACACGGATCAGTGGTGTTGCCACTGGTACTCAGTGCTTTCTTCGTGCTCATGTATTTTGTTTTTTTCTTCCCCAAGACAAAATTTATTGGTCAGACTATTCTCTTTAGAATTCCGGGAGTAAAACTCTTGCTCCAAGAGGTTGAGATTGCACGTTTTGGATACATGTTAGGAACACTACTCCGTGCTGGATTGCCAGTGACACAAGCACTCCACTCACTCAAGAGCGCAAGCCTTTTTCCACATTATCAAAAACTGTACGCACACCTTGAACGGAGTGTTACTGAGGGTAATTCCTTTAGTAAGAGCTTTGCAACGTACCGCAATGCGCGTCGTCTGATTCCAACACCAATACAACAGCTCGTTGTTGCAGGTGAACAGTCAGGGAATCTTGCCGACACTTTGCTGCGTATCAGTACTACCTTCGAGGAGCGTACCGAAAACACCAGCAAAAATCTTACCGTCATTCTTGAGCCGGTACTTTTGGTGATTGTGTGGCTGGGGGTTGTGGCGGTGGCACTTGCGGTTATTCTCCCGATTTACAGTCTTATTGGTGGATTTAATGCAGGAGAGTCTCCAACCGAGGCACAGCAGAACGTGGTGGAAGAAATTGAAGCACGACCAGTCCTTGAGGATCCTGTGTTGGGCGAAGAAGAAGCGGTTATTCCTGTCGCAACAACGACCACTGCGACGTCACCACTCTCGCGTATTGAAATCTTAACGACAGATATTGGTTACCTCAACGTGCGCAGTGCAGCCTCGACCGAAGGTGTTATTGTGGCGACGGTGCTGCCAGGCGAGCGGTATGTGTATAGGGGAAAAGAAAACGGATGGTACTACATTAGTGTTTCCGGGGAGGTTGAGGGTTGGGTTTATGGAGCGTATGTTACGGACATTAGTACAGACGAATAAGCGAGGATTTACTCTCATTGAGCTTCTCCTCTCGGTGGCGCTTATTGCTGCTATTGGCGGTATCGGTGCACCGGTGTATCAATCGTTTCAGGTGCGAAACGATCTTGATGTTGCAGCCGTCACACTTGCGCAGACGTTGCGTCGAGCACAATTGTTGAGTCAGGCGGTCGATGGCAGCAGCACGTGGGGAGTATCCGTAACAAGTGGCAGTATTACGCTCTTTCGGGGTGCCGACTATGCAAGTCGTGACGTTGGATATGACGAAGTGTCCGGGGTACCACTCACCATTACTCCCTCAGGGGTGAGCGAGATTGTGTATACGACGATAACCGGGGAACCGCAGACAACCGGGACCATAACTCTCACGGCAAGTATCGGTGAGATGCGCACTATTACACTCAATGAAAAAGGCACGATTACATATTAGTTTCCTTCGGGGATTTTCGCTGGTGGAGGTGATTCTCGCCGGGTCGCTTTTTATCCTGATGGCGACCATCTTGGTCGGGGGCTATCTCTATGGTCAGGAAGCAACTGCACTTGCTGGTGCACGAACACGAGCGGCACTTCTTGCCGAAGAGGGGCTTGAGGCGGTGCGCAATATTCGTGACGAAGATTTTTCAAACCTCTCGGACGGTACCTATGGTTTGGTAGAGTCAGGGAACGAATGGACACTTTCCGGTTCGAATGATACGACTGATATTTTTACCCGGGCAATCACCATAAGTACGGTGGATGGCGATCGAAAAAACGTGACCAGCGACGTGTCATGGCAGCAGACGGAGGGGCGTGGTGGTTCCGTGTCGCTTACCAGTCGTTTGACGTATTGGTTGCGAACCCTCGTCACCGGTATTGGAGACTGGTCGCTTCCAATTCACTCGGGAAGTTATGACGAAACCGGAACACAGGACGGGCTCAAGATAGCAACCCAAGGAGACTACGCCTACGTGGTGCTCGGCGGTGGTAACCCGGACTTCTTGGTGTTTGATATAGCGAACCCCGACAGTCCGACGTTGGTGGGCTCGCTTTCACTTACGGGAACACTCAGCAATATCGCTGTTTCAGGAAATTACGCCTATGTAACTGGAGATAATAACGGAAATGAAGTGCTTAGAGTGGATATTACTGATCCGACCAACGTGAGTTCATCGGGCTCTATTAACCTACCCGGCAATGCAAATGCACGAGGCATTTATGCGGTTGGTACCACGGTGTATGTCACCCGAGATGCGTCGTCAGGGGCGGAATTTGCCATGATTACAGCAGCACCAACAACTCCGGTCGTCACTGAGCTTGAACTGGGGTCGACAGCAAACGAAGTGTACGTCAGTGGGTCGTATGCGTATGTCACCTCAACGAGTAATACCGCAGAACTCCAAGTCGTAAACATCAGTCTTCCGGTACCAATTTTGACCACCACTCGAAATCTTGCCGGAAACGATGATGCACTTACTGTCGATGGGTACGGGGGTGCGCTTGTTGTTGGTCGTGGCGGTAGTGGGACGGTACATGTATTTGATATCAGCACACCAAGTGCTCCCTCTGAGGTTGGCTCGTATACGGCGGGTTTTGCCGTAAATGATGTGTCGCTGGGCAATAGTGGTGCGTACGCGTTTCTTGCCACATCGGATACTACAGCAGAGTTTAAGGTGCTTGATATCAGCACACCGGCGTCACCGACACTGCTTGGTTCGGCAGATATTGTAAGTGGTACTGCCCTCTATGGTATTTCGTATCACACAGCAAACGATCGAGCATATGCAGTGGGGGATTCAGACACGGAAGAAGTGGTCGTCGTCGCCCCACAGTAAGCCATATATGAAACACACTACGACACAAAAAGGATTTACACTCGTAGAATTACTACTCTACGTTGCTATAGCAGGATCATTGTTGCTATTGACGACAGCGTTTCTTTTCATGTTGCTTGAGGCGCGCGTCAAAAACCAGACGATTGCCGAGGTAGAGCAGCAGGGGCTCCAAGTGATGCAGAATATTACTCAGTCGGTACGAAATGCGGAAGGAATTACAGCACCAACCGTTGGAGGGAGTAGTCCCTCTCTCACTCTCGATGTGGTCTCTGGTGTGGATGACCCAACAGTATATACCCTGAATAGCGGTACTATCGAGGTGACTGAGGGCGGGGGAGGTGCAGTTGCACTCACCAACACGCGTGTGACAGCATCGGGACTCTCGTTTGAAAATCTCTCACGCGCAGGTACACCGGGAGTCATTCGTGTTTCGTTCACACTCACGCACGTCAATCCGGATAATCGTCAGGAATACACCTTTAGTAAAACATTCTATGCAAGTGCGAGTGTGCGATAATACGCCTATGTGTCAGGGATATGTAACGCTCATAAGCGTGCTCATTGTAGGTGCAGTCGGTGTCGCGGTGACACTTTCACTGGTACTTCTCGGTCTTTCGTCGTCGCAAACGAGTTTTGCTTCAGAACAGTCCGACCAAGCGAAAGGTCTCGCAAATGCGTGTGCTGAAGAGGGGTTGCAGCGTATTCGCGACAATACCGCCTATACAGGTACTGGCAATCTTTCTTTAGGACAGGGGGCCTGTACCTATACCGTGACGAGCCATGGCTCAGAGAATCGCACTATTCGGACAGTGGGAATAGTCGGCACTATTGTGCGGGAGGTAGAAATCACCATAAATAGCATTGAACCAGATATCCAGATAGTATCTTGGCAAGAGGGGATTAGTTTCTAGGAGTCTGGTACAATACTATTAAGCTTTGGGCTTAATAATTATTATCTTTGTAACTCATTTCATGAACAGAACTATGTATACCTCAAAACGAGGATTCACTCTCTTGGAGATCCTTTTGGTTGTGGCAGCGATTGCAATTCTCGCTGGTATTGTGATCGTCGCACTTAATCCGTCTAAACAGCTCGGTGAAACTCGCAACGCACAGCGTCAAAGTGATGTAAACGCGATCCTTAACGCAGTTCACCAATACACGATCGACAACAACGGCGTATTGCCTGCAGCAATCGACTCGGTTACCGGTTCAGCACAGGTGCTCGGAACCGCTGGCGCAGGACTCGACTCGACCTGTACCGCAACAACAACTGTCGCGGCTGGTATTGATCTTGAGTCTATCTTGGTGCCGACATACATTGTGGATATCCCAGTCGATCCAACAACAGGTACTGCCGCAAACACGGACTACTACATCAGTAAGACCGGTGCAGGCCGTATTGTGGTTGGTTCATGTGATGCAGAGGAATCGGCGTCTATTGAGATCACTCGCTAACAAATCGCACACCCATTTTCGCTCATCAATGGCAAAAAGTATCAAAAACATCTTAGTTATTGAAGACGAGAAGCCGATGGCGAAAGCCCTCGAGCTCAAACTCACACACAGTGGGTTTGCGGTTACTGTGGCACACAACGGAGAAGATGGTCTGACGCACGCGGCCAAGGAACAATTCGATCTCATTTTGTGCGACCTTGTTATGCCGAAAGCGGATGGATTTCAAGTACTCGAAACCTTGAAAGAGCGCAACACTACGACACCGGTCATTATTTTGACAAACCTCAGTCAGGATGAAGACCAACAAAAAGTCTTCGAGCTTGGTGCAAAAGGATTTTTGGTCAAGTCGGATACACCGGTTGCTGCTATTGTTGAAGAAGTAGGAAAGATTCTGGCGTAACACAAGTGTTGCGCGTAGACTACAAACACCCGCGCACGCCTCAGGGCGTGCGCGGGTGTTACAATACAGGAAAGCCTAGCGTTCTGCTGGTTGTATTGTAATCATGCACGTTTCCATACGAAGTACGCATCGTATTGCCGAAGGAACGTCTGAGGTCGTGCTCGATGGTTTCGACGATTCATTCGACTTTGTTCCGGGACAGTATGTTACCATCACCCTTCCCACGCTCGAACACTTTTCGCCACGCGAACGGTTCAGAGACTTTTCTGTGGCATCTTCGCCCCAGGAGCTACCCGAACTTCGTATCGCGTTTCGGGATTCGGAGAGTCCTTTCAAAAAAGAATTAGCTTCCCTTTCGCAGGGAACAGAAATTGAGTGTGAAGGACCGAAAGGTGTTTTCACTTTTGATGCGGCAGAAGGGCGGCCAGTATACTGTATAGCAGGAGGCATTGGAGTGACACCCTTTGTGAGTATGGTGCGAAGCGGGGTGTTTTCGGTAGAAAGTAGACACCGACTCTATCATTTCAATAGAGACCTAGCGCATACTCCATACCACAAAGAACTTACCGAACTACTCAAGGATCAGTATGTTGCAGTGTATGAGAGTGTGAGCGAACCTACACTGCCACGCGAAGATGATGTACAGGGCACACACTGGTACATCGCCGGACCTCCGGGCATGGTGCGCAGCGTACGAGATATACTCGCTGTTCGTGGTGTTCCTGATGTGCATACGCACACTGAAGAATTCAGCGGCTATGAATAAATTCACACCAATTCAAAAGATCAACCATCTGGAGGATACAGACTATCGAGCACTCCTTGACGCTGTAGGAACCACAGCACTAGTTTCGGTGACAGATACCAAAGGAACTATCTTGTATGTCAACAAGAAGTTTATTGAAGTGTCTCAGTATACTGCCGAAGAACTTATTGGAGAAAACCACCGAATCCTGAAATCTGGTCACCAGCCGGACAGTATGTTTGTCGAATTGTGGCAGGCCATTTCAAGTGGCGGTATCTGGCGTGGAGAAATCAAAAACCGTGCCAAAGACGGTTCGTACTACTGGGTCGATACTTCTATCGCCCCTATCTTTACCGAACAAGGGGAGCTTCATAGGTACATTGCTGTACGATTTCTCATCAGTGATAAGAAGGCCTTTGAAGCGGGTATTATTGAGCAAAACCGAAATCTTGATAAGACAAAAAAGGCAATGCTCAATATACTTGAGGATATCGAAACCGAAAAAGAACGCGCAGAAAGGTTAGCGCAAGACCTCAAAAAGTTTCAGCTCGCTGCACAGTATTCAACAGACCAGATTGTCATCACTGATGCGGAGGGTGTCATAGTGTATGCAAATCCTATTCTCGAAACCCTTACAGGATTTTCAGTCGAGGAGTCACTCGGAAAAAAGGCCGGCTCACCGGAGCTTTGGGGTGGTTGTATGGATGAGGATTTTTACGCTGATCTCTGGCGTATCGTAAAAACAGAAAAGAAATCATTTACTGGCAAAATAGAGAATAAGCGGAAAGACGGGGAGCGGTATTGGGCATCTGCCAACATTTCTCCAATTTTGGATGAGACCGGCGAAGTGACATTCTTTGTGGCGATTGAGCGAGACGTCACTAGGGAGCAAGAGATTGATCAAGCAAAAACGGAGTTTGTTTCGCTAGCTTCGCACCAACTGCGTACACCACTCTCTACTATAAACTGGTATGCGGAAATCCTTCTCGACGGCAGTACCGGCAAGTTGACGAAAGAACAAAAGGAGTATGTCGAGCAGATGTACGCAAGCAACCAGCGGATGGTTGACCTTGTGAACTCGTTACTTGATGTATCGCGCATCGAACTCGGCACCTTTCAAGTTGAGCCGGTACCGACTGACATTATTGAGCTCGCCGAATCGGTTCTTAAAGAACAACGTCTCGAGGCAGATAAACGTAAGTTACAACTTAAGACAGTATTCGATCCCAAACTGCCAAAGATAGACATCGATCCTCGTTTGCTTCGTATGGTGTTTCAAAACCTGCTCTCAAACGCGATCAAGTATACTCCCGACGGCGGATCGGTTACGTACGAAGTGCGAAAGGATGCACGCAAAAAGCAGGTGGTCTTTCGTGTCGCTGACTCCGGTATCGGAATTCCGCGCCGGCAACAAAAACGCATTTTTAGCAAACTTTTCCGTGCAGACAACGCACGAGAATCGGAGACAGATGGCAATGGCCTGGGGCTCTATATCGTAAAATCAGTCGTCGAACATTCGGGGGGTGCCATTTCATTTACCTCTACTGAAGGCAAGGGCACTACATTTACAGTTAGGATACCCCTTTCCGGTATGGTCAAAAAGGAGGGGACAAAGGAACTTGGGTCATAATAGTGGCTCTGATACACTGTAGAGTATGTCATATACTATATTGGTTGTTGAAGATGAGCGTCCACTGCTGGGGGCCATTCAGGCAAAACTCGAACAAGAATCGTTTGAGGTGGTCACTGCGCGCACGGTTGAGCAGGCACTTGATTACATCGATGAGGGTGTGCCTGTGGACGCGATCTGGCTTGATCATTACCTGCTCGGCAAAGAAACAGGACTTGATTTTGTTGCGACGCTCAAGGGTGAGGGTGGTGCACATAGGCACATTCCTGTTTTTGTGGTGTCTAATACAGCCACACCTGATAAAAAACAAACCTATCTCGAGCTTGGTGTTTCTAAGTTCTATGTGAAAGCAAATCACCCACTTACCGAGATTGTCGATGCGATAAAAAACCACCTAACGAATCATGCTCCCAAGTAACTATGAGCGATACCCCAACAACAAAAAGTGTTTTGATTATTGAGGACGACTTGCAACAACAGGCTATATTGCAGGATAGGTTTAAGCGTGAGGGTCTCCTGGTACATATCGCCAAAAATGGAAAAGAAGGCCTTCAGACTGCCCTACTCGAACATCCTGATGTGATTGTTCTTGATATCATGTTACCCCGCATGGATGGCAGGGAGGTGGTCGAGCACTTACAAAAAGATGAATGGGGTCGCACGGTGCCGGTATTGGTACTCACCAATAAAGACAGTGTAGAGAGTATTGGTGAAATGCTTACAACAGGGGTGTTTCACTATTTAGTAAAGAACAGTAGTTCGATTGAACAGATTATTGATAAAGTAAAAGCAATGGTTGCGTAAGATATGACTGAACACGGAGAACACGACGAATTAAAGCGGCTCATCAAACGAAACACAGAGTTGTTGGAACAAAACCATACACTTCTTAAGAAGCTGCATCGTAATAGTGTTATAGAGCTGGTGTTTCGAGTGCTCTGGTACGGGCTTCTTATTGGGCTGCCATTTGCAGTATACTTCTACTTCCTTGAGCCGTATTTTGATGCGGTAGGGGCAAACTACGAGACATTTCGTACAGGTATCGCCGAACTGCCGGGTCTCAAGGGGCTTGAGCATCTCTTGCCAAACTTTGGCAACAACGACTAGAATAATGGACTTTTTTCTGGTATTCTAGTCCCTGTTCGCTTGGGTAGCTCAGTTGG
Source organism: Candidatus Kaiserbacteria bacterium (assembly GCA_020428905.1). Taxonomy (GTDB): domain Bacteria; phylum Patescibacteriota; class Minisyncoccia; order Phycocordibacterales; family UBA918; genus JAGQLY01. Next base: position 76 of record JAGQLY010000021.1, on the reverse strand, counting down.
TAGAGCATTTGTCTGAAGAACAAAGGGTCGGCGGTTCGAGCCCGCCCCCAAGCACAGCCAAAGAAAAATACCAGTA
>JAGQLY010000020.1 GCA_020428905.1 Candidatus Kaiserbacteria bacterium | reverse complement strand
TCGACGGTTTGTGGTTGCTGTCGTTTTTGATTTTGGCCTTGGTTTCGATTACCTCCTCCACCTGGTCGTCTGCTGTTATCTCCTCCTCCCCGTTGTCGATTACGGTCACGTTCAGGTGGACGATCTCCAGAGCGTAGACGGTCTTCTCGTTGCTTGTGTTTGGGGCCGCCCCCTCCACCACCAACACTTCCGGCGTCGAATTCGATTCCCATAGCAGACAGAACTCTTGAGGACTCTGCCACTTTGTTTTCTGATGTTTTTGGACTAAACAGCGGCTTAATCTCACCACGCTCTATTTTTTTGTAGCAATCGACACAATAGACCGGCTTCCCTTTTCGTGGTTCAAACGGCACTGTTGTTTCTGTCCCACACATTGAACAGTTTACTTCAAAGCGTTCTTTGTTGCCGACCGTGGTTGATGTAAACTTTTCGCCAGTACGAGTCGCACGCACAACCTCTTCAGGAGGGGCATTGGTGCTCCATGCCAAAATTTCATTTTCAACATCTTCCCTTCGACGACCGTAGTTGGTACGAGAGCCCTCAACCACTTCCTCCACCGTCATCGCTTCTTCATTGAGCTTAAACGGTGGAAGTGTCTTTGCCGAAAACGGACGAGAAGCTACACCATTGACCATGAGCTTCAGATAGATGCGATAGTTAGGCAGATTGACCATATCTTCAATGGTGAATTCTGGTGTAAATTCACTTTCAAGAAACTCTGCGTCAGCAGCACCTACACGAAACATGAGCATAGTTCCGACGTTACCAAAAACGGCGTCCCGCACCACCGTCGAGACATCAGTGGTGAGCTGCCCGACATACTGGTGCGCCACTATTAGATTAAGACGGTACTTTCGCGCCTCAGAAAGCACGCTCGCAAATGAGTCAGTTGCAAAGTTTTGGAATTCGTCCACGTAGAGATAGAAGTCACGTCGCTCCTCTTCAGGAATACGCACCCGCTCCATGGCAGAGAGCTGAATTTTAGTAATGAGCATTGCGCCGAGAAGCGCCGAGTTATCTTCTCCAATGCGTCCCTTTGATACGTTTACCAAGAATATCTTCCCCTCATTCATAAGGTTGAAGACGTCAATCGTGCTGTGCGACTGCCCAACAACATTACGAATAAGCGAGGTGGAGAGGAACTGCCCCACCTTGTTTTGAATCGGTGCAATAGCTTCATTGCGAAACTTATCTTGCCACTGTTCGTACTCACTCACCCAAAAGGCCTTTACCACCGGATCTTTAAGGTTGCCAATAATTTTTTGGCGGTACTCTTTGTCAGTAAGGAGGCGTGGGATACCGAGTAGTGTGGTATGGGGTGTGTCGAGAAGTGCGAGAATGGCGTTGTTCAAAATATATTCCATTCGAGCAGACCAGGTGTTCGCCCAGATTTTGGTAAAGATTCCCATGAGTCCAGACGCCACCAAGTGCTTATACTTTGGGTCGGGTAGCTCAAGCGGATTAAAGCCGACGTGATAGTCAGAATCTGCTGGGTTGAAGTAAATTATGTCTTTCTCTCGAGATTTTGGGATTTTGGCCAAAATACTTTCTACCAACTCACCGTGCGGGTCCACAACACAGACACCACTACCGTTGGAGATATCTTGCACGATTAGATTGTGGAGAAGTGCAGACTTACCCGTACCGGTCTTTCCAATGACATACATATGCTGACGCCGATCACTCCGCTTAAGACCGAAGAGTTTGTCTGAACCACGAAAGTCGGTACGGGCAAAGAACACCGCTTCCTCTTCCGAGCCGATCTTGCGCTTATCAAAGTCCATGTATATGAAGTATAAAAGGTATTCCGCGCCCGAGCAAGGAACAAAGACCCCGAAACCGAAGGTTTTGGGGTCTTTGTTCACTACACCACCTCCGCGTTATAACACTGCTCACAATACACGATTTCCTCTCGGTCTGGTGCATAGGAGGTCTCGAACTCATTTGGGCAATGTCCTTCGTGTTGGTGCTGTGTGGTGTTCTGGTACTTTCCGTTGTCTGAATGTTCTCCAGCGCATTGGCACTTTCGCTTCCAAAGTCTAAGCGGCTTTTTATGCTTGAGTCTGCTCACATGCCTACAGCTGAAACACATCGTTGGAAGCGGGATCTTCAGACGCCTATAGAACTCGAGCTCTTGCGGAATAATCCTAAAGCCCACTGAACAATTATCCTCGCACGCCCCCTTGTGTGCACACTCGAGAACCTCCTTTGTGATACTGTCATCAACTCCTTCTATCGTGTCGGGGATGTATTCATTTTTTATAGTAATCTGCGGAGCAGTCTTCTCGCCTTCACGCCAGGGATACCCGTACGCCTCTGCCTCTTTTTTTGAAAGCGGGAAGTAATCGATCGCGATCGACTCATTAAATGCCATTGGAGCTGTCTCTTCTGGGAAGAATTCTCCATAGGTATACACTCTCCCCTTCTTATCGACATACGGCATGTCCATCATATGCTGCTTGATCTTGGGGATCAGCTCCTCGTACTCTTCTTTTGAATACTTTTTATTCAAAATACAATACTCCTGGCTACGAACTCCGATACAACCAAAGAGATGTTTACTCCCATGACAAAATACTGAGTACCGTACGTCATGCGAACCATATACAACGTTGGTGAACGCAATATCAGCAGATTGAATGCCGGTATCTGTTACGTCATACATAAGTTCGCCGCCGTCACCAACGCCCGGGCCAGCATCATAGAGGTCCTTGGCCTGTAGCCCACCCCAATGAGAGTATTTCGAGTCTTCCATGCCACCAAAAAGATCAAAGCACCAGTGTGAGTTTTTGGTATCTATAATATTGTCTCCTGTCGAATCAACTGATTTTGCGATACGCGCAAACTCATGGATCGATTTTGTATACAACTCTTCGAACTGTTCACGAACCTTCTTGAGACCAGCCTGAGAATCTAGGCCGAGTTCTTTCTTTTTCTGTTCGTACTCCTCCTTTGTATATTGCTCATTGAAAATACAGTACTTTGCGTTCCTCAAATTAGTACAACCTACACAATCAGAACAGTTCTTACAGTCATAGAGAAAATACGAATCACGACAGCCAACAGAGTCCCTGCTATACAATAGGTGATAGGAATCTGAACAAGAAACACACTCGTAACAAAGTTCGTTACCAAACGAAACGTATACATCAACCGAATCCTTGCTCTCGTATGCACGGTTCACATACGAAAGATTTTCTATCTTGTAGGTACCTAGAGCCATGTAACAATTCTTGCTCTGATCAGCGACGTTACAGTAGTCGCTATTCACTGCATTTGAATTAGAGAGAGCTAACTGCGGCACCTGAGAAAAGAGTTCCTTAAATTGCTCAAAAAACGGTCGGTTAAAGTCATATTCTTGACCATAGTCAGTCGGATCCCACTCATCACTCCACCAGTATTTCTGATCATAGACAACCACATATTTTTCCGGCGCGTAGATAGTAATGAGATCTTCCGAGTGACCCGGAGCCTGACACTTTCGCTTGTACAGCGATCGTTCATTACGCCACATCATTCTGCGCCTAGACCGACACTCGTAGCAAAATGTCGGAGCAGGCATGTGCATTTTCTCGTAGAACACAAAGTCCTCAGGCGTAACCGTGAAGTCGTTTTGGCACTTTTTGCAGGTCTTTGTTTCTGGATTCATCTCGTTAGAAATAGGAAATCTCTGATTTCCGTTTAGTTAGCTCCCTGGTAATTATCCGACACACCTTCACTCCTCTTTTGACTCCCTATTATATACATAACGTTTTCATTTCTAACGGGATTCATAGCTCTATAGTAACTCCTTTTGATAACATTCTTCGCAGTACACGATTTCCTCCCGATCTGGCGAGTAGCTCGTCTCGAATTCGTTTTGACAGTGACCATCTCCATGGGCATGTGCAACCGTATTCTGGTACCTGCCGTTGTCTGAATGTTCTCCAGCGCATTGGCACTTTCGCTTCCAGAGCTTGCGCGGATTTCGCACCTTAAAGCGCTCCTTCCTGCGGCAGGTTAAACACTTGTCTGGGACCGGAATACCAAGCTTGCGATAGAGCGCAAGCTCGTCTGGGACCAACCGAAACGCGGTAGCACACATAGGATTCTCCCTCTTTGCCTCTTCACTCTCTTGTGTCTTGCAGCGGATGGTTTCTTTCAAAATATCGTCCGTAGTCTCCGCAATACTCTGCGGCAAATCGTCTGATTCTACCGTTACCTGATACTCGGACTGCGGCCGGTCATACCAGGTATAGCCAGCAGCAAGCGCTTCTTCTTTCGTAAGTGGGAAGTAATCCTGCGCCATGGATTCATTGTATGCAAACGGCGAGACTTCAGCAGGGAAATACTCACCCCACTCCCCTGTCTCTTTCATGTGCGCAATGATCTTTTTCTTGAGTTCCGTGTACTCCTCTTTTGAATACTGTTTGTTCAAGATGCAGTACTGTTTCTGCTTTAGGCCGAAACATCCTAAACAGTCGCTAACTCCAAAACACATATCGCAGTAGTACGAATCGGTGATGGTACTAAAACAACTCCTCGCAACAATAGTCCGTGTTGGTTTCTCAGTTCCCTGTATTTCGTATGAGCGCTCAGAGACAATGATTTCTGTGCAATCACGACAGTCTTGAACCTGATTCCAGGCATCCTGCATATACGCGGTGTCTTTATGGTCTTTACAATTAAAAACCTGCGCCGCATTCTGAGAGTGATCGATATAGTCTCCAGAACAGCCTTCTGCCTGGATGCCGTGAAAGTACTTTACTGGTATCGATTTGCGGAGCGCAACAACCTTCCCTTTCAATTCCTGAATAAACTCACGACTCAAACCAAGTTCCTTTAGTCTTCGTTCGTATTCTTCTTTTCCAACCTCTTCGTTAAACCAACAGTATTGTTTGTTCCTTAAACCAATACACCCAAGACAATTCGTACACCCGCGACAATCTTGCGACAAAAATACTTTTACGCAGTCAGCACAATCAACACACCAAGCACAGCTGGAGCACTTCGTTATGTTTACTGATTCATAACAGTACTCACAATGTTGCGAGACATAACAATCAGAAAGGTAGAAGGAATACTCACACCAGCTCCCATACATACACTGTTCACAATCCCCGCTCGTAACGAGCATGTAACAACTTTTATTATTCCCAGCTTGATTGGTGTATTCGCTATTTACACTGTTTGAGTTTACCAGCGCGAGATGCGGCACAACACTGCGGAGCTCCTCATACTGTTCGAAAAACGGCCGCGAGAAATCAAAATCTCTGCCGTATTCAAGAGAATCCCAGGCATCAGACTTCCAATAGTCCTGTTGATACACCGGAAACGGTACGTCCTCTTTATAAATTGAAACGATACTCTTCCCTGTCGCGTCACATGTCCGCCGATACATCGTCCACTCATTCCTATCGAGCAAACGACGAATATACCGACACTCTGGACAGAGAGTCGGTGGTGGCACGTCGATTTTCTCGTAGAACACAGAGTCCTCAGGTGTAACCGTGAAGTCGTTTTGGCACTTTTTGCAGGTCTTTGTTTCTGGGTGCATGGTCCTTCTATGTTACCTCACCTTGATAGCACTGTTCGCAATAGACAATCTGATTCCTGTCCGGGTCAAATGAGGTCTCGAAGGTGTTTTGACACTGCTCACTACCGTGATGTGGATGATTCGCTGTATTTTGGTACACCCCGTTGTCTGACTGCGCACCCGCACACTGACAGGTTCGCTTGTGGAGTCGTGGCCGGTTGATACGATTGAGTCGCTCGAGGTTCCTGCAGGCAGAACACTTTCGTGGCAGCGGAAATCCAAACCGTCGCAACTGATCAAGTTCTGGCGAGACAATCCTAAATGGAACCTTACAACCCTCACACTCGATCACTTCTTTCAAAATATCGTCAGTCACTTCGCTGATGTCGTCAGGCAAATCATCTGCAGTCTTGGTTACTTGGTGTTTCGACGGCTCTGCATCATACCAGTTATACCCTTTCTCGAGAGCCTGCTCCTTAGTAAGCGGATAGTACTGATGTGCAGACGTTTCGTTGTATCCAAAGACCGCCAGCTCAACTGGGAAGAATTCCCCATATCCGTAAGTCCGACCCTTTTTGTCGACATACGGATTGGCACGCATATCTGCAATAATTTTTTCTCGCAGTTCTTTGAACTCACCCTCACTATACTGTTTGTTTAAAATACAGTTTGATTTCTTGCGCATATTTGCACACCCAAACATATTGGAGCATGAAACAACCATAGTGGAGTATCCAATATTTCGACAATTGTCCCAGGCTCCAAAAGAAAAGGCGACATTGTGAATGCCTTCGCCGACAGTCATAGAGTCACATCCGAGCTCGAGCCCATTCCCCCACTCACTACAATCGTACACATCCTTCGCTGGAGCAGTGGTAATCCATTGAGAATACTTTGAGTCTTCTGCATGTGCGGACAGATACATGTGATGCGCATTTTTTGAATTACGAACATAGTCACCAGAAACGTCTACGTTTTGGACACCATGCATAAACTTATTTGGAAATTTCTTCCAAAATGCATGGACTTCCCCTTTCACTTTTTGAATTTGTTGATGTGACGACAGTCTGAGCTCCGCCATTTTTGCCTCGTATGCTTCTTTGGACAATTCTTCATTGAAGAAACAGTATTTTCTATTCCGAAGCCCGACACACCCAAAGCAGTCGGTGCAGCCACTTAAATCTTTTGAGAAAAACACATTACTGCACGAAGAACAGTCTTCGGAAAAATGTGTCTGATAACAATCGTGGCAATTGATGTCCTGGTAACATAATTCCGACTTAGTCACTTCATTGAGATCCATAGAATCCTTAGTGTCGATAGCCGCCACTGCATAGTTGATATTTTCATTGCGGTCGGCATTGAAGACGAAGTAACAGTTCTTGAGGTACCCTGCATGGTTCACGTAGTCACTGTTTACGAGCGTCGAGTATCCTACAATGAGATTTGCCCACGGCGCCTTAGCCAACAGCTCACTGTACTGCTCAAAAAAATTCCTATTCGGATCATACTCCATATGGAATTCTCCCGGGTCCCAATTGTCGCTCCACCAACAGTGCGTACAATAGACGGTCTGTGGTTTATCGGGCGCAAAGATACTCACCATGCCTTTCCCACAGAGATCACAATCACGTTTGTAGAGCGCTCGTTCATTACGAAAAAGCATCCTCCTGATCATCCGACACTCCGGACACCAGGTCGGAGCAGGTACCTGCATCTTTTCATAAAAATCAAAGTCGTCCGATTCGACAACGAAATTTCCCTGACAATTTTGACACTGTTTTGTTTCTGGTCCCATAGCTAATGTATCTCGGCGTTATAACACGACTCACAATACACTATTTTCGGCGCGCTAGGATGATTTTCAGGAATGGTAACTTGTGTTGCTTTCCCACATTTTGAACATTCACGTCCTTTTATATTGAAGTCAATTGGCCCCAGATCTATGCGCCGCCGTGCAAGGTGTACGCTGTAGTGTTCGATCGGCAACGCCAAATTATACTGACGATGAAAATCCAACTCCTGTTTTGTGTACCGAAACTGTTTATTGTTCTCCCTGTCAAAAATAACCTTTGCCAAAATATCGTCTCCCGTCTCTTTTATATCCAAAGGCACGTCTTCGGCATCAATCCCTTCCCCTGAAACGTCCTGGATGCTTTCAGGAATCTCTTCCGCATGGTAACCATATTGAACGGCCGTTTGAATGTCGTCATACCCTTGATATGACATTGCAAGCGAGACGTTATATGGAATTGGGGCAAGCTCTGGTGGAAAAAATTCTCCATATTCTCCTGCCGCGAGCATATTTGCTTTTATCTCATCCACCGTCTTCCAATACTCTTCTTCAGAATATTGTTTGTTAAAAATACAAAATGAACGATTTCGTAGACCAATACACGCAAAACAATTATTCGAATTTTCGCATAAATCACAATACTCACAGTCACGCAACTGGTCCGCTTCCATAGAGAACTTTGTATTGTATGCACTGAGTCCCCAAACCTCGTACGACAATTCAGTCCCTTTCCCTCCTACGGTGTCATACGAATCACGGTTCTTAAGACCGCCGGTCGAATAGGCAATGTTCTCTGATTCAGTAACGTAATAGCATGAGTAACAATTTCTTGACTGCTCTATAAAATCACCAGACGAGTCAACTGATTTCTCGTTGTGGTTTGCGCGATGTATGGCACCTTCTTTCAACTCAGAAAACTTCCCTTTCCACTCTTCTACGACAGCCCTGTTGCCGAGATCGATTTCCGAAACCCTTTTTTCGTATTCTTCCTTTGTAAGCTGTTCGTTGAGAAAACAATATTTCCGGTGCCGCAAGTTAGTGCACGCAAAACAATATTGACAATCGCGGCAATCGTACAAAAACGAACTATCCAAACAATCTCGTGAATATTCTATAAAAAAGGACCGATATAAACGCTCACTAATGACAGCCTCATACGTAATTTCAGAATTAATCGGCCCAAAGCCATTGTAACAATACTTCGATTGTTCAAGATAGATACAATACGCGCACTCTTCTGACTCTATTGCATCAAAAACTAGGTAGCAGTTTTTGACTCTTGAGGTGTTATTCGTGAAGTCACTACCTACACTATTTTTAATGTTTAAGTTTGCTCGAGGAACAGAGCGTTGAAAGTCCTGATACTGGGAGAAGAAATCTCTATTCGGATCATAGTCATGCGCGAACTCATGAGGATTCCAACCTTCACCATTCCATACCTCATGTTCATAAATGGGATACGGTGTGTTTGGTGGATATGCTGCAATGATTGATTTATTAGAGTGGGTCGAATTTACACGAAAGAGATTATAAATATTGAAATATCCAAATTTCCGCCGTGCTCGCTCGTTTGGCGAGAGTGTCGGAAGCGGCACTCCAATTTTTTTATAAAAAGCGACGTCTTCCGGCCGCACATAAAATTGCCTCTTTGAAAACCGACACTCTCGCCACTGACCTCCTTGTTCATCAAGCTGCGGCTCAAGCTCCACAAAATACTGCTCAAGTGCCGCGTCAAACTGCGGTGTCTTGCTGCGTGCCTCTGTTGTAGTTCGATCGCTCACTATACAAAATCAGTATTGACTATCAACATCACCAAATTTTGCGTCTTCACGCGCCTCAACATCTACGCCTTCAAGGTGGTCTATTTCGGTTCGCAACTCCGCTATCTTAGTAAGCAGACGAAAGATAATAACGACGAGCGCAACAACAACGGCGACCCCTCCGATGAGCATCCATTGAGATATATACATACTACTGGTATTCGATTAGGTGCTAACAATCGACCCCGGACGATGCCCTAAATGCAGCTAGATAAGTGGTTCCAGATCAGCACTTTCTGCTGACGGTACCGCGACACCACCAGAAGTATCTCGACCCTTCCCCCCTATAATGGCCTTTTCTTGCGCACTACGCAAGATACCTGCCTCCTCTTCCTCAATGAGTCGCTTTGCTGCGTCGATATCAATAGTGTACTTCTTTCGAGACGCTTCAATGATGCGTTCTCTGTACGACTCATGCGGCGGCTTCATAACTCGTAGCGTCTCGGCAGAGAATGGATCGTATGATTCGCCATCAATGGTCATTTTGATGTAAAACTCTTGTTTACCGAGGTTGATCATGTCTTTCACTTTAAACACTGGTGCAAGCTCCGGCTCCATTTTGACCGCGTCTTCACCACTAATACGAAACACTACAATCGAGCCGGCATTTCCAAACACTGCAGCCTGCACCGCCGGTGAAAGCTGGTTCACATACTGGTGTGCCATCGTGAGTGCAAGACCATATTTACGCGCCTCGGAGAGGAGGTTTTCAAAGGTGTCGGTCACAATATTCTGAAACTCATCGGCATACACATACGAGTCTTTACGCTCTGCTGCAGGAATACGTGCCCGAGCCATGCCTGCCTGTTTGATCTTGGTCAGGAACATCGCACCAAAGAAGCTCGAGTTTTCTTCTCCAAGACGCCCCTTAGAGAGGTTGATCAAAATAATCTTCTCATTGTTCATCAAATCCTCAAGGTCGATCCTGTTTTCTTTCTGCCCAAAGATGTTTCGAAGCATCGGATCTGAAAGGAATTGCCCAAGCTTGTTAACGAGCGGAATGATTGCATCCGTATCAAATTTCTCAGACCAATCTGCGAATTCAATCGCCCAGAAGCGCTTCACCATATCGTCCTCAATATACTCAATTACTTTTTGGCGATAGTTGCGGTCAGTGAGCATTGAGATCATGCCGCGCATAGTGGCATGTGGATAGTCGAGAAGCGCAAGTGTTGTGAAGCGAAACACGTGCTCAAGACGCGGGGTCCAGTTTGCACCAAACTGCTTTTCGAGGACTTCAATCAAGCCCTGAGTAAGTTGGTGCTTGAGGTCAGGATCAATATTTGCAAGCGGATTAAAGGAAGCCGGATGATTAAAATCAGACGGGTCTATGATACACACATCATCAATACGCTCCTCAGGGATAAACGGCAAGATGTCGTCAATGAGCTCGCCATGGGGATCGAATACACACACTCCCTTTCCATGTCCGATATCTTGTCGCACCAAGAGCTCGAGGAACTTTGACTTTCCTACACCTGACTTCCCCACCACGTACATGTGCCGATGCCTGTCGACGCGCTTGATACCGAAGATATACTTTTTTTCTTCAAGAGCAGCGACGTAGTTTGTACGCCCAAAAAAGCACACATCGGCGGCATCTACTTTCCCCAATACCGGCAGAGACGGCGGGGGTGGCGCATATTTAATAATCTGAATTTTGTTTGGATCCGCCATGCTGGTTTCGTTGCTAGTAGTATACCAACAAACACCCGATCCCGTCCCCCAATATGCCGCTGCTACTGTGCAAAATAGTACGAAGTATATGCTACACTTTAAATACGTATGGACCGCGTTTTTTACGGTGTGCAGATTCCTGAGTATAGCCTTGGGACAGGTAACATTGCGCCTCTTCTGGAAGCGATATTGAACTTCATCTGGTTTGTGATACACGAGGCCTGGTGGTTGGTACTTTTTTTTATACTTTTTCGTGTCGCACGTTCTGCATACCTGTACTGGAAAAACCTCCTCTTTCTTAAAAAACATCACGGCACTGCACTTCTTGAAATAAATATTCCACGCGAAATTACTAAAAATGCTCGTGGTATGGAGCAGGTGCTTCTTGCGCTTCATGGACTAGGTAACTCACCAGATACATTCGGTGAAAAGTATCTCGACGGCGAGGTGCCGCTGTGGTTTACCCTTGAGATCGTGAGTTTTGGCGGCGAGGTACACTTCTATATTCGTTGTCAGCATAAGCAGCGCAATCTTATTGAGGCGGCGTTTGTTTCGTACTATCCGGATGTCGAAATCATTGAGGTCGATGACTACATGCAGCGACTTCCGCAAGGATATGACGCACTCACTTCAGACGGATATGAAATGTTTGGCACCGAACTCGTACTACAAAAGGAAGCGTGCTACCCCATCAAAACCTATCTTGACTTTGAGGTACCTGATGAAGATATCCAATTAGTTGACCCTATTTCCACCTTCCTTGAAATTTTGAGTAAAGTAAATGAGGATGAATTTGTAGGTATCCAGCTCAACATTTCCCCTGGGCCACGTAACTGGGCTGATAAATACAAAAAAACGGTCAAGAAACTACGCGACCGAAAAAGTAAAACGGACCTCGACGATGATTCTAAGGACGAGGAAGAGGCAACCCGTTCCCCAGGACAGCTCAAGGTATTGAAAGCGGTTGAGGAAAAAATTTCTCGACCAATCTTCAATTCTGTTATTCGGTTCGTATACATTTCCCCAAAGGAAACGTACTACGATACCTTTGCTCGCAAAGGTATCACCGGCGCATTTGGGCAGTATTCGTCACTTGACCTCAATGGGTTGGGGCAAAACCAAATGGTCGCAACCCGCACACAAATATGGTTCTATCCGTGGGTGTTCCCAGTCTGGCGCAGAATTCTGCGTCAAAAGCGCGTCTATCGCGACTTTATTCAGCGTCGTATGCCCGATCATGAACCGGTAGGAAAACTGCTCACTTCACACATTCTCAACTGGAGTATCCATTCAAGAACGACTGAACTGAGTTCGACCGAAATAGCTACCCTCTTTCATCCACCAACCAACGTGGTGCTTACTGCGCCGCACATTAAGCGTGTTGAGAGTAAGAAGGCGGGACCACCAGCTGGTCTTTCTATCTTTAGCGAGGAAGATTCTATTGATAAATACTTATGACACACTCCGCGCACAACCAAAAAACACGATCTCATCGCACTATACTGTTTCTTGGTGCATACATCCTCGCATTCATAACCTGCGTACTTCTTCCGCACACCACCTTCGCACAACTTCCCCACCCTGATCAATTTCTTAATTCAGGAGCGTTTTCGGGCACACTTGATACTTGGCGCGGAACCATAAAACCATTGTTCACGATCATTAACACTGTGCTTATTATCTTAACGATAGTGTTTGCCGTCCTGGCGGAACCGCTTCACTACCGTCCCAAACTCTTTAGCGCCGTAAAGCGTGACGTAACACTGATCACAAAGAAAGATCCTGCCACACAGAAAAAGTGGAACGCACTTCGTGGTCGCATAGATAAAAACCCAACTCCCGACGCCTTCCGGCTTGCAGTCACTGAGGCGGACGCACTTGTCGATCAGGTACTCAAAAAAGCAGGGTTCCAAGGGGAACATATGGCAGACCGTCTCTCAAAGATACTTTCAGCTGATGTACCAAGTATCGAACTCTTGTGGGACGCACACCGTCTTCGCAACCGATTGGTGCACACACCCGGATCGTCTCTATCAGTTCGTGAAGGAGAAAAAGCACTGCAGTCATACGAAAAATTTCTCAAAGAATTGGGAGCGTTCTAGGATTTGTTAAACCCTATTTTACACCGTGTACCACACTAAAATGTGGTGTCTTACCTATTTACTAACCACCTATCGCCTTTGTTACGAGCTGGTTTGATACATACACAAGATGAGAAGATCTATAACCTCTGCAACCATCATGAAGTTGAACCTATAGGTTCAACTTCATGATGGTTGGGTTACGATGCTGAGGAGATACGTAGATTCCACAATCTATTAGGACACTCAGTTAAACTTGAGTGTTATGAAGAAAGGAGATTTACGAAAAGCGGAGCGTTTGGAAATAAAGATATTGTTAGACAAAGGATATTCCCTGAGAGCGAT
>JAGQLY010000019.1 GCA_020428905.1 Candidatus Kaiserbacteria bacterium | reverse complement strand
TTTTGTATTCGCGGGCGTCCTTCAGTAATTAATTCATGAATTAATTACTGAAGGACTGTCCTTAGCAGAAGTTAGTTGGTAAGCACAAAGGTAAGTGCTTCACCTTTTTTGTTTCCACGTCCGGTGCGTCCGATGCGGTGCACGTAGTCTTCAAAGGTGTTTGGCAGGTCGTAATTAATTACGTGCGAGACATTATCGACATGGATACCACGTGCTGCAACGTCTGTCGCGACGAGTACCCGTGCCTGACCACTCTGAAATCGTGCGAGGGCCCGCTGTCGCTGAGGATGACTTTTGTTGCCATGAATTGATTCTGACGTGATGCCGTGTGTGTTGAGCTGTTTTGAAAGTTTCTCAACACTATGTTTCATTGAGCCAAATATAATGACACGACTCAGCGATTCGTTGGAAAGAAGTGAGGTGAGGGTCTCGAACTTGTTGTGATGACCATACCGTACGACATCTTGTTTGATACTGTTAGTCACCTCCTTCTTCTTCACTGATACAGTGACTGGTTCACGTAAGAAATCGCCGACGAGTTGCTCGGTCTTTTTGTCCATGGTTGCAGAGAAGAAAAGTGTCTCGCGCTCCTTCGGAATGGTCGCGAGGATCGCTTTGATAGGGTGAATGAAGCCCATGTCGAGCATACGGTCCGCTTCATCGAGGACGACGGTCGTCACTGCTCCTGTCTTGAAATCTTTTCGATCAATGAGGTCGGTGATACGTCCCGGTGTGCCGATAATGAAGTGGTTCTTTCGGCGTAGTCCGTGAATTTGTGGACGAATGTTCGTACCGCCGACACACACCGTCGAATACATCTTAAACCCTTTTGTGAGTTTCTTGAGCTCTTGTTCAATCTGAATTGCAAGCTCACGCGTTGGGGTAAGTACCAGAGTCTGTCGCCCATACTGCTTGAGCGTTTTTTGAATAAGCGGAAGCAGAAATGCTGCGGTTTTGCCGGTACCGGTCTCTGCGAGTCCTACGACGTCCTTTCCGTCAAGAATGAGTGGAATGATTTGGTCCTGGATAGGGGATGGGGTCGAAAGTCCAATGGTACTTAGGGTGTGTACGAGTCGTTTATCCAATCCAAAATCACCAAAACGGTGTTTGGGTGTATACGTCTCAACAACCTGATCGACTGGATTGCGGTTGATAAATTGTGATGGGTCGAAGGTTGGCAGCACGCGCTTTCCACGTTGTCCCCCGTGTCGGTGCGGTGCGTTTCTTCGTGTATTTCGGTGTGGTCTTCGCCCATGTGTACTGCCGTGCGCACTACGAGGAGTGTGCCGAGTATCTCGGTTTCTGTGTGTCTGCATGTATGTAATTAGTGGTGCGGAAATTAAATAAAAGGGAAGCGCGTCTGTGGCGTGCCCAAGGCGTCGTACAGGTGCTGTAAACGCTCGCCTTTTCACTCCGCACGAGTATCAAAAGCGTGTTTATATGATAACATGTATACCAAAAAAGGTCAAGTTTTCAGAACATATATGTGCCTCAGAGGAATTGGTATACTTTGAATATGTCAGAGCAAAAATCAACCGTTTCGAAAGAGGAACTCAAAGGCGTGCAGGTACTTGGTGTGCTTAATTTTGAAGCACGACAGATTGGTAAAAACTTTTCCGAGTTCTTGCTTCTTGGTGTGCAATACCCAAAGGCAGACAGTGGAGAAGCGACGCCGATTGTACCTCTTGCAGAAACGAAGATTGGCGGAAAGCTGTTTTAACACTATGTCCCAAAAACTTGCAACAGGGGTGGTGCACACAATTCCGAAAGATTTGCGTGCGGCACTTACTTCTTCAAAGCGGGTACAGGATGCGTGGAATGATCTCACTCCACTTGCGCGTAACGAGTGGATTTGTTGGACGATATCAGTCAAAAAACTCGAGACGCGCGCCAAACATATTGAACGCGCTGCTCACGATCTTGCAAAAGGCAAACGCCGCCCCTGTTGCTGGCCCGGTTGCCCGCACCGATAAATAAGATAATTTGTATGAAACTAACAGAACAACACTGTGTCCCTTGTGAAGGTGGTATGTCGCCTCTTACTCGTGAGGAAGCAGAAGTGCGCATGTCAGAAGTGCCCGGGTGGGAGCTCGCGGCTGATGCGGGGAGCATCAGCCGCGGGTATGTACACACAGATTTTGTGTCGGCACTTGCGTTTGTGAATGCGGTAGGAAATCTTGCAGAACGAGAAGGGCACCACCCTGACATTCATCTCACCGGATATAAGCGGGTTACACTTGTACTCGCGACACACGCAATCGGCGGACTTTCACAGAACGACTTTATTCTCGCTGCGAAGATAGACGTAAGAGAGGAAGGGTACTATACAGAGTTCAACTAATTACACTATACGCTACAGGTGTAGCATATAGTGTAATCGGTTTAAGAGTAATTGTGATGATGAGCGGGCGGTCGCGATGGCAGACAGTTGTGGTGTGAAAACAGGCAATAGGTAACGCACGAAATGTTAAGCTGTCTTAACATTTTGTGCGGTGTATGGTACCATGGTCCTCATGCAGGGCAATGAACAGAATGTCGCCAATCGAGTCTATGATGCGCGCAAGGACCGAAATGTCACCCAAGAAGAGCTGGCAGCAGCAGTTGGTGTTACCCGTCAGACCATTATTTCTATCGAAAAGGGGAATTACGTTCCCTCAGTGCTCTTGGCTATGAAGCTCGCTCGGTTTTTTGGTCAGCCGGTTGAAACGTTGTTTAGTATTAGGAAGTAACAATGGTATAGAATAGATATATGAAGCAGTATCTCGTTCCAGTTGTTGTGGTCATTCTTGCGCTTATGTTTCTCGATCCCTTTATGATCGTGATGCCGGAGATGCTGTTCTATATCGGTAGTGGGATATTTTTTGTTGCGTTTGCACTGTATGCGGCGACAGTATGGAACGAGCAGGTTGCCGACGAACGTGAGTATGCGCACCGTGCCTATGCGGGGCGTGTTGCGTATCTTGTCGGCGCCACGGTTGCGGTGATAGGAATTCTCTATCAGGCACTCGTTCTCCATAGTGTTGATCCGGTGCTTGTGATACTCCTATTGGCTATGATTATTGGCAAATCACTCGGTCTCAGACATATCCAAAAACGGCTTTAAAACAAGAGTGTACTATATACATACTTTGAATTTATTGTGTCATCGTGCTATATTGTGGGTATCATAAAGACATTTCGTAAACGACAGGGTGTCGTTTTTTGTTTTGCAGAGACCCCACCAGTTATATGAAGCAAAAAAATATCTTCGTGTATGTTATGGGCCTTCCTCCGGGTGCAGTTTCGAGTATTCGGAAATATGAGAAGGCGGTTCGAAAAAAGTTCCGAATCATGCTTATTATGGATTCGCGAACAAAGCACAAAAGAGAAGCTACAGACTATACTGGTCTCGATATACTGCTCTATGTGGATTTCTCTCGTCCTGGTCAGATTGCCCAGGTGCTTTTGCCGTATCAGGAGCAGTTGCTCGCAATTACCTGTCGCACCGAATCACACATGTTGAAGTTTATGCAGGTAATTCCGCATGTACCATACCTCCGTACGCCGACCACTGAGTCACTGGAGTGGTCGACTGATAAACTCAAGATGCGCCGCCGGTTTATTTTATATAATAAGAAGATTACCCCGAAGTTCTGTCTTATAAAAGGGAACACGAAAACGGAACGCGCAAAGGCGAAGAAAAAAATCGGCTTTCCGATGATTGTGAAGCCGACCAATCTTGCACAGAGTATGCTAGTGACCATTTGCTACCATGAAGAAGATCTTGAAAAGTCACTTCGTTCGACGTTTCGAAAAATTAAAAAAATCTACGAGGAGAACAAGCGGGATGAACAACCGCAGGTGGTTGTCGAAGAATACATGGAAGGGGATATGTATTCGATTGACGGATACGTGAATTCTCGCGGTACGGTGTATTTTTGTCCCATGGTGAAGGTGGTGACAGGGAAAAATATTGGACACGACGACTTCTATAACTACCTCCACCTTACTCCAACCGCCTTCAAGAAATCGACCATTGAGCGGGCCGAGCGTGTGGCAGAGATGGGTGTGCACGCACTTGGATTGCGAAACACAACCGTACATGTCGAACTGATGAAGATTGACGACGAGTGGAAAATTGTGGAAATTGGTCCGCGTGTTGGAGGGTTTCGTGTGAAGCTTCACGAGCTGAGTTGTGGCATCGATCACTCGCTCAATGACCTTCTCATCCGTGTGCCAAAGCAGCCGGTTATTCCAAAGAAGTGTAGCGGTTTTGCGGCTGCACTTAAGTGGTATCCAAAGAAAGAGGGGATTATTACCAAACTTAAGGGCATCAAAAAGTGTCAGAAACTCGCTTCGTTTGTGGAGATTTCTGTTAACAAGAAAGTGGGTGATCGCTGCCACTTTGCAAAAAATGGCGGAAAGGCGGTGTTTGTAATTACACTTCACAATTATGAACGTTCGAAACTTCTTGCGGATATTCGGCGTGTAGAGCAGTTGATTGATATCAAGATTAAATAGTGGTGAAAACTGCAGTTGTTTCGGCGCACCCCCTTCGGAGGCGCGCCGTTTGGGGTATACTGTATCTCCATGAGACATACACGAAGACTTGTACTCAGTATGGTGGCCGTCGTGGCGGTGGTGCTTGCGGCTTTGGTATACGGCGCGCGGCTTGGTGGCGAAGAGCAACATACATTCCTCCAGCTTCAGTTTGCACACACTGCCGACTCGTATGGGCTCGCGCCAGAAAGCACAGATGATGCGATGTATGTACGCGAATCACTTAAGGCAAAGCTGCGTGGATGGGAAAGCTCTGATGCGTATACGGCGCTTCTTGCAGATGCTCGATTGGCTGAAGAGTCACAAAAAAAGGAACAAAATGATGCACGCGCACCGGAAGAGATAGTACCTGCCATCCCGCAAGGCCCGGCGATGCTCCTTGATGTGATGTCTGATGGGTATCCTATCTATTCTTCTGCAGAGTTCGGGAGGGAACTCACCTCCAGTGATCTTGACGCATGCAGCGGACACACTCATGAGATATTTTGGCGGGGTTACACTCAGTCGCTGTACCACTACCACGCTATAGTCGGGACCATGATTGTTGCGGGATGTGTACCGCAAGCAATTGCACCAGAACAAGAACCTGGTACTGACCCTGGTGTAGAATAGGGTATTAGTCAGTGTAAGAATACAGTCGCCATGTCCACACAACGTATTTCCCCTGAAGAACTCAAGCGTCGGTTGTCTGACAACGACCACGATGAAATTCTGATCGACGTTCGCGAACCAAATGAATACAGTAACGGTAGGATCCCTGCGGCACGAAATATTCCTCTTGAGCACATTGAAGCTGCGGTAGAGAAGTTGAAGGATATTGGTACCGTATACGTACACTGTGCGTCAGGAAATCGTAGTGCGCGAGCGTGTGAGCTTCTTTTTGAGCATGGAGTAAATGTGGTCAATGTCGACGGCGGCATCAATGCGTGGCGCGCAGCGGGGCTTGAAGTGGTAGGAACCGGAAAGCGTGCGCTTCCGATGATGCGCCAAGTACTTCTTATTGCCGGCGCGCTCATTCTCATCGGTATGGCGCTTGGTACATGGATCAATCCGTGGTGGTACCTGCTCTCTGCGGCAATGGGCGGCGGACTCTTCTTTGCGGGAGCAACTGGGTACTGTGGTATGACGTATATCTTGAAATATCTCCCCTGGAACCGGTAAGGGAACATGGCGACACTTATTTTTGATATAGAAACGGTGGGCGAGGACTGGAGTGTGCTTGATGAAACAACACAGCACGTGCTCTCTCGGTGGGTCGATCGCACTGCAAAAAACAATGATGAACACGAGGCACAGATGAAAGATTTGCGGGAAGGCCTCGGATTTTCTCCGCTTACCGGTGAGGTTGTCGCCATTGGTCTCTATGATCTTGAGCGCAGACAGGGTGTAGTGTACTACCAAAACGGTGGTGCTGATGATACTGAAAGCGAAGATGGTGAGTATGTATTCAAAACGCGCTGCGAACGGGAAATGCTTGAGGATTTTTGGGAGGGTGCGAAAGAATATGACACATTTGTTACATTCAATGGTCGGGGATTTGACGTCCCGTTCCTCAATCTTCGTTCCGCAATTCATGGTATTCGTCCCACACACGACCTTATGGATGGTCGGTATTTGTATCAACAAAAGCAGGTACGACACGTAGATTTGCAAGACCAACTCACCTACTATGGTGCAATGCACCGGAAACCATCACTCCACCTATTCTGTCGGGCCTTTGGTATTGAAAGCCCCAAGGCAGAAGGGGTGGCGGGCGACGATGTCGCGGAACTGTTTCGGGGGAAACAGTTCCGCGACATCGCACGCTACAATGCCCGTGACGTCGCCGCCACAACTGAACTCTACGAAAAATGGCTCACGTACTTGGCACCACAAAGCTTTTTGCTTACAATTAAAAGATGAAAACATTTCCGGACGGATTTTATTGGGGAGCGGCGACATCAGCATTTCAGGTTGAGGGAGGGATTACGAATATGGATTGGGAGCACGCCGCTTCTCAGGGGTTGGTGCCAAAGCTTGGTCGTGCAGCAGACCACTACAATCGTTACGAAGCAGATTTTGATATTGCAAAAGAGCTTGGCCACAACGCTCACCGTTTCTCCATTGAGTGGGCGCGTATCGAGCCGGAAGAAGGGAAGTTTAATATGGACGCAATAGAGCACTACAAAAAGGTGCTTGAAGCGTTGAAAAAGCGAAACATTACTCCATTTATCACACTTTGGCACTTTACACTCCCGCTTTGGTTTTCCGAGTCGGGTGGCTTCGAACGAAAAGACTCACCCCAAATTTTTGCGCGGTACTGTGCGTTTGTGGTGAAGCATCTTCAAGAAAGGTGTCGGTATTTTTCAACCATCAATGAACCCAACGTGTTTGCAAGCCATGGGTGGCTCTTTGGCGCGTGGCCGCCGTTTAAAAGAGGACGCTTGCTTTGGATAAAGTTTGGAAAGCCCGACGGTACTTGGAAGTCAGCACAGACACTTTCTCATAGCAATATCCTGAAATACCTTCGCGTCACCAACAACCTCAGCCGGTCACACAATGCCGCATACGATGCAATTAAAGATATTGCACCGAATGTTGACGTGAGTATTGTGAAGCATGTGCGTGTGTTTCAAGCAAACTGGAATCCACTTAACAAATTACTCGCATGTATTGCGCGGTATGCACAGTCAGGTCGCTTCCTGAACCAGGTCGTCAAGAAGTGTGATTCAATAGGACTCAACTACTATCGACACACTAAATTTGGTGACACGCAGACGTACGCGCTAACCGATATGGGGTGGAAAATATTTCCTGAAGGGATAGAGTTCGCATTGAAGTATCTTTCCCGATATAAAAAACCGATTTACATTTCAGAAGCAGGAATTGCTGATGCGAAAGATACCAGGCGTGCCGACTATATACAGCGTCAAGTAACCGGGGTGTGGAATGCAATCAAAGACGGTGTTGACGTGCGTGGGCATATGTATTGGTCACTATTGGACAACTATGAACTCGCACTCGGCTACGAAAAACGTTTTGGTCTTGTGGAAATAAACTACGAAACACTTGAGCGAAGGATACGCCCATCTGCCCTTGTGTATAAGCGCATTTGCGAAAATAATGCGGTAGAATAGAAACATGTCATGGATTTTGCTTGCCGCCGCCGCTCAACTCATTCTGGCGGTTGTTGCACTTGTTGACAAGTTTATCGTCTCAGACGAGCGCGCGTTGCCGAAGCCATTTGTATACGCGTTCTATACTTGTCTCATTTCAGGTGCGTGGATACTGGTGTATGTGGTAGGACTCATCCCACTCCCATGGCATTTTTCATCGATACCATCGTTCTCAAATGTTGAGAAGCCGACACTCGAGATAGTCGCGTTGGCGTTTTTGGCCGCGTACACGTTCTTCTTGGCGCTCGTCTCAATGTTTAATGCGCTCAAGCAAGCAGACGCCTCTGATGTGGTGCCGGTGGTAGGTGCGGTGTCGGCATTGGCGTCCTTTGGTCTTGGATACTTTTTTCTCGGTACGCAGCTTTCACACAATTTTATTTGGGGCATCGTATTACTCTCACTCGGCACTTTTTTGGTGTCGCGGTTGCGCTTTCCACTTAAGGTTGCGGCACTTTCTATTCATGCAGGACTTTTCTTTGCACTCCACTATGTGTCGATCAAAGGACTCTTTTTAATGACCACGTTCGATAACGGATTTTTCTGGTCACGTGTCGCCTTCATGCTTTTTGCACTCTCGCTCCTGTTGGTCCCGATATACTATGAAAAAATTGTAGTACACACGAAAGCTGCGGGGAAGTCGGCGGGGCCGCTTATTCTCCTCAACAAAATTATTGCCGGTGTCGCGACAATCTTGGTACTCAAGGCGACCGATCTTGGTGATGTGGCGGTCGTTCAGGCGCTCGGCGGCTTGCAGTTTGTCTTTATCCTCATTCTGGGGCTCCTCTTTTCGCACTGGTTCCCTCAGTCACTGAAGAGCGAAGGACATGGCAAGGCGATTATTTTGCAACGAGTACTCTTTGTTTCAATTATTGCACTCGGTTTCTTGGTTCTCTTTGAATAATGTCTTCCCGTTTCACAAAAATCATTCTCGCCACACTCTCTGTTGGTGTAGTACTCGGAGTGTGTGTGCTTATTTTGGCGCGTAAGCCGGTGCCGGAGACCATTACCTACGGTATCTCTTTCAATACACCATATACACATGAGCTCGGGCTCGATACTCGGGAAGTGTTCGACGCCTTCATTGACGATCTCGGCGTGCGCCACTTACGACTTGCGGCACACTGGAATATTGTCGAGCCCGAGCAGGACTCATACGACTTTTCTGAAATTGACTATCAGGTGCATGGAGCAGAACGGGTTGGTGCGGACGTGATCTTTGGTGTCGGGAGGCGTTTGCCGCGATGGCCGGAATGTCATGTGCCGGAATGGGCGAGCGAGCTCTCCTGGGAAGAGCAAAAGGAAGAAATACGGACATATATCATCACGACTGTTGAGCGGTACAAAGACAGCCCCGCAATTCTCTACTGGCAGGTAGAGAACGAACCATATCTTGGTGTATTTGCGCGTGAACACTGTGGTGCGCTGGATGAAGCATTTTTGGAGGAAGAGATTGCGCTAGTGCGGAGTCTCGATCCGACTCGGCAGATTTTAGTCACCGATAGCGGCAATTTGGGCACCTGGAACGGTGCATACAAAAACGGCGATGTGTTCGGTACGAGCGTGTATGTATACTTTTGGAACCCTGACCTGGGAAAGTTGAAGACCATCTTGCCGCCGTGGACGTATCGGGTGAAGGATAATTTTATGGCGCTGATACACGGGCGCAAGCAATCTGTGCTCATCGAGCTCTCGCTTGAGCCCTGGCTTCTTGAGCCGGTCACTGCGGTGGATATTCCCACGCAATATGAGCGTATGGGCCCCGCTGTCTTTCGTGAAATAATCGCGTATGCACAAGAAACACGCTACGATACCCAGTACCTTTGGGGTGGTGAATGGTGGTACTGGCTCAAGGGGCACGGCAAACCAGCGCTCTGGGAACAGGCGAAAGAGTTATTTAATTAATGAGTAGTGCTATATCATGAAAGACAAAATTGTGAGAGAAGTAGAAGGGGCGCTTGAGCGAGTCGATAAGACTGCACAGAAGGTCATTGCGACTACCGAGCAGTTCGCCGAACCGTATCGAAAATCCGCACTGCAGCGGTTCCCGATTTTGTTCACGCTGCTTGCGACTGTGGGGATTACGGCGACATTTCTCGCGCTTGAGCAGATACTAATGAGTATTGATGTATTTGTGAAGCATCCGATGGTGCTTTTGGTTCTTGGTATTGTACTGCTTGCCATTACGGGGCAGTCACTTAAGCGGCCTGGTGGGTAACCACTGACAAAAGTTCCCAAAACCGCTATACTTAAAAGTACTATGTCTATATTTGCACGATTTCAGGCGATCGACGAAAATCGAAAGGCCGCAGTGGTCCGTAAGCTGATGCAGAACGGAACCCCTGACTTCGACTTCTTTTACCTTATTGGACTCTCTACCCTCATGGCGACGTTCGGGCTTCTGCTCGATAGTCCGTCTATTGTTATCGGTAGTATGCTTATTGCACCGCTTATGTATCCTATTTTGGGTGTTGCGGTGGGGCTTGTGATGTCAAACTGGGAGGTTTTCAATCGCTCAGCGCAGACACTCACCAATTCGCTCATGCTCGGACTTATATTGGCGACGGTCGCTGCGTTCTTCTTTGGTGATCAATCAATGTACCTTACTCATGAGGTGTTGAGCCGCACCGAGCCGACGTATCTCTATTTGATTGTTGCGGTGATCGCTGGTGCGGCTGTGGCATATACTCTTGCGCAGCCGGAGTGGAACGAAACATTGCCGGGTATTGCGATTTCTGTGGCTCTCATTCCGCCGCTATCGGTGGTAGGCATTGGTATTGCTGCACTGAACGCCGAAATTATTAAAGGGGCAGTGGTTATCCTTCTCCTCAACATCATCGGCATTATTGCCTCGGCTGCGGCAAGTTTTATGATGATGAATTTGTACCGAAAGCAAGATGTCGCAACGGCAACAATAAAACGTGAAGACGAACGGGTTCGCGAAGAGGAGGAAGCTATTGAAAAAATTACTAATCAAAAAGACGAAACACAACACCATGATACACACGCATAGTCGCCGGATTCGTTCGGTGGGAGCCCTTTGTGCTCTCCTGCTTTTGGTCCCACTCGTTTCACTTGCAGCACCGATTGTTCGTTCAGGAGATTCGGTCTCGATTGGTGCTGATCAGTCAATTGAAGGGGATTTCTACGGATTTGGCGGTACGGTTCAGCTTTCCGGTGTTGCTGATCACGACGTATATCTTGCGGGACGATCGGTGACCGTGAACGCCCCGGTGGGGGAGGATTTGGTGGTGGCTGGTGGCGTGGTACAGGTGCACGGGGCTGTTGCGGACGACCTTCGGGTTGTGGCCGGTGAGGTGACTCTCGCTGATAGTGTTGCGGGTGATGTGGTGGTACTCGGTGGGTCAGTCACCATTCTCTCGACAGCACGTATTGGTGGCGATCTTCTGGTATTGGGTGACGATGTTGAGATTAGCGGTGCTGTTGCGGGATCGGTTGTTGGGAAGGCGCAACGCATCCGTATTGATAGCGCGATTGGCGGCGATGTGTCAGTGACAGTATCGGGAGGGCTCACACTTGGTGATCGTACCGAAATAGGGGGCGACCTTGAGTACAAGAGTCCTTCTGAGTACGCGCGCGCGCAGAGTGCGGTGGTAGTGGGTGATGTACGTCAGAGTGCTATGCTTGCGTCGGAGTCTGGGTCATCACAGACACCACTACTTCGTGTTCTCGCGCTCCTCTTCATTACGCTTACCGCACTCTTCTTCTTCAAGGCGCGACTTCAGCGTATGTACGAATCGGTTATAGTCTCGTACGGTATGCAAGGACTTATCGGTCTTGGGGTGCTTATTGGTGTGCCGATTGTTGGTGTACTACTCCTCGTGAGCGTTTTGGGGTCGCTTGTGGGGCTCGTGCTCTTGTTTGGGTACGTAGCACTCGTTATCATCGCTATTGCTGTCTCGGTGGTGGTTTTGGGTACAGCAGTACTTCGTCCCTTCACCAAATCAGATACCGTAGGCGTGGGTGCTGTCTTTGCAGGTGTGGCACTCTTCGTGATCCTACCCCTCGTACCGTTCATCGGATCTCTCATCCTTTTTGCTGCGGTGGCCATTACTTTGGGCGCAATCAGTACCAAGCTATACCACTGGATTCGCTAGCGAAAATACGTTCAGCACCCGGCATTCTCGGCCAATTCTTCACACCGCCCTCAAAAAACCATTGACGCATGGTATGATTAGTAGGCAGATGCTTAGGCATTTAATAATTTAAGTATAGTTAGATACCATGGTACACATGATCTCATTCATCCTCCTTGTAGTTGGAGGTATCAACTGGCTCCTTGTGGCCTTTGATTTCAACCTTGTAAGTTGGATTTTCGGCAGTATGCCAGCTGTTGAGATGATCATATACATCCTCGTTGGTCTTGCTGCTATCTACGAAGTGGTCACCCACAAGAAGAACTGCAAGAAGTGTGATTCAGGCGCAATGCCTGCCGCACCAACCGGCATGTAATACGTGCTTTGTACGCGTACAAACAAAAAACCACCTCCTAGGTGGTTTTTTGTTACAATCTAGAGCACGTTCTAAAACATCCAAGTCCTCAATATATACTAGTATGAACACACAAAAGAAAAAAGAACGGATAGAACGTGTCAAAAAAATGAACGCGGTACTTACCAAACTCTACCACAACCCAGAAATAGCCCTTACGTATGACACTGAGTGGGAACTTTTGGTGGCGGTACAGCTCTCAGCACAGTGTACGGACGAGCGAGTAAACCAAGTGACACCAAAACTTTTTGCAACCTATCGAACTGTCGGAGAATATGCGCGGGCGAAACAAAGCGACATGGAGGACCTTGTTTTCCGGACGGGTTTTTACAGAAACAAAGCGAAAAATATCATAGCTGCTGCACAGAAACTTGAGCAAGACTTCGGCGGGGTGCTACCACAGACAATGGCTGAGCTCCTGACTCTCCCCGGCGTGGCGCGCAAGACGGCAAATGTCGTCCTCTCGACGCTTTGGCATAAGAGTGAGGGGATTGCGGTCGATACGCATGTTCGGAGGTTCGCTCTTCGGTTTGATCTTTCCGACCACACCGACCCGGTGCGCATTGAACGCGATCTTATGAAAATTATGCCAAAAAGCGAGTGGTGGCTCTTTAACCACCGTCTCGTGCACTACGGGCGTGATTATTGTCCGGCACGCCCGCACGACTGTTCAGCACACCCACTCACTGTGGTGTATCCTAAGGCGGCGACCTTGTGGCCAAAGGCGCGCCAGTCGCATATTATGAATTCATAATGGGCTTTTGATATTCTTTAATTTTGGGTTAGTTACTTGCGTGTACACTTGTGTTGTGCGGATGTTGCTATGCCCAAGAAGTTCCTGCACATAGCGCACATCCGTTCCGTTTTCCAACAAATGTGTGGCGAACGAGTGGCGTAGAGAATGAAAGGTTGCTGGTTTGTTAATTTTGGCTTTCGCCAGACTTTTACGAAACATTTTTTGCAAAGATGTTGTTGTGAGTTTGCCACCACGATTGGAAGCAAAGACGTAATCATTTGTATTTTTTCCAGCAATGGTGTTTCGCAAATCATTCTGCAACTTTTCAGGCAATACACTGATTCTGTCTTTTTTACCTTTTGCTCCTTTGATATGCACCACCAGCTCATCAATATCCAAATCTGCGACACGCAGATTTATGACTTCACTCACTCGCAGACCACAAGCATAACCAAGTGAAATCATCAGTTTGTATTTCGAGTTATCTGTCGCTTGAATAATTTTCTCAATTTCCGCTCGCGACAGAACAATAGGCAATCTCTTGTTTCTCTTTGCAAACTTCACATCAATTTTTTGCGGGTCTTTCAAAACTTCCGCATACAAAAACTTCACGGCATTTAGGGCGAGATTGATAGTCTGCGGGGACTGTTTGCGTTTGTGCCTATCAAGCAAAAATTCCTCAACCGCCTTTTGCTTATTTTTGATCCCAGCGTTTTTTGAAAATTTGATATACTCTCTTATGTAAAGCAGATATGCTTTACATGTTTTGGGAGAGTAGTTTCTCAATTTCAAAACTCGCTCGGTTTTGTCCAAAATATTTTCCATACTCAAAGGATAACAAAAGTTTGCATAACATACAAGATTTTGTTACACTTAGGATGTAAAAGATGGATAAAAACCAGTTATGTTCAATTTAACTTGGACTATGCGTAGATTCCACAATCTATTAGGACACTCAGTTAAACTTGAGTGTTATGAAGAAAGGAGATTTACGAAAAGCGGAGCGTTTGGAAATAAAGATATTGTTAGACAAAGGATATTCCCTGAGAGCGA
>JAGQLY010000004.1 GCA_020428905.1 Candidatus Kaiserbacteria bacterium | reverse complement strand
TTCGGGTCCGCCCGTTTTGTATTCACCCCCACTTTCTTACACATCTTCTGTCACGAGATGCCGCTTGCGCTCAGCTTCTTTGAGCTTTTGTTTGCGCAGTCGTACCGATTCTGGACACACTTCGAGATATTCATCTCCTTGCATAATCTCAAGCCCCATTTCGATAGTGAGTGGTCGGTGTGGCGTGAGCTGTACCGCATCATCTGATCCGCTTGCGCGCATATTGGTCAATTGCTTTCCTTTTGTTGGGTTCACCACCATTTCCTCGCCTTTGTTCGTATTGCCGATCACCATACCCTCATACACATCCGTACCAGCACCGATGTAGAGGGCGCCACGGTCCTGAAGTCCCCACAATGCAAAGCCAAGTGCCTTGCCGGTCGCCATACTGGTCATCGATCCCATGTGCCGTTTGCGTATCTCACCTGCATGTGGACGAAATTCTATAAAACGTGACGCGAGAATACCCTCTCCTTTCGTATCAATCACAAACTGATTCTTATATCCCAAAAGCCCCCGTGTCGGACCTTCAAACAACAGGCGCACCTGGTTCTCATGCGGCACCATGTTCTGCATAATAAAGCCGCGGTTCGAAAGTCGCTCAATCACCGGACCCTGAAACTCACTTGGCACATCAACCGTTACTTCCTCAAACGGCTCGCTCTTTACACCATCTACATCTTTAATAATCACCCTTGGTTGAGATACTGAGAGTTCATATCCTTCGCGACGCATATTCTCAAGCAAGATGGCGATGTGCATTTCTCCGCGTCCACGCACCTCAAACGTATCTCCCCTGTTTTCTACCTGAAGTCCAACATTGATCTCAAGCTCTTTCGCAAGCCGTTCGCCAATCTGTCGGCTGGTCACAAATTTCCCTTCACGACCGGCAAACGGGGATGAGTTTACCAAAAACGTCATCGAGACCGTTGGTTCGTCGATAGTAATAGCCGGGAGCGGCTCCACTGACTCACTGTCTGAGATCGTGTCTCCAATATTGATATCGGCAAGTCCTGCAACAAGCACGATGTCTCCGGCAAACGCAGTATCAACCTTCACTTGTCGCACTCCTTCGTACCCAGAGAGCGCCACGATTTTCCCTTTGGCAACAGCCCCATCTTTGCCAAGCACAGTTACTGACTGTCCTTGAGCGATTTTCCCTTCGTAGATTCGAGCAACTGCCAAGCGGCCAAGGAAGTTGTCGTATCCGAGATTGAATACCTGTGCCCGCAGCGCATCTCCCTCTGCATACGCACGTGCTGCGGGCACGTGTTCAAGCACCACATCAAGTATCGGCGAGAGATCGACGAGTGCATCGGTAAGTTTTCGTTTTGCCACTTTATCTCGCCCCACCGCATACACCACCGGAAAGCTAGACTGCTCATCGCTTGCACCCAATTCCAAAAACAGTTCGAGCACCTGCTCCTCACACCACGCCGGATCTGCGGCTGGCTTGTCTATCTTATTGATAACCACAATCGGTCGATGCCCGAGTTCGAGTGACTTCTTGAGCACAAAGCGCGTCTGTGGCATCGGCCCTTCTGCAGCATCAACCACCAAGAGCACACAGTCGATGCTGCGCAACACCCGCTCCACCTCCGAACCAAAGTCGGCGTGTCCTGGCGTATCAACAATGTTGATCTTCGTACCTTTGTATGAGACCGATGTATTCTTGGCGTAGATGGTAATACCGCGCTCCTGTTCAATACTGTTGTTGTCCATAGACTGATCCCCTTCACGAGCACCGGTAAATTCCATAAGACCGTCGGTCAGTGTGGTCTTTCCGTGGTCAACGTGCGCGATAATGGCAATATTTCGTATATCTTGGCTCATACTCTGTATAAAAAATAAAAGGCGCAAACTTGGTAGCGCCAAATTTCCCCATGAGTATGATACCTTGAGCGTCTCATGTCAAGATATCTTGACCGTATGTACCAAACCGCCCCTAACCCATCAGGGTGTAGACGCCGACAGCTAATGCGACCTGGGTTAGTATTGCGAGTGTAAGCTTCGCACTCTCCACGCCGACACATCGTGAACACACCAACATCGACGGAAAATACAAAACCAGTGCCAATACCGTAACTATCAACAAATTTGGCCCCTCCGGGTCGTCAAAAAACCAAAACACTGTCTTCGAAAGCACGAGGGCTGTCGCACCCAATACCAACCATGATGTTTTCACTGCCATGTATAGTAACTATAACTCACCAGCCCCTCCTATGGTTGTACTGGAAGGTCACCTCTTTCAGTCGATACAGTTTGAAAGGTACCCCTTTCTTAACTTGACTACCAAAGCTTTCGATCCAATTCGCATAGATTTCTTTTTCTACATAGTCAGAATTTCCGCCTGATTTTTGTCTAAAAATATAAAAGTTTCAGAGATCGTTATTTGGAAAACCGACTGACGTACAGGTGTCAGATATAGACACTAAAAATTATGTAAAGTTTATCCTCAAAGGTGGGGAAATGGAAGAAAAAAGAAACCTACTAACCAGCTTCGAAAGTAAGTTGATGCTCAATAACAAGATATTGAGCATTGCCACTGTATCCACAAAAAACTGTCCAGGAAACACCGTCAGTTCTTGAGATTGTTTGTTATACGTTCTGCAATATCTTCAAGTGGTGGAAGTTGTAGACTGCCTCCGGTTAACTTTTCGTAGATTTCAGCGTAGCGACGCGCAAGCTCAACACGCATGTCTTCTGGTGCGTCAGGAAGTGTTTCATCGTTGTACGGATCGCACTGTTCTTTAAACCAAAGCCGGAGAAACTCTTTATCGAAGTACTCAGGCTCTTCACCGGCTGCCATTCTTTCTTCGTAGCTATCTGCTTTCCAGTACCGGGAAGAGTCTTGTGTGTGTATCTCGTCAACCAGGGTAAGGGCCCCATTTTCGTCATATCCGAATTCATACTTTGTATCAACAAGAATAAGTCCAGCCTTCTCTGCAACCTCCTGACCTCGTACAAAAAGATCTAGTGCAACATCTCGAATCTCTTTCCACTTCTCCTCAGTGAGATGGCCTTCAGAAATAATTTCTGAAAAACTGAGATTCCTGTCATGCTCTTCAAACTTTGTTGTTGGGGTAAGGACTGGCTGTTCGAGCTTTGTGTTTTTTACCATTCCATCAGGAAGTTCAAAGTCAGTAAAATCTCGCTGACCGCGCTCATAGCGCGTCCAAATCGATGTTTCGGTAACACCCGTTAGATATCCCCGTACAATCACCTCAATTGGTGCCACTGTGCATTTCTTGCAAACTAAAACATTTGGGTCAGGGTTTTCAATAATATGGTTCCCAATGATGTCTTCCGTCTGTTTGAAATTGAAGAGTGAAGTCTGGGTCAAAATCTGACCCTTCAGTGGAATGAGTGTGAGGTTTCGATCAAACGCTGAGTAGCGATCGGTTGCAATGAGGTAGAAGTGCTCACCATCATCGTAGACATCTCGCACCTTTCCCTGCTTGCGCTCCCCAAGAAAATCAAATCCTGTTTTTTCGAGAGTGTATGGGAGGTACTTCGCAATAGTTTCTGCTGTAAGCATGCTAGTCGTCATAATTATTTGGGTAATCTCCCTTCACTCGCTCAACTGCACCCATAACCTTTTCCTTCATGGGACCCTCTTTGTATGCGACAAGCTTCTCGAACACACCTGCGTCACTCGCACCAACAATCTCTGCCGCCAAGATACCAGCGTTTGCAGCACCATCAAGTGCCACCGTTGCTACCGGCACTCCTTTTGGCATCTGCAGGATAGAAAGTACTGAGTCCCAACCATCAATTGAGTTTGACGACTTCACCGGTACCCCAATGACTGGAACAGGAGTGTATGCCGCAAGCATACCCGGGAGGTGTGCTGCACCGCCTGCGCCTGCTATGATCACTTTAATTCCCCGCTCGTGCGCAGTCTTAGCGTACTCAGCGAGCCGATCGGGCGTTCGATGCGCTGAGACAATTGTGAGTTCGAATGGAACATCAAATTCCTTCAGCATTTCTGCTGCCCCTTCCATGACTTTGAGATCAGAGTCACTCCCCATAACAATACCTACTTGTGATGTATCCATATTAAATACTGATTAACGAATGTGCTTTTAAAATTATTTGTTTCACCTCTTCAGGACTCTCACCGACAACAGTGACGTGTCCCATTTTCCGTTTCACTTTTGTATCGTGTTTACCGTAGATTTCAACGAGTGCGCCGAGTGCCTCTGCTCCTTCAATGCCTGTCGGTTTTGCTGGTGCATTTCTGGTGCCAAGAATATTTTTCATAATGACTGCTTTTCCTTTGAGTAACGGTTCGACGAGTGACTCGCCAAGTACTGCCAGCACATGTTGCTTAAACTGAGAAATGTTAGCCCCACCAAGCGTAAGATGGCCACTGTTGTGTACCCGCGGAGCAATCTCATTGATAAGCACCTCGCCTTCTTTCGTCAAAAACATCTCGATACCAAACACTCCAGCACCGTGAAAGACCTCCATGATCTTTGCCGAAAGTGCCGACGCTTTCTCTGCAACCTTTTCGTCTACGTCTGCTGGAGACGCGACAAGATCACAGATATGGTCGGTGTGAATGGTCTCAACCACTGGGTATGGGTAGACTGTGCCGTCTTGTCCGCGAGCTACCACCACTGCCAATTCCTTACTGAACGGCACCCACGCCTCAATGTAGAGACCTTCGCCAAGTTCTGACATTGCAGACTCTATCTGCTCCTCATTCTCTACTGTTCGGTTTCCACACCCATCGTATGCGCCCCGCCTCGACTTAAGCACCACCGGGTAATCATGCTTTTTTGCAAAATCCTTTACATCTTCTGATGATTCCACCTTCGCGTATGACCCTACCGGAATACCGTGCTCCGTTAAAAATTCTTTTTGTTTGAATTTGTCTTTGATGATTGAGAGTGTTTTTGGTGACGGATGAATCTCTATACCACGCTCTTCAAGTTCAATGAGCGCATCTGCATTCGCTGATTCAATTTCAAACGTTAGCACATCTTTATCCTTTCCAAATTCAAGTACTGTATTTTTATCACTAAAGTCACCCTCAACCTGAGTTGCAAATTCACTCGCAGGGCAGTTTGGAGTAGGATCAAGCACAAAGATTTCAACATCAAGATCTTTGGCTTCCATTGCCATCATTCTCCCGAGCTGTCCTCCTCCGACAATTCCTACTGTTTTCATAGTCTAAGCAAAATATTTCGCTGCATTCTTGAACATCCTAAGTCCAGAGCCCTCACTCGGCAACTTCTCTCCTCGGTACTCAGTTTCTTTAAGATATGTCCAGTGTGGCAGTTGTAAAAATGAGATCGCTCTTTCAGGGTGCGGCATCATACCAAGCACTCGACCTTCGAATGCAGTAACGCCAACAATATCATCGAGCGAACCGTTCGGATTTGCTGAAAGCAAACTCCAGTTTGCAATCTCCCCCTTTATATATCGGCCAACAATAGCT
Source organism: Candidatus Kaiserbacteria bacterium (assembly GCA_020428905.1). Taxonomy (GTDB): domain Bacteria; phylum Patescibacteriota; class Minisyncoccia; order Phycocordibacterales; family UBA918; genus JAGQLY01. The sequence continues at coordinate 14,620 of JAGQLY010000004.1, read as the reverse complement.
TTTTCATTCTCGAGTTTTTTCTTTCCTTTCTCGTCAATGTAGTAGCGTCCTTCACCATGAGCAATCGGAAGTGACACCTCCTTTATTCCCTTAAGCCACGGGCTATCGCTTTCAACCTTTACGTCCACCCAACGGTCAATATACCGCGCCTGTTCGTTATGAAGTAGTGTTCCCGGAAGAAGACCGATCTGCGTCAGAATTTGGAAACCGTTACAAATTCCCAGCACAAGTGTGTCCCGCTTTACGAAAGCAAGAATTTCCTTCTTGAGGTTGTTCTTGATCTTATTTCCATACGCCCTTCCTGAACCAGTATCATCTCCATATGAGAATCCGCCTGGAAATGCGAGGATGTTGTAATGCTTAAGAATTCCTGGTGTTTCAATCAGATCATTGAGGTGTATAATATCTCCCTTACAACCCACCTGTGTAAAGGCGCGAAGTGTTTCCTCTTCACAGTTGAGTCCGTATCCGGATACCACCAAGACGTTTGCTTTCGTTTTCATACTAAGAATTTTTAAACTTAGACCTATATGCACGTGTCAGACTAGAAAGTGATAGCTCTGCAATCCCCTCCTTTCCATTCATGATGAGCACTTCCTTTGTATCAGCAACTACACCAATACGCTCTGCACTACTTCCTTTCATTGTTCGTTCAAATGCCGCTTGGTGTTCAGGTGCAACAGTCGCGAGAATACGTCCATTACTCTCTGAGAAAAGTCGTTCAGTATTGGTAAGTTGTCCACCCATTCGCTTGAGATTGACTGCCGCGCCAAGCTGACCGCCAATAGCTGACTTGAGTAGAGTCATTCCAAGTCCTCCCCTGTCGAGCGCGACACCACTTGCAACCAGTTCTTTCTCTACAGCTCTGTGATATTTTTTAAAGAGCGCTCTATTAGCCTTCGCATCAACCTCTGGAACATGCTCACCGGTGTATTCTTTCTTTTCTTCTCCACTTAGATACGCCATATACTCCCCAGCTCCAAGTTCAGCATTTGTGTCACCAAGAAGATAGATCAAATCTCCTGAATGCTTGAAATCAAGTGTTACTGATTTAGAAACATCTTCAATCACTGCGATGGAAGAAATGAGCAAGGTCGGTGGAACTGAAATTTTCACCGGTCGTCCTTTAGTATCAAAACCTTTGAAGTCATTAAACATTGAGTCCTTGCCGGAGATGAACGGTGCCTCATATGCAACTGCGTAATCGTAGCAAGCCTCAGCTGAACGCTTTAGTTCGTAGAGTCGCTCTGGCTTATCTGAGCTGCACCAACAAAAATTATCAAGAAGTGCAATATGCTCAGGGTCAGCACCTATCGCCACTGCATTTCGAATTGCCTGATCAATGGCTGATGCTGCCATATGGTAAGTATCGAGATCTGAATAACTTGGACAGAGGCCTTGCGAGAGTACGATCCCTTTCTTTGTATCGGTATGTGGACGGCTTACTGACGCAGTCGCGTTAACACGTCCCCTACCATGAAGCGGCTTCGTGACCGATACACCCTGAACTTCATGATCATACTGAGAGCTAATGAACTCAGTGCTCCCAACGTTCGCGCGTGCAAGCATCGAAAGAAGTGTCTTGTTCATTTTCCTTTCGTGCTTCCGAAGAGTCGCGTCTGTTGGAGCAGTGACTTCTGGTGCTACTTCTTTCGATTCCAGCATGTGAACTGGATTACCATCATGCATGAAGTCCATATCAAGATCGAGCACAACTTCGTCATTGTATCGAACGGTACATTTTCCTGAATCAGTGAATTCACCAATGACAGTAGCCTCAGACCCTCGTGCCTCCATGAGTTTTTTAAATGCTGGCCACTTACTCTTTGGTACCGCGAGACTCATTCTCTCCTGAGATTCTGAGATCCAAATTTCCCATGGTGCAAGACCAGGATATTTTACTGGTACTTTATCAAGCCAGACTTCACATCCTCCTGATTCCTCTGCCATTTCTCCAACTGATGATGAGAGGCCGCCGGCACCATTGTCAGTGATGCTACTGTAAAGTCCTTGGTCTCGAGCTTCTTTAACTATCGCGTCCGAGAACTTTTTCTGAGTAATTGCATCCCCAATCTGAACTGCCGTCGCTGGTGAGCCAGAATCAAGCGCCTCAGAAGAAAATGTTGCACCGTGAATACCGTCGAGTCCAACACGTCCCCCAACCATCACAATATAATCACCCGATCGTGCCTGCTTCTCACACGACGGCTTTCCTTTGACTGTCTTTGGCATAACACCGATAGTTCCCACGAACACCAACGGCTTTCCTCTATAGCGAGGCTCGAAGTAAGTAAATCCTTGTGGTGTTGGGATACCACTTTGGTTGCCACCGACATTAACTCCCTCGATAACACCATCCATGATTCGCTTTGCTGGGAGGAGTTCCTCTGTTTTATCTTTATCTCGGAAGAGCCGTGTCTTATCAGCCGGATCAGCGAAGCAATAGCCGTAAATATTGAGAAGCGGCTTTGCGCCAAGACCTGTTCCTATGGTGTCTCGGTTTACACCGACAATACCGGTGATTGCACCCCCAAACGGATCGAGTGCTGATGGAGAGTTGTGTGTCTCTACCTTGTGCGTAATATAGGTATCTTTATCAAATTTGATAACCCCGGAGTTATCAGAAAATACCGAGACACAGAAATCATCCTTACCCTTCTTCTTTCGGACATCTTTTGTTGCTTGTTTAATGTAGCGTTTATAGATACCTTCGGTGATTTCATCAAGCGGATTTGCAAAGATGGTGTGCTTGCAGTGCTCACTCCACGTCTGAGCCAGTGCCTCAATCTCAACATCCGTTGGTAGTCGGCCCTTGCGATGGAAGTAGCTTCGCATTGCTTTGAGTTCATCTATCCCAAGTCCAAGCGGACCTCGATGAGTACCGTCAGCATTTTTGACTCCCTTTTTTCCTAAGACCGCCAACTCTTCGTCGCTTACGTAGAGGTCAACAAGCGACACTTTCCCAGCAGGGAGTTTCACCTTAGGTAGGGTCGTTCCCATTCCGCGCTCCTTCTTATACTGTGCAAATGATTTTATTTTTACTCTTTGAATGAGTGGGTTATGAAGACTCTCCGCAATATGCATTACATCTTGCTTCGTTATCTTTCCCTCTAGAAAGTAGATGCGTGAGAAGAATACCATCTCTCCATCCTTAAACGATCGCTTGAGAACATCCTGAATAGTTTCTTTTGCTGTCGCTCCCACATTGTCTGTTACCCCGGGAAGAAATCCGACTTCAACGGCATATGAAAATTCGGTTGGGCCAAGTGGCTTATCTATGGCAACTGTTTGAGACAGTGGTGTATGCAGAGCATCCGCTGCTTTCTTTAGGTCCACTGTAGAAAGCTTTACCTCAGTAGTGTAGGTGTCTGTCAGTGTGACATTCTCGACTCCTTTTCCACTCTTCCCAAGCGCATGTATATCGGAAAGCGCTGATGCCCCTCTACCGTCTTCAGCGGTATAGCAAACATGAATCTGGTGTGCCATATTACGTGTATGAAATTACTGTGTCTGATAACTTTGAGTGGACAGTAACCGTTGGAATATCCTCTTTGGTGATCTCGCCGCAAATCTGAGCTTCAAGACCAAAGTCTCCGGCACGTTTTACGGCATGCTCTGCATCCGCTGCCTCAACGACCAAGAGCATCCCCTGTCCTCCGTTCCACATCTCATAAAATTCCTCGTCCTTCACCCCACGCCACAATGCACACTTTCGCATAATCGTAGGCGGTTCGAAAAGATTGTCGAGTGTCGCAGAAAGGCCACGCTCCATGACCAAGTCTTTTGCAAACTTTTCTCGAATACCGCCGCCAGTAACATGGACAATTGCGTGAATGGTAACTTCAGGCTTCCAATCCTCTGCATACCAGCCATGTATTGTGTTTACAAAGGTGTCGTAGAGTACTGACGGAGCTGCCGCTGCCTTGATGTCTTCTTTCGCGTCTTCATTTTCCCACCACGCATCCCCATACTGCATTTTGAGCGCCTTACGAACTGAGCTGATGCCGTTACATCTGAAGCCTTGTTCTTTAAGTGCAATAATTTTTTGTCCTGCCGCAACAGTATTCCCAGTTATCATCTTATCCTTGTGGTACGCACCGATCATAGTCGCTCCCCAATTAAACCGAGTTGGGGAGTCAGCGATTTCTGAACCAATACATGCACCCATCTGTGCCGTTTCACCTTTTAGGATGACTGCTTTTGTTTCTTTTGCTGCTTCACCAAGGCCTTTGAGTAGCCCTTTATATTTCAAATTAACCTCGCTTCCTGTTGCTCCAACCTCAACAAGATCGAGAATGTTGTTAAAAAAAAGAGGCACACCCCCATAGCGTGTAATATCGGTAGCCACCATGGCAATGAGATCATACGCCGCAGTCTCCTGTGCTCCTGCAGCATCAATGAGAATGCCTTTCGTACCAAGACCATCTGAAGAGGCCTCTGTCATGTATCCATCGGGAAGGCCATTTAGTTTTACGGGGCGCGGACCTCGAAACTGTCCTTCTGAGAGATCCTGTACTTCTACAAATGGTGAATTGTTGTAACTTCCTCGGCAAATTTCGCCGGCAAAACTGCTGAATGATGCCTCCTCTGCCACATCCACCCCATCTTCGGCATAAAGTTTTCGATTCATATGAGAGAGTATAACACGTTAGATTATGGCTGACTGATACCCTCTACATCACGCAGATAATTTAAAAAATATTCAATACGCTCTTGTTTGGTGGGGAATGTTGGAATGATCTCAATTGCTGAATTTGATCGTTCATATGCTTTCTCAAGTAGATGGAACAACCTGTCTTGTTCTTCTTTTGTTTCAATTCGTGCATAGTCTTTTTCATACTCAAATGGTTCAAGGAGGAATATCTTCTTATATTCTGCAGTGTCCATTTCATGCATCATGTCATCAGTAATTATAGCTCCACAAAGTGTATTATATGCATACGTATCCTGCATACCGCGATCAAAAAAAATGAGCTTATTAGGATCAAGCCTCTTCTCTCGCTCTCTTTTGTGGGTATATACAATTTCTTGGAATCTTCCTTCGTCTTTGCGAATTTCTTCTATGGTTTTTCCTGCAGCAATCCCTTCATCTATAACAATACGTGCTGATTCGTGTTCTACATGAAAACCCTTTTCCTCTAAAGCTTCAATGAGTGTGGTCTTGCCTGCACTTGGACCACCTGTAATGACGTACCAATTTCTCATAGCACGATCGTACAACTCTGTATAAAAAAAACAAGGGCGGCTGGTACCATACCGGTACCGCCGCCCAGATATTCAAGGGATGTTCGGGAATTTTTCCCAATTATCTATTGAGCCCCTGTGTCCGTGCCACACTGACTCCCATCCCGCAAACTGCACGAATGGAATGCCAGCATTGCGCGCTAACCCGCCATCATGCTCTCTGCTATCTCCTGCGTAAACGGAGTCTACTGGCAAGTAACCGAGATCGCGTACAGCAGAAAGAACCATCTCCCAGAGGCGCATGTTTGGCTTATAGAGGCAGAGGTCATTCTGTCGCATACGATCATCAGAGATGATAATCTCGGGTGGCAACAATTCATGGAGCTCGAAGACACGTCGAATAAAAACATCGTGACCTGAACTTAAGATTGCTGGAAGTAACTCTCTCCGATTCTGCAGATCGACCCAAAACCTCTTAAACCCAGGCATAAGCTGAGGCCACCTGTTCCCATCACCAAGGTCTATACCAATGTTCGGAAATAGCAGCTCCAACTTTCGCCGGACAATAACCTCGGCGACCGCAGCAATAACACTCTCGGCACGCCAGTCGATTTTTGCGCCAACTTCCTCCGGCATAACCGCATCAAGTGCCTTCCTGTGCACTGTGTGATACTGCTGTGCCCTTGAAGCAAAACGTTCTGCTCCTAACACATCGCGGAGCAACTTAGAAAGTTCGACGGGAGCTTGGTTCCTGAACCCTCCGAGTTTATCCAAAGCACCGTCCCCAAAGATATCTTGGATCGTCTGCTTGTATGCTTCTGATACTCCCATCCCTCCAGGAGGAGGATTGAATGTATCAACAATTGTGCCGTCGAAGTCAAGTCCGACAACAGTAACTGGGTTGTCCATTATTGGACCCTCCTTCGTCTAGTTAAAAGATTGTGTTTGGGTTTCAAAAAACTACCCAAGGTGAATATACCCCACCTTAGTTAATATGCAACCTACCGTGCAAATTTTTCGACAATCTCTGCACTTCTTCCAGTGTATGTTTCTGGAGTCAGTTTCAAGAGATTTTCTTTGTCTACCTCATCAATTTTAAGTGTTTTCACAAAATCACGAATTTCCTCAAGAGTAACTCTCTTCCCCCGCGAGAGTGCTTTGAGTTGTTCATAGGCATCCGCATGTCCGTTCTTGCGAAGTACCGTCTGGATGGCTTCGGTGAGCACCTCAGGATTACTGTTAAGATCATCTTTGAGCACATCTTCACGAAGTTCAATTTTTCCAAGTCCACGCTCAAGACTCTTGAGTCCCAAAAGAAAATGCCCAAAGACAAGTCCGAAGTTTCGTTGGAGTGTCGAGTCGGATAGGTCACGCTGCCACATTGATATCGGCAATTCATCTGAGAGTGTGCGAGCAACACCGCGAGCAACCTTCATGTTGCCACGCGCATTTTCATAGTCGATAGGATTGACCTTATGAGGCATGGTCGAGCTTCCTACTTCTCCCTTAACTACTTTCTGTCCAAAGTATCCGATAGAAATGTACCCCCACACGTCAGTACAGAAGTCAGAAAACACACTTGCAAGCCCCGCGATATGATCGAGTATTTCTGCTTCCATGTCATGACTTTCAATCTGAGTGGTAACCGGATTCCATATGAGACCAAGACCTTCAATAAACTCTTGTGAGTGACTTCCCCAATCCGCTTCAGGGAATGCAACACTGTGTGCCGCGTAGTTGCCGGTAGCGCCATTTATTTTTGCAGTCAGTGGTGTTTCCTCCAGTCGATCAGCTATCATTTGCAGTCGGTGAACGTACACAAACATCTCCTTCCCCATAGTACTAGGTGTGGCCGGTTGTCCGTGTGTACGACAGAGCATCGGTGCCGACTTCCATGTAAGCGCTTTCTCTTTGAGATCTTCAATGATCGACTTTTTCAGGGTATTCAAAACCACTTCTCGAGCATCACGAAGCTGAAGTGTGTATGCAATATTATTGATGTCTTCGCTCGTGCAGGCGAAGTGAATCCATGGCCAAACTGCTTCGTTGGTATGCTCGCGAAGGAAGTACTCTACAGCTTTCACATCATGACGTGTCGTACTCTCAAATTCCTTGATCTTTTCGTAGTGTTCGTCACCGAATGTCTCCTTGAGCTTTTTAAGATTTTCAAAAGTGATGTTGGCTGGAATTATGTCGTGTTTTTTTAGAAAAAGGAGCCACTCGATTTCAACTAACGTCCGATATTTCATCAATCCGAACTCCGAGAGAATGCCTGAGAGTTCGCTAATACTTTTTTGGTAGCGCCCATCAAGCGCGGTAATTGGATGTTGCATAGTTTGTTAAACACTAACAGATCATCTTTTTTAATCAAGAAGCAAACTGCTAGACAATCAAGACAGCACCCTCCCTGCAACAGAAAAACCACCCTGCGGGTGGTTTTTCTGTCTGGATTAGCCTGCGGCGTCTTCTGTAACTATGTAGTACTTCGAGCTAGCTGTGAGAGGGTCATTTTGACGCTTCTCGCGCTAGCTGTCAGTTGCTGCCCGACAGGGATTCGAACCCCAGTTTTTGGTGCCAGAAACCAACGTCCTACCACTAGACGATCGGGCAGTGATCACACAAAAGTGCCCTATGGCGCATCCCAAGACTAGCACATTCTTGCGTATTTTTTAAGATGGGACCATGAAAGTGCCGTGGTACACGCATCGCTAGAAGAGCCATCATACAAACGGACCTACAGGTCCGTTTGTATGATGGTTTCCTATTTTATATACATCGTTGAGAGAACGCCAGCGGTGACGAGTACGCCCCCGAGTACGTTGCCAAGAGTCGGCTTCTCACCTAAAAATACGAAAGCCAGGATGATGGTAAGTGCGATACTGATCTTATCTATCGGTGCAACACGCGCGACCTCTCCCAGTTGGAGTGCTTTGTAGTAAAACATCCATGAAAGACCCGTGGCGAGTGCCGAGAGCACGATGAAGAGCATTGAGTAACGGGAAATCTTCCAGACATCCATCGCATTTCCCTGCAGAAGCACGACGCCCCATGCAAAGAACACAATGATGATCGTGCGCACTGCAACCGCGAGGTTACTATCGACATCCTTCACACCAATTTTTCCAAATATTGCCACCAGTGCGGCAAAGAATGCGGATAGGAGCGCGTAGATTGCCCAACTCATATGTCTTGTTATCCGGCCGCTGCCTTATCGCGTTTAAAACAATCAATACACTTGAGGTTTCCTGTGTCGCGTGGCTCAAACGGAAGTGAGGTGATGGCTGCATTACACGAACTACATGCCCAATTACCCTCGAAGCGTGGTCGATCGCTCGCAGGGGCAGCAGATTCGGCGCGCTTCTTGCCGTGACAGTCACGACACAAAAGTCCCTCAGTACTTCGAGGTTCAAATGGGAGCGAGGTGATAGCGCCGCCACAGCCACTACAGGTCCAGTTTCCTTCAAACATGATATGTATCTTATGTAGACAATACTTCTAGTATACCCTACCCATCGACAAGTATCGTAATCTGCACCGTGATCGTGTCACCGTCAAACACGCCTTCTTTCTTCCGCACTGCGGCCTTAAGTGGGAGAAGATAGGTGCCAGAAGAACGATCGGGGAAAATGGAGGTGGTCCACACGGTCTCCCCCAACGCAACCTGAACCGGGAACGAACCCCAGCCACGGGCAAGTGGGCCGTAGGTGTTCCGAATACCAGCAGATTCTTTTTGCGGCACAGTGAAAAAGTGCCAACTAGCAGACTCACCTGGATAAATCCAGATTTTACCGGAAAGAGTCAACGGGAGAGATTTATTTTTTCTCATACGCCGCTTTCACAAAAGCAGTAAAGAGCGGGTGTGGATCGAGGGGACGCGCATGAAACTCCGGATGAAATTGTACCCCAACGAAAAATGGGTGTACCTCCTGCGGCAACTCCATAATTTCCACCAACTTCCCGTTTGGTGACGTACCTGAAAAGACCAGTCCCTTTTCTTCAAGGCGTTCTCGGTATTCGTTATTCACTTCGTAGCGATGACGATGTCGTTCACTGATTTTTTCTGCCTTGTATGCACGCGCTGCGATGGAGCCACGCTTGAGGGTGGCAGGATATTCGCCAAGTCGCATCGTGCCACCCATATCGTTCTGGGCGATTTTTTCTTTTTGGTCAGGCATTACATCAATAACCAAATGTCGTGCAGCCGGATTGATCTCTGCCGTACTCGCGTCCTTAAGTCGAGCGACGTTGGTCGCATACTCGAGTACCGCCAGCTGCATACCATAACAAATACCGAAGTACGGGATCCGTTGTTTGCGGACATATCCGATCACTTTCAACTTACCGGCAATGCCTGTCGTCCCAAATCCTCCAGGAATGAGAACACCGTCATAATCTTTAAGCTCTGAAAGTTGTTTAGTTCCGTTTTCAAAATCAACAGATGATACATAGTGAATCTCCGGCGACAGACCGAGCATATACGCAGAATATTTGAGCGCTTCGATAACCGAAAGATATACATCTGACAGAACGAACTCGCCCGAGTTGAAGTACTTGCCCACCATTGCAATCTTCACGGTGCCAGCACCCTTTTTTGAGCGGCGCACGAAATTTTTCCAGGCGACAAGGTCGCCCGCCTTCTTGCACGGCAATCCAAGCTTTTTACAGAGTCGCTCTGAGAGTTTGTGCTTTTCAAAATTAACTGGCACATCGTACACACTCTCAACGTCTGGTGCAGAAATAACGTTCTCCGGCTGCACGTTACAAAAGAGTGCGATCTTTTCTTTGCGCTTCTTATCGAGAGCGACCGGTGCACGCGCGAGAATAAAGTCAGCTGTTACTCCCGTAGTGTTGAGCGTGCGCGCTGCGTGCTGTGTCGGCTTGGTCTTCATTTCGCCAATACTTCCCGGCACCGGCAAGTAGCTCACCATTACAACAGCGATATCGCCGGGATACTCAGAGCGCATCATACGCACTGCTTCGATAAAAAGGATATTCTCGTACTCACCGACTGTGCCACCAATCTCAATAAGGGTAACATCAGCGTCGGCGTGTTCTGCGGCTTTTTTGATGCGTCGAATAGCCTCGAGTGGAATATCTGGCACTACCTGCACATTACGACCACCGTACTCAAGGTTGCGCTCCTTACGGATGACCGACTGGTACACGCTGCCGGTAGTCATGTAGTTGAGATCGGGAATATCGGTATTAAGAAAACGTTCGTAGTTACCCATATCCTGATCGGTCTCAAGACCGCCCTGAAGCACAAACACTTCACCATGCTCGGTTGGGTTCATGGTGCCCGCATCTACGTTCACATACGGATCAATTTTCATCGCAGTCACCCGAAGGCCGCGTGCCTTGAGGATCGTGGCAATCGACGAAGTGGCGACACCCTTTCCTACCCCACTCATAACACCGCCGACGACAAAGATGTACTTCCTGCTCTTTGCCTTTTTCTGTCGTTTCTGTGTAGCCATGACTGTCTATACTTTGAGGTATCGTCGTACTGATAGAAAACTTGCGATTGCACCAATGAGCACACCTCCACCCACAACCATAAGGAAGATATGTCCGAAGTCAGTCACAAAATAGCTAAAAAGCAGCTGGCTGGTGTCACTCTCTCCGAAGAATGGGAACGGGTAGAACACCTCTTCTCGATAGAGAAGCGTCGGATACAGAACGATCAAAACCAAAACTGAAGAAATGAGACCTTGGGTAATCCCTGAAATCACAAATGGCGCACTGATAAAGAAGTTGCTTGCACCCACAAGCCGCATGACCGCAATCTCCTCACGCGCATTGTGAATCACGAGGCGGATGGTGTTGAAGACCACAAACGCGGCGATGAGTACAAGTACGATTGCCTGGGTGCCATTTTTGCTTCGCTCTTGATCGATAATGTCGGTAAGTTTGTCGATTGCAGCCTTGTTTTGGAAAAAGTTGATGCGATCAATACGTGGGTTTGCAGGATCTTCGTTATCTTGCTGTTCATCAAGAAACGCGGCGATACTCTCGTACTGAGAGGTCTCTTGCGCACGAATAGAAAGTGATGCACCGAGCGGGTTCTCACCAAGCTCTTCGAGGGCCTGTATGGTGAGTTCATCGTTGCGGTGTCGATTGCGGAATTCAGTGAGCGCATCTTCACGCGAAGTGTATACCACTTCTCGCACATCAGGAAGCGCTTCGAGAGAAGTCTTAAGCGAGAGCACCTCCTCCTCTGCTGCGGTCGTGACGAAGTAGACGTTCACGTCCACCTTTTGTTGAAGTTCAGAGAGCGCACTTTCGAGTGAATAGTCTGAAAAAATGGTGGTCGCCACCATAAAAAGAGCTACCGTCATCACCAAAACCGACGTGAGTGTCACAAACGCATTGCGCCAAAAACCAACGAACCCTGAATGAACAATACGTTTAAACTCGGTGAACATGATTAATTTTTCTTAGTACGCTTAGTATACCAGTTTATAACACATACCTTCCTTCAGCATCGTCCCGTACAATGCGTCCCTCGTCCATGGTGATTACCCGCCGTTCGAGCGCGTCGATGACACCCTTATTGTGAGTGGTCATGATAACGGTCGTGCCGAGGTCATTAATCTTCTTCAAAATCTGAACAACCTCGTATGTAGCAATTGGATCGAGATTACCAGTCGGCTCGTCGGCAATAATAATATCCGGCTGATTAACAATCGCGCGCGCGATTGCGACACGCTGCTTCTCTCCACCCGAAAGTTCGTGTGGAAAGTTCCAAATCTTGTCGCCGAGATCTACCAACTCAAGTGCCTGAGGCACGTTTTCTGCAATTTCTTCGTCGGTCCGGCCGTTTGCTTCCATTGCAAAAGCGATGTTCTCAAATGCTGTCTTGTGTGGCAGAAGTTTGAAATCCTGAAACACAGTACCGATCTTCCGACGAAACTTTGGAAGTGATCCTCGTGGAATTTTGTGAATATCGAGAGACTCAAAAAAGACCTGGCCGTCAGTCGGCTGGTCTTCTGCAATGAGCATCTTAAGAAGTGTGGTCTTACCAGCACCAGAATGCCCGACGATAGAGAGAAATTCATGCGGGGCGACCTGAAACGTCACGTTTTCGAGAGCTATCGATTGACCGCTGTTGTATATTTTTGAAACGTTATCAAAATAAATCATAGCTCACACTACATCAATCTCCCCATTGTACCCCAAGCCCCACAGAGCGTCTAGAAAGAGGTCTGTATTGAGGGTCTCAAGGCATTATATCTGTAGAATCCAGGATACCCTCGGGGTCCGTAGCAACTCCGCCATCAAGACCATCCTCAACTGTAATGAGGGAATCGGTGTCAACTTCGGAGTCCACACCCCCAAGAGCACTACCATCAACTGCAATCTCTTCTGATTCAACCAAGAAATGCTCATACCCATCAACAAGGGTCTCTATGTTGTCATGAAGAGTGTCGAATAGTTCCGTAAACATGCCTCTCCCTTCCCCTTTTTCAGCATTATAAAATGTCGGATATGTTTCGAGCAGAACGAGATATCGCTTTGCCGCCGCAATGAGTGGACGGGCATGTTCCATAAACTCACGTTTCTTGGAAGGAGCGGCCGATTTGTACATCTCGAGCGTGTCGGAGGAGAGTACCTGTGCCGCCTCTCCGAGTATGTGGTCTGCGCTCTGACTCTGCATTTCACTCTTTTTTTTCATGACACGACCAAAAAGCTCAGGAGCATCAGCGGTAAACTCGCGCCATTCGCCCTCAAGATCTTGATCGGCTTCTGCTGCTACTGTTTCGGGCGCCACCTGTAGCGGCCTCCCTGGTCCTTCAGCACTCATAACTATAGTGTAGCATTTATAAACGGATCGAGGTTGCCCGAAAGCACAGATTCCACATCACGCACTTCGGTGTCGGTGCGGTGATCTTTTACCATTTGGTAGGGATGGAGTACATAGGAACGTATCTGGCTCCCCCATTCAATCTTCATCGTCTTTTCAACCGAGAGTCCTTTGAGTTCGCGCTTGCGCTGCTCTTCATAAAAAGTGTAGAGCTTCCCGGCAAGAAGCGTGAGTGCTTTCTCTCTGTTTTGTTGCTGACTACGCTCCGAAGATACGTGGACGGAAATGGTCGTCGGTTTGTGCGTAATACGAACGGCGGTCTCCCGCTTGTTCACGTTTTGTCCACCAGCCCCGCCCGACTTTGCAAAGGATACCTCAATATCTTCTTCTTTCAGGTCTACATCAGTAGTGTCGGTAAGTCGAGGTGATACTTCAACAAGCACAAAAGATGTCTGTCGCTTGTCATTTGCATTAAAGGGAGAGATGCGTATTAGACGATGTACCCCCGACTCATTGCGGAGCGTACCGTATGCACCCTTTCCCTCAATCTCAAAGGCGATGTTGCGGTACCCGTTGTGATCATTGGTATTGGAGTCGAGAATAACCACATCCCAACCCTGTTTTTCAACATAACGCTGATACATCTCTACCAATATCCGCGCAAAGTCTTCAGCGTCGTCGCCACCAGCACCAGCGACGATAGTAACCACCGCGTTGTTGCGGTCATATTTTTCTTTACCCTCTGCCTGATCCTTGAGTTCCTGAAGTTCCTTGATAAGACCTTGGGCTCGTTGTGGCTCCTTCCAGAAGTCCGGCCTGAGCATTGCCGCCTCAATTTCTTGTATACGCGCTGTTCGTGCTATGCCGTCCATACTTATTCAGGATGAAATTGGTGTCCAAGCGGAAGCGGTTCTTGAGAGACAGCCATGAGCCACTGGTCGCACTCTCCCAGTACGTCACACGTCCACCTCCCTACAAAGTCGGCTTCTGTGTAAAGGATCTCAGGTCCATTCCACGGGTCGTGCAGTGTGAGCGCATGCTCAGTTGAGCCGACAACAACACCATAGTGGTCTTCTTCACCGTCGGGCTCAACAAAGCGCACAATGGGCGGTACACCAAGGTCGAGTAAGAAACGTATTTCATGGAAGTTTGCTTCGTTGTTCACGTAGCAGTGAAACCCCAGCTCAACCGCAAGTTCGTACATTTCTTGCCGTCGGGTACCGACAGTGCTGTTGGTATGAAGCAATCTGGCCAGGTGCTTTTCCGAATCATGCATACCGTGATACGCCAACACCATCTGCAGTGCGGTAGGACCGCAATCGTATGGCGTGTCTTGCTTAAAATAGGGCACCTCAAGCGTTTTCACCCAAACAGTATACCCGTCCGCCCAATTTTTTCATAGGTAGAAACATCGTCATAAGGTACATTTATACGATAAGCTACAAGCGTGGCGTATCGTATACATACCTAAAATAAATCTGGATCTACGGCTATTTTTTCTGGAGCGTTTATACGAACAAGTCCGAACCGTATTCATGAAGGCCAGCTAGCGCTGGCCGCGCCGAGCGCGCAGTGGCTTTGTACTTCTGCGTACGCATTGGAGTTCGTATGCGCCTCGGGCCGCGCTCGTGA
>JAGQLY010000018.1 GCA_020428905.1 Candidatus Kaiserbacteria bacterium | reverse complement strand
CGTGTGTACATAGTAATAAAACAAAAGCGCCCGAGTGAAAAAACGACGGAGTCGTATTTTCACTCGGGCGATCTGGCGTGTGACCGCGGTTCCACCGAGTTTCCTGCCCGATATGCCGGACAGGTACTTCATTAGTACAGATTAGGCACGAGTGCTCCTTTATAGGACAGTGGATGGTGATCACTGCAATCTCTGTGTAGATCATGGTACCGCGCTCGTCGCGGTTGTCAATGAAGTAAAAAAGAGCGGCTTCCCCTAAGACGGCTCGCTCTCAGTGCTCGGTGCAAGCGACTTTACTTTCTCAAGGGCGATTGTTGGTTCGTCATTGCGTACGGAGAGGCGCCCCTTCACTGCAACGCAGGTGCCAGGTTGTAGTAGTGCTTGGTATGCGCGGTAGGTTTCGGGGAAGGCGACCATCTCGATTGCATCAGACTGATTTGCGAGCTGTACGAAGGCCATACGATCTCCCTTTTTTGTAAGGAGTTCTCGCACTGTCTCCACCATACCGGCAGTCACAATTGGAATGCCGTTTCTCCCGTCGGCTTTGAGAACGCCGATGCTCGGGCGTTTCTTGAGTTCTTCAGTGTGTTGGTCGAGTGGGTGGCCGGAGACGTAGACGCCGAGGAGTTCTTTTTCCCAAGTTAATTTTTCAGCGGTTGTTGCCGGAGATCCTTCCGTGAGGGTGATGGTGTGTACGCTCGTATCACCGACGGCGGCAAAGAGAGAATCTTGCGATGCCTCTTTGCCCGCAGTTTGTTCTTTGTTAAATCCAAGAAGGGTATCGAGATTGAAGAGCATGATGCCACGCTCTTCAAACTGGTCGAATGCGCCTGTCATAATGAGTGCTTCAAGCGACTTTTTATTTAAACTGCGATCAGTGACGCGAGTGAGGAAGTCGGTGATGGAGGTGTACGGGCCGTTGTTTTTGCGCTCACGAATGATGGTGTCTGCGACACCCTCACCGAAGTTTTTGATAGTAGTGAGCCCAAATCGAATCTTTGCCTCAACCGTACCCTTGGCAGGCACTACCGAAAAGGCGGAGTAGCTTTCGTTGATATCCGGCGGCAGCACCTCGATACCCATACGTTCACATTCGTGAATTATTTCTGAAATCTTCTCGGTGTCTCCGGCGTCAGCCGTGAGCACTGCCGACATGTACTCAACAGGATAATTCGCCTTCATGTATGCGGTCTGGTACGCGACACGACCATAGCTTGCCGCATGCGCTTTATTGAATCCGTATGCGGCAAATGGCTCAATAAGCTTCCAGAGCTTGTCTGCAACAGAGGCAGACAGTTTGCCGTACTCAACGAAGCCGGAGAGTAACTTTTCTTTTTCGGCCTCCATCACTTCAGGAATCTTCTTTCCCATTGCTTTTCGGAGTTTGTCAGCATCGAGCCACGAGTATCCCGCAAGCTCAATAGCAATCATCATCACGTCGTCCTGGTAGGTGATCACGCCATACGAACGGTTGAGAATATGTTCAAGACGGGGATCGAGATAGGAAACAAGATTCGGTGCATGTTTGCGCTCAATGTACTGGGGGATAGACTCCATCGGTCCCGGGCGATACAGTGCCACCATCGCGTTGATATCGTAGATGGTCGTCGGCCGCAGTTGCTTGAGAAACGCCGTCATACCGGAACCATTGAGCTGGAAGAGTCCCATGGTTTCGCCGCGTGCGAGCATCGCGAACGTTTTTTTGTCATCGACGGGGATGTTTTCGATATCAATCTTCACGCCATGAATAGCACGTACGCGATCGACCGCATCGGCGAGAATGGCAAGGTTTTTGATACCGAGGAAGTCAAACTTCAAGAGCCCGACACCATCCTCGCCGACGCTGTGCATTTCGTATTGGGTAATGAGCTTTCCGGTCTTTGGATCGGGCTGGACGGGGGTGAACTCATCGAGCGGGCGCGGCGCGATCACTACACCAGCTGCGTGTACACCAAGGTGTCGCGCCCGCCCCTCTATTTGTCGTGCAAGGTTTATAACTTCCTGTGTCTCAGTGTCTTTGGCGTAAAGTTCCTTGAGATCGGGTTCGATTTCAAGTGCGCGCGCGATCGTCATCGGGAACCCTTGGCTGCCCATGGGAATGAGTTTTGCAATACGGTCGCCGGTCGCATACGGGAAGCCGAGCGCGCGCGCCGTATCACGCACCGCTGCGCGTGCCATCATGGTCCCGAAGGTACCAATCTGCGCCACCTTGTCAGCCCCGTACTTTTCACGGGCATACGCAATAATCTCATCGCGACGATTATCGGCGAAGTCCATGTCGATATCCGGGGCCGACGGTCGTTCCGGATTAAGAAAGCGCTCGAAGGGAAGTCGATATTCGAGCGGGTTTACATTGGTAATTCCGAGGACGTACGTGGTAAGTGATCCTGCGACCGAACCACGAATGGTGGTCAAAATATTTCGCTCGCGCGCTTCACGAATGAGATCTCCCACCACGAGGAAATATTTTGCGTATCCCTTTGCCTTAATGACCCCAAGCTCATAGTGGAGGCGTTCTCTCACCACTGGATCTTCCGGATCAAGCCCGCGCCACGACACGCCCTCTTCTGCGGTGATACGGAGTTCGTCGTCTGGCTCGCGACCACTTTCAATGATGTAGTTTGGGAAGTACCAGGTTTCGCCGGGTGTCATTTCGACGGTACACTTCTCTGCGATCTTGAGCGTATTCGCTACTGCTTCAGGGGTGTCAGTGAAGAGCTCGACAGCTTTCTCTTGGGTGATAAATGAAAAGTCCGGCGCAGTTCCTTCTTCAAAGGCGTTGGTGTCTTCGACTGCGCCGCCATTTTGGATTTTGAGCATTACTTCGCGTGCAAGGTGGTCTTCGGGTTTGAGGTAGTACACATCATGCGCCGCGACGAGGGGTGTGTTTGTAGTCGTTGCGAGTGCCCGAATTTTTTCTTGCAGCTCTTCGTGTCCTGTAATTTCTGGATGGTGCGTGAGTTCGAGGTAGCAGTCGTCACCAAAAATGCCGCGGTACCAATCGAGGACAGCACCGGCTGCTTCGGTGTCGTCATCTTTGAGTGCGAGTGCTGGTTCGCCACTAAATGAGGGCAAGATACACACTACGTCTTCGTGAAGCTCCTCAATAAGCGCATGGTCGATGCGAGGTTTGTAGTAAAAGCCGTCAACGAAAGAGCGGGTGACCATCTTGATAAGGTTCACATATCCGGTGTGGCTCTTAGCAAGAAAAACAGCACGCCCGCGGGGCTTGTCTATGCCAGCATCTTTGTCGTGGAGGGTACGTGGGGCGAGGTAGGCGTCGAGTCCGATGATTGGCTTAATACCTTCCTTCGTACATGATTTATAAAAATCAATGGCACCGTAGAGTGCACCAGCGTCGGTGAGTGCAAGTGCGGGCATTCCGTCGGCTTTCGCTGCCGCCGCCAGTTCTTTGGTTGTGGGAATGGCGTTGAGAAGGGAATAGTGACTGTGTGTATGGAGATGAACAAAGCGGACATCGCTGTGCGCCGTTTCCATCGCTTCGGTATTTTCCGCACTCACTTTTTCTGCCATAGTCTTGCCATTATAACAGAGCGGCACTGTCCACCGAGAGTCATTGACATAGCAATATAATTGGGTTATTATGCTGCCCGGATTTTTGCCCCCACCAGTTTTTTCACCTGCCTGAGGCAGGAGGATCATATTATGTATAAAAGAATCGTATGGTTGAAAGTCCGAGAAGGGTTTTCAATCGCATACATTCGTGGCATTGTGGTTCATGCGAAGCATGAACCGGAAGGTGACAGGATGTGGCTTACCGCATTTATCAACGTTGGCATGGACGTATGTATGCAACACGTCGATGCAGAATGCGCTGCCACTGAATGTGACAAAGTCTCGCGGCTATTGGCCGCGAAGGCATTCAGGAGACAACATCTCTGTCTGAAGCAAAGGATGGTTGATCTTTGGCACTCTTTTCTCACGGACCGTGACGACGAGAGTGTGTCACGGTGGCTGCCCGACTGACCCCACAAAACGCCTCGCGCTACACCAGCGCCGGGGCCGTTTTCTTTTTCATGCTTCTTGCGCGTGGGTAGGCACGGTGATATGTTCAGTATAGTCGACAATTTTAGGAGATCGCCATGTCACAGTCAACCGTAGTATGGACCACATACACTGCACACGGTATGGAAGGTGCTGAAGTATATCGTCGGGACGATGGGTACCTATTTGTACGTACGTTATTTGTGAGTGGCAAGTTTAACGTAACTATCCGTCTCAATACCCAGAATGTTGGGACGCTGTTTGCGGTACCAGAGGACGAGATTGACGCGCGCGTTCGGGACTACCGTTTGGAGACGATACGTACGCGTACCGGCATGTCCGACCTTGAGTTGGTACCCAAGTAGTGACGGCTCCATTTAAAACGAAACCGCCATACAGGATGTGTGGCGGTTTTCTCATGCCGTATACTTAAAAGTACAAAATGAAAAAGACAGCGTATAGTGTTGGTGTTGATGAAGCCGGTGAGAAAGCGCGGGGCGCTTTCGCAAGACCTTGCCAGACAGTTTGTGACCGAAGGGAAACAAACTGTCGACAAGGTGTACAGCTTCTGTAAGAAGGAGGCCCCCTCACGAAATCATGAAAAAGACAGCGTATAGTGTTGGTGTTGATGAAGCCGGAAGAGGCCCCCTCGCCGGTCCGGTGGCTGTGGGCGTTGTTGTTGTACCAAAGAATTTTGATTGGAAATGTGTCCCGGGAGTAACGGATTCTAAAAAACTGTCGGAGAAAAATCGCGAAGCGATTTTTCTCCGCACACAACAACTCAAAAAGGAACAGGTGCTCGATTATGCTGTCTCACTCGTCAGTGCAGCGACAATCGACAAAAAGGGAATTACTCAGGCAGTACGACAAGGAATTGATCGTGGGCTCAGGCGATTGAAACTCAATCCGGCAGAGACCGAAATTAAACTCGATGGTCTCCTTCGTGCACCAAGCAACTACCCACACCAAGAAACCATCGTAAAAGGAGACCAAAAGGAACGTATCATCGGCCTTGCCTCAATCCTCGCCAAGGTTATCCGAGATCGTCACATGGTCCGTTTGGCAAAAAAGTACCCGGAGTACGGATTTGAGATACACAAGGGATACGGCACCGAGGCCCACCGTACGGCGCTTGCCGTACACGGTCTTTCGGTCGTCCACCGGGCATCATTCTGCCGCACATTTTCTTAAATATTGCCTTTTCGTGAATATCTGCTATAGTGCTTGCCACTATGGTTATACGAATGCGACATACGCGGTCTCACACCAAGAACCGCCGCAGCCACCACGCGCTTAAGGCGCCGGCACTTTCGACATGTTCACACTGCGGCGCACAGCACCGCCCACACCACATGTGTCTTGAATGTGGTTTTTATAACGGCCGCCAGGTAATGGATCTTAAGGCAGAAAAGACCAAGCGCGACGCACGTATCAAGGCAAAGGAAGACCGTATCACGGCAGATCTTGCACTCGGTGCTCCGGAGACACCCGCGGCACCAGCAGAGAATATTGCGAAGGAAGAAGAAGCACAGGAAGTAAAGAAGACCGAAGCAAAGAAGAAAAAAGCAAAAGCCGAAACAACATCAGAAGAGAAGTCAGCGTAAGAGAAAATCCCCACACGGCACGTTTAGGTAGTCCGTGCGGGGATTTTTTCTGGTACACTAGAAGGAGGAATCGTTCATTTCATATATGGCAAATAGACACCTTTCACGTTCCATTGTTCTCCAAACACTCTTTGAGTGGGATCTTAATGGCGTAGAGAAGAACGAAATTGATACAGTACTCACTCGTAACGTTGAAGAGTTTGCTCCCAACAATTCAGATACGCCATTTATGAAAAAACTGCTTGATGGTGTCATGCAGAAACAGGACGAACTTAATCTCATTATTGAAAAGGCGGCACCAGACTGGCCGATTGATCGTATCTCTCCGGTGGATCGCAATATTCTTCGTCTTGGTCTCTACGAACTACTCTTTGCCGATCGTGCCGAAGTACCGGCGAAGGTTGCTATCAATGAAGCAATAGAACTCGCCAAACAGTTTGGTGGTGAAAACTCAAGTAAATTTGTTAACGGCGTGCTTGGGGCTGTATACAAAGAAATCGGTGAGCCGGGAAAGGACGAAGTGGGTAAGAAGCGTAAGCGTGAAGTACCCTACGAAGAGATGCCGATAGAACGTCTTGCGGGTGCGGTAGTATACGCGTCCGATGGCGGCGAAATATATCTTGCGTTGGTGCACGACATCTTTGGACACTGGACCCTTACCAAGGGTGGTATTGAGGAAACAGAAGATGTGCAGGAAGGTGCTATCCGAAAAATTAAACAGGAAATCGGTCTTGCGGTGGCCATAGAGGCGGAACTTGGCAAAAATGAGTACATCGCGACACATCCCGAAAAGGGCAAGGTGCGTAAGCAGGTGAACTACTTCCTTGCGCAAGCACCGTATCAGGAGCTTGTGCTTGAACAGAAGGGTGGTCTTGATGATGCGCAGTGGTTCAAGGTGGCTGATATTTTGGATTTGAATTTCTACGAAGATATCCTGCCGATTGTCACCAAAGCAATCACAATGCTTGTTTCTAAAAAAGTATAAAAACTCTCCCATTAAACACGACCATTCCATTTTTTGTGGTTTGTGGTAAGGTAGCGCCAATGTCAGAGGAACAAACAAATGCAGTAGACTTTGAAGCACTCGAGAAAATTCTCGGCGTGTCTTTTAGCGACAGAATCCATCTTCTCACCGCTATCACACACCGTTCGTATCTCAATGAACACCGCGAGGCAACCCAAGATCATAACGAGCGGTACGAATTTTTGGGCGACGCGGTACTCGAATTGGTAGTCACTGACTTTCTCTTTGCTAAGTTTCCAGAGAAGCCCGAAGGGGAACTCACCTCGATTCGTGCCGCCCTCGTCAACACTACCTCGCTTGCTGATGCCTCGACTCAACTTGGTGTTAATGACTTTCTTCTGCTCTCAAAGGGTGAGGAACGAGACACTGGCCGTGCACGGCAGTACATTCTCGCTAATGCATTCGAGGCACTTATCGGTGCACTCTATCTTGATAAGGGCTACGAGGCCGCAGAACAATTCATTGCTGCCAACTTATTTGACAAGACCGACACTATCGTCGCAAAGCGTTTGTGGCAGGACGCAAAGAGTCGCTTCCAGGAGCTTGCTCAAGAACACACCAGTATCACGCCTCGATACGAAACGCTCGGACAAGAGGGTCCCGATCACGACCGTGTCTTTACCGTCGGTGTGTTTCTAGGATCTGAACAGATTGCTGAAGGGCAGGGACGTGCCAAGCAAGAAGCAGAACAAAGTGCCGCTGAACGCGCCATTGAAGCACGTGGGTGGTAGTACTCACCACCCTTGCGTCGGGAGACGTGGTAAAATAATGGTTAATGAATACCACCGCACACGATGCGCGCGGCTTTAGTTTATTAGAGCTTATTTTTGTGTCTGCGGTGATCGCTATACTTGCGCTCATTGTGTACGCCTCGCTGGGGAACTCGCGGGCAAAGGCACATGATGCAGCTCGGGTGAGCGATATATCACAAATACAACTCGCCCTCCGTCTGTACAAAAACACTCATGACACATATCCCGACTGTGCCGACGGCTGGGTACTTGGTTCGGGAGCGGCGGGAGCCGATTGTACCGACGCTATCGATACGATCCTTACGCCATATATCGCCCGCATTCCAACTGATCCGCGTGACGGTCGTGAAGGATTTGGGTACGTCTACGACAGCGAATACACCTGTGATGGTGAGACGGTGTCGGTAGTATATGCCGAGACTGCCGAGTTTGAAATCAATCAGACGTGGTCTACCACATGTGTCGATACCGAAGATAGTGAGGCCTACGGTGTCATTCTACGCTAACAAAAAGATATACCATGCAACTCAAAGAGCTCACCATCAACGGATTTAAATCATTTGCCAAAAAGGCGGAGCTTGAGTTTTCGACTCCGATTACAGCAATCGTTGGTCCAAACGGTTCTGGGAAGTCGAATGTTGCCGAAGCATTTCGCTTTGTGCTTGGTGAGCAGTCCATGAGGTCGCTCCGTGGTCGCAAGGGAGAGGATCTTATTTTTAACGGCTCGACGAGTGTCGTTCGCTCAAATCGTGCGTCGGTGGTTATTCGGCTCGACAACGCCGCTCAAGGCGGGAAACGCACCTTTCCGGTCGATTTTGATGAGGTGATTATTGAGCGTATCGTGCATCGCGACGGTACCAACGAATACGTACTGAATGGGTCACGCACCCGATTGCGTGATATTCAAGAGCTCCTCGCTTCTGCCAACATCGGCCCCACCGGTCATCACATTATTTCCCAAGGAGAAGCAGATCGTATCCTCACCGCGACCCCGAAGGAGCGACGCGAAATGGTTGAAGATGCGCTCGGACTTAAAGTGTATCAATATAAAAAAATCGAGAGTGAACGACGGTTGGAGAAGACGCGAGAAAATATCGCACAGGTGGAATCGTTGCGCCGCGAGGTGGTGCCGCACCTCAGATTTCTTGAGCGACAGGTAAAGAAGATGGAAAAGTCGTTAGCGCTTCGTGAGGAGCTCACCGTCTACTACGCCGAGTATCTCAAACGTGAAGATCTGTATCTTACCTATCACACTGAAGCGATTGCGCGCAGTGCCGAAGCGCCTCGTATAGCATTGAAAGAGCAGTCGGCACTACTTGAAGACGCAAAGCGTACGCTTGAGAAAAATGAACAAGATGAAAAAAGCGCTGCACTGGTAGCACTCGAGAAGCGTGTCGCTGAGGTGCGTACGCGGCGGCAGGCAGCAGTGCGAGGTGAAGGACTCATTGAGGGGCAGATCGCATTCTTGGAGCGTCGTATTCAGGAGATGGAACAAAAGCAGGAGGAGGCGGAAGATGCGCCCGTTCCGTATAGTGAGGTCAAGACCGCAGTTGTGTCCGCAGAAAAGATTGCAGTGAAAGCTGCAGATGACGAGGAGGTGTCGGCCGTGCGTCGTGCACTCACTGACGTTGTGGGCGTATTCAAGTCACTTCTTAACGACCCTAAAAAACGTGAGGTTGTATCTGCGAAGGCAGAACGTGAGGAACTCGCGGAACTCACCAAAGAACGAGAGAAGAACGCCAAAGAACGCGAGCGTATCGCTGAAGAAGAGGTGTCGGTGGAAGAGGAATATATGGCGCTTCGTCAGGCAATCGAGGATGAGTCTACTGAAAGTCGGGAGGCGGAACGTGCAATCTTTGAGATCATGAACCGTATCAGAGAGGCGGAGCAGGAGCTGCGTACCATTGAGACAAAACAAGCAACACTCGAGCGCGAACGCACAGAATTTAAGCGCGAGCTCCAGGAAGGAGTGGCACTTATCGGTCGTGGGATAACTGCGTATCGTGATCATTCCCTCACAAATGACGACGGCATGGAGCTTACGCTCGAAGTACTGGTCGGGGAAGAGCGTGCCAAGCAATACGAGAGGCGTCGCCATCTGGAGAAAATGAAGATTCGTCTTGAGGAGCTTGGTGTCGGTGCTAATGAAGATGTGCTCAAAGAGTACACTGATGTCAAAGAGCGTGACGAATTCTTGGTACGAGAAATCACTGATCTCGAACAATCTGCTGAAAAACTTGAAGTGCTCATTGTCGAGCTCACCGAGCAGCTCAACGAACAATTTGTCGCAGGGATCGAACAAATCCAAACAGAGTTTGCTCGATTCTTTACACTCATGTTTGGCGGCGGTTCAGCGAAGCTTGACCGTGTAAAACCGAAAGTGCGAAAGAGAAAACATGACGAAGATTTTGACTTCGGTGCTAACGAAGAGAGTGGTCTCGCTGAAGACGCCGAAGCAGAAGAAGAGGGTGTCGAAGGGATTGAAATTAACGTACAGCTGCCCAACAAGCGTGTCCGTGGGCTCGACATGCTCTCCGGCGGCGAGCGAGCACTCACCTCAATTGCGCTCATCTTTGCGATGAGTCAGGTCAACCCGCCGCTCTTTGTTATTCTCGACGAAACTGATGCTGCACTCGACGAGGCAAACAGTCGCCGGTACGGCGATATGATTTCCGCGCTTGCAGAACGCTCCCAACTCATCCTTATCACTCACAATCGTGAAACCATGAGTCGGGCAGGGGTGTTGTATGGAGTCACTATGGCTGGCGACGGGGTCTCCAAACTCCTTTCCGTGAAATTTGACGAAGCGGTCGCGGTCGCGAAGTAGGGTGTGCCAGAATCCAAATTCACCTCAAACTTTGATCGCACCCATTTATATTCAATCTTTACCCAGTATGCTCTGCATCGGGGTAGTTCATTTTATTTCCACATTTATAGTATCCTCTGGTTACCTTTGAAGTAGGACAGCTAGAATAGCTGTCTAAAGCCATCTGGTGATTAATCGCCAGATGGCTACCGATCGAGATGCGTAGTATGATATATTAGTATATCATACTGTGTGTGGAGTATGCTGGAAAATGTTCCGTATATACGGAAAAATGGCGAACCCCGAAGGGGTTCGCCATTGTGTTGCGTATTAGTGTGCACGCCTGCGACGCACAACCATGATGATCTCGTCTCGATACTTTCCGTCCACAAATACCCAGTTCGGTATTGTGCCGACAACCTCAAATCCACATCGCTTATAACAGCGCAGTGCACGTGCGTTGTGTGAGAACACCGAGAGTTTTACTGCACGCAGGTTCATCCGTGTGAAAGCGTGTTCGAGAAGCATGGTTATTGCACTCGTGCCGATACCACGGCCGTGATGGGTAGTGTCGAATATTGCGATACCAAGAATGGCGGTGCCGTTCCGATAACAAAGTTTATTGAGACTAATGGTACCGATTAGCTTTTGGCTCTCCACCATCCAAATCCCGAGTACCAATTTGTTGGTACTCGTATAGAGACCGCGCACCCATTCGCGTTCAAAATCCAAGGAGGTCGGCATGTCGACACGGTTAAGGAAGCGAGTAGTACCAGTATCGTTCATGCCCCGAAGCAGTGTTGGTGCATCGGTTTCCTCGATGAGCACCAGATGTACGTCATCGTTGTGAAGGAACACTGTTCTGTTGTCTTCAGTCATGTCTTTTACCTCATGTTGTTGAGTAGAAATATCTGCTGAAACAAAAAATTCCGGCTTCTGGTCCAGCCGGAGTCTCACTTTCTCTATCTCTATATGTCTGTGTTATAGATGCATATAAACCAAAGCTACGGCTAGATCAGAAATGAGGGCACCAAAGAAAGAGCCCTGTACAGCAGTACAATAATTAGAAACAGTTTTGGTTTGTATATGCGTATGATGCATGGTTGTGATGACGTCAGAAAAAGCAGTCTCTTACAAAGCGGTAGAGAAAGGGTATGATGAGCATTAAGACATCTAGGACACGAGCTCGAAATCAAGTTGACGTTCCTCGAGGTCGGCACGGACGAGTTTGATACGTACCTCGTCACCGAGAGAGAATATCTTTCCGGTCTTTTCTCCTTTTACACGGTATTTTGTCGCTTCGTGGGTGAAGAAGTCTCCCTTGAGCGCAGAGAGGCGCACCATGCCTTCGGCGCGCGATTCCTTTTCTTCGACATAGACACCCCAGTCTGAGACGCCCGAAATAATACCGTCAAATTCTTTTCCCACCTTACCCTGCATGAACTCAACCTGTTTGTACTTAATCGAGTCGCGTTCTGCCTGTACGGCGGTCATTTCGCGTTCAGACGACTGGATTGAAAGCTTTTCAAATTTTGCGAGCTCTTTGCCACCGATACGTGAGTGGTCGAGGTGGCGGCGCAGTATACGATGGGCCATGAGGTCTGGATAGCGGCGGATAGGTGAGGTGAAGTGGGTGTAGTACTTGAACGCGAGTCCGTAGTGGCCGATATTCTTGGTGGTGTAGATGGCTTTTGCCATTGAGCGTATGGTTGCGGTTTTGATGAGGTTTGCTTCCGGAGTACCTTCAACTTCCTTGAGTAGCTTATTGATGTCACGTGCCTCCACCACGCCTTTATGTGCTTTAAATTCGTATCCGAGCGCATGAAGAAAGATGGACAGGTCCTCAATTTTGTCTGGGTTGGGGACATCGTGTACACGATAGACGAACGCTTCTTTTGTGCCGGTTTTCTTAGCAAGTTTATACACAAATTCGGCCACGCGTTTGTTGGCAAGGAGCATGTAATCTTCGATCATGAGCATGGTTTCGGTGCGCATTTTGGTATATGCGCGAAGCGGTACACCATTTGCATCGAGCTCAAAGCGTACCTCCGGCTGTTCGAAGGAAATGGCACCATCTTGATGACGCTTCGTGCGGAGTTTCCGCGCGATAGTCATGAGTGTTGTGAGTTCGTCATGCATTGTGCCGCTGCCGCTATCGAGCACTTCCTGGGCCTCTTCATAGCTAAAGCGTTTGTCGGAATGGATGATAGTCTGTCCGAACCATTCGTCGGTGATGTGTCCGTCTTTTGTCATAGTAAATACGGCAGAGAAAGCGAGTCGATCTTCATCGGGACGAAGGGAACAGAGATCGTTTGAGAGCACCTCAGGAAGCATCGGGATCACCCGATCGACGAGGTAGATAGACGTACCCCGCTTTTGCGCTTCTGTGTCTATGGTGTCATTCTCGGTAACGTACTGTGACACATCTGCGATATGGATACCAACCTCGTATATATCATTGCCAATTTGCCGCAGTGAGATTGCGTCGTCGAAATCCTTCGCATCTTTCGGATCGATGGTGCAGGTGGGAACGTCGCGCATGTCGCGGCGGCGGGGATTGGGGCCGGTGGTGTCCTCAACTGCTGCCTTAAAAATGTCCCCTTTGCGTTCATAGAGTGCACGCCCCGCCGCCGCGACATCCTCAGAAAAGTTTTCAGAGAAGCCACCACTGCGAATGATCGCTTGCATCTCGGTTTCGTGATCGCCCGCTGGTCCCAAGACCTCGGTGACAGTACCGATGGGGTCGGTAAGGGGATTTTTCCACGCAGCGATTTCTACCACAACCTTCATACCGCGGTGTGTGTCGGTTGCGTCAGGAAGCACCGGTCGTACATGGATCTTTCGATTGTCTGGTATGAGTCGATATATGTTGTCTTTGTATTGCACAACACCAATAAGCTCATGCCACTTTTCTTCAATGACATGGAGCACCCGACCTTCTTGGCGTTTTCCGGGAACCTTTTTGGTGAGCTCGATCGCTACCACATCACCGTCGAGTGCGAAGGAAAGTGCTTCGTTTGGGATTACAATATCCTCCTCAAACCCGGGCACAGACACAAAACCTGTGCCTTTTCCACGGATTGCGATGACTCCCTCGTATGTGGTCTGTGTAGACATAACGAGGGGAGTGTACCACGGCTGAACCGTGCTGTCATTGACTATTTCCTCGTATGCTGGTATTGTCTGTGCCTATGTTAAAAATGCGTTTACAACGGATTGGGCGAAAGAATGATGCTTCTTTTCGCGTGATCGTCACTGACTCGCGTCGCGGTCCAAAAAGCGGCAAACACATTGATCTTTTGGGTTCATACAACCCAAAGCTCAACCAATTCCAAATTGATGGTGATAAGGCCAAAGATTGGATTAGCAAAGGTGTGCAGGTGTCTGATACGCTTCACAACTTGCTGATTACCAACAAGATTGTCGAAGGTAAGAAGAAGAATGTGCTTCCAAAGAAGGCACCGATTATTAATGAAGAGGCACTGAAGGCAGAAGAGGAGGCAAAAGCAGCAGCTGCTGCACCAGTAGCGGAAACAACAGCACCTGCAGAGGGAGTTGCCGAAGAGGCACCGACAGAAGAAGGTGCTCCTGCTACGGAAGAAGCTCCCGCATCTGGAGAGGTAGAGACTCCAGCGACGGCAGAAGAGGCACCAGCAGAAGCCGTGTCTGAAACCACAGAAGAAGCTCCTGCATCAGTGGCAGAAACTGAAGCGGGCGCGAACACCGAAGAGCCAAAAGAGGCCTAGCCCCCAAGACACCCGTTGCGTTTTGTGGTGTGCTTGCTACCATTTAGGGTAGGCACGATACTGCAGTCAGCTATCGGTCGCTATAACAGATAAAAAGTTCTAATCAGAATATTATGGAAAGAGACCAGCAATTTCTGGAGCAGGTGGTAACAGCGCTTGTCGATCATCCGGAGAGCGTAAAGATCAACCGTACTGTTGATGAAATGGGTGTACTTCTTACTCTTGATGTACACGCAGAGGATATGGGCAAGATTATCGGCCGTTCAGGAAATACTGCAAAGGCGATCCGCACACTTCTCCGCGTGGTTGGTATGAAGAACGATGCGCGAGTCAACCTCAAGATAAATGAACCAGAAGGAGGCACTCGCTCAATGGGCTCAAGTGATGCACCAATGGATGACACGAACGAAAGTGTAGACGATAACCCTGATATGCCGAAGAGTCTCGACGACGCTCTCGACGATTTGAAGATCTAAAGGGATGTGTTTTCAAAACAACAACCGCCTCGGAACGAGGCGGTTGTTGTTTTGTCGCTTAGGTATCGGCGGATGTATGATAATGGTTTCTACACGTGACCACCGACATATATTTTGAAAAAACAAAAAACCGTGCAAGACTAGCGTAGGTAACTGGTCTCAGCTACCTACCGCCAATTACGTTCTACGTACTAAATAAAATCCATGCATTTCCACGTCATCACACTATTCCCCGAAGTCTGCAAAGCGTACACGGACGCGAGTGTGTTGGGGCGTGCTCAGAAAAAAGAGAAAGGAAAGGGTGCGAAGCAGAAAGGGAAGCAGATTGAGGTCTCGTACTACAACCCGCGCGATTTTTCAAAAAATCGTCATCAGAAAGTGGACGATCGTCCGTATGGTGGCGGTCCTGGTATGGTGATGCAAGCCGATCCGGTACTCGCTGCGTGGGAGAAAGCGGTAGGGCGAAAGAAGGGCACATCTATCAAAACACTCATCATGTCGCCTCGAGGCAAAGCATTCACGAGCGCGATGGCAAAGAAACTCGCAAAACGGTATGACCATCTCGTACTTATTTCCGGCCGCTATGAAGGTATTGATTCTCGAGTCAAAAAGATTCTTAAGGCGGAGGAAGTATCAACCGGCGACTACGTGCTCACCGGAGGCGAGCTTCCAGCACTTGCAATTATTGATACTGTGTCACGACAGATTCCGGGAGTGCTTGGGACATTTGAGTCGCTTGAAGACGCACGAGTGAGTTCTGGCGAGATGTACACTCGACCAGAGACAATCACTCACAAAAAAAAGAAGTACACTGTGCCGAAAGTCTTTCTCTCAGGGGATCATAAGGAGATAGAAAAACGGAGGGGTGTGTAAATGTTCCAACCTATTTTGTTAGGGGCGGAGTCAAGGTGTTATGCTGTGCGTATGGATGTAATAGTACACACGAGACTTTTTGTTGCGGCGATGTGGTGGCGTATTTGTTACGGACTCGCGCGAGTCCTTTTTGGTCTTGCGCTTTTGAAGGTGGTTGGCCAATCCATACTCGAGGTGGTGACGAGGGTGATGGAACACGAACTTATTCAAGACTCCTCTGATCTTCTCTTCTCGGCCGTGAGCATGATTCTCACTAGGCACCCACTTGAGGTGACGTACTTTCTTGCGCTGTACTTTATATTTTGGGGTGTGCTTGATGCATTCCTGTCTTTCAATCTCCTGCGACACCGACTGTGGGCCTTTCCGGTAAGTCTCTATCTCATCGGGATTTTTGTGCTATTTAGCACCTTGCGATTAGTGCATACCCACTCACTCGTTTTATTGGGTGTGATCGTGATCGACATTGGTATTTTTGTATTGATATACCAAGAGTACAATCGGTGGAAATCACTTTTGCAACAGACGGTTCTCGAAGGAGGACGAGCTTCCGGGGGTGTGTAGAAAAAGTGGTGTAAAAATAGAAAACGCCGGACGCGGGAGCGTCCGGCAATTTGGTTTGCTGCACCTTAGTGGCTGCAGCAATCGTGTGGGTCCCAGTAGTTCGATGGGTGGTGCGGAAAGAGTACCTCCTCGATCCTCGATTTGAGCTCGTCTGATGCGCTCTTAGCACCGTTGCCCCACTGTGTGACACGACCATCGTGACCAATCCCGACCACGTCTGCCTTTTGCACGGGCACACGATGCTCGTTGGCGCCGTCGTCAGCGCGAAGGGCATACTGACACAGGTGGCTATGTGCATGACTTGATGCACACGGCCCGACCAAAAGCAGACCACCACCCACTGTGTCCCAGTAGACAAAGGCCAACGTTGTTTCCCCATGGTTAGGATCATAGGGGACAAGGCCGTCATCCTGTGCCGTGGTGCCGGATTTTAACCACAGTACGTCCATAAGTCCTCCCGTTTAGGGCTGCGTATTCTGTGAATTCTATAACACAATATACTCATATACGCAAGACGTTTGACCAAGATGGATCTCTCTGGTAGACTCTGTGGCATACGCATTTCCTGTATTGAGTGAGTTTTGGTTGAGGGATTTTCATAAAGCGAATAGGGGGTATTAAGGAGCCGTTGCTCCAAATCACAATTCAAGAGTGATGCAATTACAAGCCGAATAGGTGGGTCGGGTCTCGTACGCGTTTTGACGCGTGCTTTTCTGTGTCACCTGTTCAATTATTGGGGGTGTGTGATGTATCAGCGAAAACCTTCGGTTTTCGCTGACTACCCACCACAGATTACTAACTAGTTACTCATACATGTCCAACGCACCAAAAACCGCTACTGCACCATCGGTGGGTATGCTTCCAAAGAAGCGTTTCGAGAACTACCGTGGTCCACGTGTAGAGATTCCAGACCTCATCGAGCCACAGCGCGAGTCGTTCAAGGCCTTCATCGAGAATGGTCTTAAGGAGGTATTCAAGGAGTTTTCTCCGATTGCCGACTACTCTGACAAAAAATTCGAGCTTGTCTTCAGAAAGTACGAGCTCGGCAGCCCGAAGACCACACCAGAGTATGCAAAAGAAAACAAACTCACGTATGAAGCACCTCTTCGTGCTGAGGTAATTCTCAAGAACAAAACGTTCGGTAGTGAGAAGAGTCAGGAAATTTTCATGACGGACTTTCCGCTTATGACCGAAAACGGCTCGTTCATCATCAACGGTGTCGAACGTGTCATCGTGCCACAGCTTGCACGAAGTTACGGTATTTTCTTCACCACGAACGAATCAAAGGGTCGCACATACTTTGGCGCCAAGATCATTCCTGCTCGCGGTGCGTGGGTAGAGATTGAGTCTGAAGCAGACGGAGCCCTCTACGTGAAGGTAGACCGCAAGCGAAAGTTCCCTATCACTTCGCTCCTCCGTGTTCTTGGTGCGGACGACAAGGAGATCAAAAAGCTTTTTAAGGGTTTTCCGCACGCAGAAGACTACCTTGCAGCAACTATCGAAAAAGATCCCGCACAGACACCGGACGATTCATACATTGAAATATACAAACGACTTCGCGACGGTGACCTTGCGACTGTTGAGAACGCACGCGAGTTTGTCGATTCTATTTTTGCACCAGAACGATACGACCTTTCTGAAATCGGTCGCCACCACTTCAATGAGCGTTTTGGTATGTCGACTGACAGCAAAGCAACGGCAGTGCGCACGGTTTCAATTGATGATATTGCGATCATCATCAAGCACATCATTGAGCAGAATCACACTCCAGGTGCAATCGCAGACGATATCGATCATCTCGGATTCCGTCGTGTGCGCTACTTTGGCGAAATGGTGCAGCAGCGTGTTCGTGTCGGTATGACCCGCATGAAGCGAAATATTCAAGACCGTATGTCTACCATCGAGGCTGAAACGTCGCTTCCTATTCAGCTTGTGAACCCGCGTCCACTCCAAGCGGCAATCAAAGAATTCTTCACGACCAACCAACTCTCGCAGTTCATGCCGCAGCAAAACATGCTCGCAGAGCTCGAAGCACTACGCACACTTTCAGCACTCGGTCCGGGTGGTTTGACCCGCGAACGTGCCGGTTTTGATGTGCGCGACGTGCACACCAGTCACTACGGACGGCTCTGCCCGATCCACACACCGGAAGGACCAAACATCGGTCTTATTCTTCGCCTCTCAATGTACGCACGCGTCAATCGCTTCGGTATCATCGAAACACCATATGCAAAAGTGGAAAAGGGCGTGGTAACCAATGAAGTGGTCTACTTCAACGCGCACGAAGAAGAAAACTTCCACATCGCGCACGCGGCTGTGGCGGTCAGTGAAGACGGCAAGATTCAGTCAGACGTTGTGGAGGTACGCTACCATGGCGAACCACGTATTGTGGCCAAGAAAGACGTCGAGTATATGGATATCGCGACCAATCAGGCGTTCTCTGTAGCGACATCGATGGTGCCATTTATTAACCACGACGACGCAAACCGTGCCCTCATGGGAAGTAACATGCAGAAGCAGGCGACGCCATGTATCGTACCGGAAGCACCGCTTGTTGGTACTGGTGTAGAAGAAATGGCCGCACGTGATACCGGCAGACTTATCGTTGCTGACGAAGCGGGAGAAGTGATGGAAGCAGATGCGCGACACATTGTTGTTAAGAACAAAGATGGCAAAAAGCGTGAGTATCCGCTTACTACATTCCAACGCACGAACGACTTTTCAGCGTTCTACCACCGTGCTGCGGTGACTACCGGACAAAAGGTTAAGCGCGGCGATGTTCTCGCGAACACTTCGTCAACAGACGAAGGACAGATGGCACTTGGCCAAAATGCGTTGGTGGCATTCATGAGCTGGAGCGGTGCTAACTACGAAGACGCGATCATTATTTCTGAACGATTGGTAAAGAACAGCAAGTTTGCAACTATTCACCTCGACGAGCTCGACGTGTCGGTACGTGACACTAAGCTTGGTCCGGAAGTGACTACCCCGGATATTCCAAACGTGAGCGAGCAGAAGCTCCGCAATCTCGACGAAGAGGGTATCATCCGTGTTGGTGCTGAAGTACGACCGGGAGATATCTTGGTTGGAAAGGTAACACCAAAGGGTGAGACTCAACTCACACCAGAAGAACGGCTCCTTCGTTCTATCTTCGGTGAAAAGGCAAAAGATGTGAAGGACACCTCGCTGCGACTTGAGGCGGGGAAGCGCGGTCGTGTTATCGGCGTGAAGGTATTCTCTCGTGAGAACGGTGACCAGCTTGAAAGTGGTGTGATTAAGAAGATTCTCATCACCGTTGCGCAGGTGCGTAACGTCTCTGTGGGAGACAAGCTCGCAGGACGACACGGAAACAAGGGTGTTATCTCACGTATTCTTCCGGAAGAAGACATGCCGTACATGGAAGATGGTCGTCCGGTGGATGTCATTCTGACACCACTGGGTGTACCAAGTCGTATGAACCTCGGACAGATTCTTGAGTTGCACCTTGGTATGGCAGCGAACACACTCGGTTACCAAGCGATCGTACCGGCCTTTGCGGGTGCGGGCGAAAAGGAGGTGAAGGAAGAGCTTGTTGCCGCAGGGCTTCCTGCCGACGGTAAGGTACCGCTTCGTGACGGACGTACTGGAGAAGAATTTGCACAACGTATTTCTGTTGGATACATGTATATCTTGAAGCTGCACCACATGGTGGAGGACAAGATCCACATGCGTTCGATTGGTCCGTACTCGCTTATTACCCAGCAGCCGCTTGGAGGTAAGGCGCAGATTGGTGGACAGCGCTTTGGAGAAATGGAGGTATGGGCGCTTCTTGGATACGGTGCGGCATACACGCTCCGAGAAATGCTCACTATTAAGTCTGACGATATCGTAGGTCGATCGGCAGCTTTCGATGCGATTGTACGTGGGGAACGTATTAGTCACCCACATACCCCGGCCGCATTTAACGTGTTGGTAAACCAACTTCGTGGACTTTCACTCGATGTGGATCTCAAGCGCGAAACCGGATTTGACCGCAGCAAGTATTAGTCGCTCATCACTCATTGTTACTACACTATGAAAACACACACACCAACACCATTCAGCGAAGTGAGCCTCAAGCTCGCTTCCCCTGAACGTATTCTCGAGTGGTCACAGGGCGAGGTTACCAAGCCGGAAACCATCAACTATCGCACCCAGCGACCAGAAAAGCATGGCCTTTTCGATGAGCGCATCTTCGGTCCTGTTGAGGACTATGAATGTTCATGTAAGAAATACCGTGGTATTCGTTATAAGGGCATTGTTTGTGAAAAATGTGGCGTTGAAGTCACACGCTCAATTGTGCGTCGCGAACGCATGGGACACATTGAACTCTGTGTACCAGTGTCACACATCTGGTTCCTCCGTGGCGTACCAAGCCGCATCGCACTCATTTTGGGCACATCCGCAGCAAGTATCGAAAAGGTCATCTACTTTGCAGGATATATTGTCACCAAAGTAAGTGAAAGCGAACGAAGCCGGCTTCTCAAAGAGCTCGAAGGCGAATACAAGACGAAGCTCAAGGAACTCACCAGCGACAACGCGCGTGAGGAGCTTAAGAGTCGTATGGACGAAACCAAGAAGGAGATTCAGGGAATCTACGAAGGTGTCATTCTCGACGAGATGCACTACCACAAATTCGGGATGAAGTACTCAACCCTTTTTGAGGCACAGATTGGTGCGGAGTCTATTTACAATCTATTCAAAAACATCGACCTTGTTGCACTTCGTGACCGACTCGAGAAAGAGCGCGAAACTGCTGGTGCAGCAGAACGTGCAAAGCTCGACAAGCGGCTCTCGCTTATTCGTGGCATGACTCACGCAGGTGTTCGTCCAGAGTGGATGTTCCTCACTCGTATTCCGGTTATTCCACCGGCACTCCGTCCAATGGTTGCACTCGAAGGTGGCCGACATGCATCGAGCGATCTCAACGATCTCTATCGACGCGTCATCAATCGTAACAACCGTCTCAAGAAGCTCATCAATATTATGGCGCCGGATGTGATTCTCCGTAACGAGAAGCGTATCCTTCAAGAAGCGGTTGATGCACTGATAGATAATTCAATCCGTCACGGCAATACTGCGTACTCTGCGATGAGTCAAGCACAACGCCGACCACTCAAGTCACTCTCTGACTATCTCAAAAGCAAGCAGGGATACTTTCGTCAAAACTTGCTCGGTAAGCGCGTGGACTACTCAGGACGTTCAGTGATCGTTATTGGTCCGGAACTCGCACTCGATCAGTGTGGTCTTCCGAAACATATGGCACTTGAGCTCTTCCGACCATTCGTTATCTCAGAGCTTTTGCGACAGGAACTCGCATACAATATTCGCGGTGCGGGCCGGCTCATTGAAGACGGTGTGCCGGAAGTGTGGGCGATTCTTGAGGATGTAATCAAGAATAAGCATGTGTTGCTCAACCGTGCGCCGACACTCCATCGACAGGGTATTCAGGCATTTCGTCCCGTCCTTATCGAAGGAAATGCGATCCAGATTCACCCGCTCGTTTGTCGTGCGTTCAACGCCGACTTCGACGGTGATCAGATGGCGGTACACGTACCACTTTCAACCGAAGCACAACTTGAAGCAAAGGAAATCATTTCTGCAAACCGTAATATCTTGAAGCCGGGTTCTGGAGAGCCGGTGGTGTCTGAATCGCTCATGGATATTGCGCTTGGCTCATTCTGGATGACCAAGATTATCGAAGGAGGGAAGGGTGAGGGTAAGTACTTCGCTTCACCAAACGATGCTATCAATGCTTTTGACTATGGCGTGGTAGATCTCCGTTCAAAGATCAAGGTGCTCGCGACCGATACACCAAAGTACGCTCAATTTGAAGGACGGGTATTCGAGACGAGTGTCGGACGACTCCTCTTTAACAGTGTGCTTCCAAGTGATCACCGATTCGTTAACAACATTGTAACGGGACGCGATCTCTTTAGTGTCATTATTGATCTCATTGATGCAGAAGGACTCGAGATTGTTCCCGTGGTTATCGACAAAATTAAGCGCTTCGGGTTCAAATACGCGACAGCATCAGGTGTGACCTGGGGTATTGACGACGTGGTCGTTCCAGAAGCGAAGCAGGCGATCATTGAGCGTGCCCGTGAAGAAGAACGTGTGGTACGCAACCAGTTTGATGAGGGTCTGCTCTCACGTGATGAACGTCGCCGTCTCATTATCCAAATCTGGCACAAAACCAAGAATGAACTCGAGGCTGCTATTCCTGAGACACTCGATCCAAATGGTCCTGCGCACGACTTGTGGAAGTCAAATGCACGAGGAAGTATCCGACAGATTTCACAGATGATTGGTATGAAGGGTCTTATCGTCAACACGCGTGGTGAGACACTCGAATTTCCGGTTACATCTTCTATGAAGGAGGGTATGAGCCCGATTGAGTACTTCATTACGACTCACGGTTCTCGTAAGGGTCTTGCCGATACCGCTCTTCAGACTGCAAAGGCCGGATATCTCACCCGACGACTCTTCGTGGTTGCTCAAGATGCAATTGTGACTGAAGCAGATTGTAAGACAAAGCAGGGTGTAACAATCAACAAAGTGAGCGCATCAGGTATCGCTATTTCATTTGCAAAGGCAATCCGCGGACGTGTTATTGCAGAGGATATCGTCGATGTGAAGGGTACAACACTCTTTAAGAAGGGACACCTCATCTCACGACTCGACTCAATCGCGGTTGAGGAAGCTGGTGTCGAGTCGGTGGTGGTGCGTTCTCCAATGACCTGTAAGACACTCCAGGGTGTGTGTCAGCAGTGTTACGGTACCGATCTCACCACTAACCACATGGTTGATATTGGTGAGGCAGTAGGTACGGTGGCGGCGCAAGCAATCGGCGAGCCGGGTACTCAGCTCACTATGAACACGAAGCATGCCGGAGGTGCTGCGTCAGTAGGTGGAGACGTGACCCAGGGTCTTCCACGTGTGGAAGAAGTATTTGAAAAACGCTCACCGAAGACCCCAGCCGTTATTTCAAAGACCGACGGTGTGGTGATTGAAATCCGTACCGAAGGTCGTGAGAAGGTGGCGATTGTTGCTCCTGCAGCAGGAAGCAAGTACGCAACCAAGAAGAACGATAACATTGAATATCCAATTCACTTCCGTCGTGTGCTTAAGGTCGCTAAGGGCGATGAAGTGAAGCAGGGAGAGCTTATCACTGATGGTTCTGCCGATCTTCCCGACCTCTTTAAGTATGCGGGTCAGGAGACAACACAGGAATACATCATTAATGAAACTAATCGCATCTATGAGCTTCAGGGTGTGACCATCGACCGCAAGCACATTGAGCTTATCGTGAAGCAGATGATGAGTCGTGTGAAGGTGACCGAAGCGGGTGACAGTCACTTTACTCCAGGAGATGTTGTTGAAGAGTGGAACTTTGTGCGCACTAACGACGAACTCAAGGCAAGTGGTCGGGAACAAGCTAAGGCGAACAAACTGATTCTTGGTATTACTGAGACATCACTCTCACGTAAGAGCTTCCTTTCTGCAGCATCGTTCCAAAACACGACACGGGTGCTTATCAACGCTGCGGTTCGTGGGAGCGAAGACAAGCTTTCAGGGCTTATGGAAAACGTGATTATTGGTCGCCTGATTCCTGCAGGTACCGGCTTCGGTGGTTCACGCAAACAAGAACTTATCGATACTGTTGCTCCAACACAGGACGACGAATAAACCAAAACGAAACAGACAGACATGAAAACAGGGGCGCCCACGGGGCGCCCCTGCTCGTTTCTCTCTGACCCCCTCTATTCCTTTGGGATACTTCGGGGTGGGGACGGGTGCATGATCCCCGCCTCGTTCTGTGCGAGTGCGTAGAGCGCGGCCTCGTTTGCGGGGATAGCCAGCAGCGTCTGCCGGCACCCCACCCCGAGACAGTCGCTGTCACACAGTGTGGGTGAGTGGTAGTGTATGTCCACCGAATGCGCCGGAGGCGCATCTTCGCTCTGTACGTAGTCCCTGGAGACCACTTTGGTGACTTCGACTTTGACGTATCCATGCACTTCCGTTTTCCTGTCAGCAAAGTCGAGCCATACCCACATATGGTCTCCGACACGCACATCTCCCTGTTGCACCGGCACGAATTTGCCGATTATAGGGTCGATGTTCCA
This sequence comes from Candidatus Kaiserbacteria bacterium, assembly GCA_020428905.1. Lineage (GTDB taxonomy): Bacteria > Patescibacteriota > Minisyncoccia > Phycocordibacterales > UBA918 > JAGQLY01. The sequence continues at coordinate 18,030 of JAGQLY010000018.1, read as the reverse complement.
TACAGACCCAGTATTTTCGTTGTGGGTGTGTATCTTTACACACACCCCCAAATCAAAAAAGCCCGATGATTCGGACATGTCCTGTACCCCTCCTTCGGGGATTAAAAACCTGAGTGTAATTTAACCTATACATAGGTATATGTCAACCCCCTGATATCGAATGATTTTCGCGTATACTAGTATCACCATGGCGCACTCTCAAGTGGAACAAATAAAAGAGCGACTTGATATTCTCGAAGTCATTGGTGCGTATGTTGAGCTCCACAAGGCCGGGAGACACTACAAAGGCAAGTCGCCCTTTACGAGCGAGAAGACCCCATCTTTTTTTGTCTCTCCCGATCGCGGAATGTACTACTGCTTCTCAAGCCAAAAGGGTGGTGACATCTTCACATTCATCCAAGAAATGGAGGGGGTTGATTTTAAAGGTGCGCTCAAAATTCTTGCAGAAAAAGCCGGAGTGGAGCTCGTTGCAGAAGATCCAAAGAAGCGCGATGAACGCGATACGCAGTACGCGCTTCTTGAGGCGGCAGCGCAATTCTTTTTCAAGGCGCGAGAAGCGCATCCGGCGATTACTGAGTATGTGGAAGGTCGTGGCGTGACGGGGGAGACAGAGCATATTTGGCGCATCGGATATGCGCCTGATGAGTGGCGCGCACTTCGGACACACCTTGCTGAACTGAAGTTTACCGACAGTGAAATGCTCAAAGCAGGACTCATTAAGTCAGTAGACGGTGGGAAAGAACCATACGATGTGTTTCGTGATCGAGTGATGTTTCCGATTATGGATCCGTCGGGGCGGGCGATTGCTTTTTCCGGGCGTACCATGAAGAAGGAGGATGGTGTACCCAAGTATGTGAATTCACCAGAGACGACACTGTTCCAAAAGTCGGAAGTGCTCTATGGATACGACAAGGCGAAGCATGGTATTCGGAAGCTCGATTTCTCACTTATTGTTGAGGGGCAGTTTGATGTAGTGCTCACGCACCAAGCAGGATATACAAACGCGGTTGCGGTATCTGGTACTGCGCTGACGCCGCATCATATCTCACTCTTGGGGCGTCTCTCACACAAAGTGGTTCTTGCACTTGATGCTGATCGGGCCGGTATAAGTGCGGTCAAGCGTAGTGCGGCGCTTATGCTTCGGAAGGGTATGGATGTGAAGGTTGCGGGTCTTCCTGACGGAAAGGATCCTGCGGATATTGTGCGAGAAGACCCAAAGGAACTGAAACGTATCGTTGGGAATGCAGAGACGGTTGTGGAATTTTTGCTGGGGCATCTTAAAAAAGAGACCAAGGACGCCCGCGCGTATCAGTTGCAGACGCGAGAAGAGATTGTGCCACTTATTGCAAGTATCCCCAATCGCATTGACCGTGCGTATTTTGAGCAGGTGGTCGCTGAACGTGTGGGAACGACGGTTGATGCGATTCACTATGAGGTGGAAAGGGTTGTCGAGGATGGGGAGCGCAAGCAGGAAAAGGAAGAGGAAAGGGTGGTGTCGGCTCACGCACCAGCTGGCAGTCTCGATAGGAAGAGTGATTTGGTGATACATCTACACACGCTCTCGGACATACTCAAAGGCAGTCCGCATGACGCCGTTGGTCAGGCGGTGTACGCGCACTTACTGAATATTATTTCTGAAGACGATGTGCTCGCGATACTCGAACGCTCGGGAGATGCAGCAGGGAAGAGTATTTTTACCAATGAAGAGTATATCGAGAGTGTGTCTCCGCAGCAGCTGAAACAGGATGTCGAGAGTACCCTTACTCGCCTTGCACACATAGTCGCACGAGAACGACTCACTCAACTTCGTGCGCATATTGCCGAAGCAGAGGCCGGAGGCGATACCGACCATGCACTCAAGCTACTTGAAGCGGTAAAAGAGGCCGAAGTACTTCTCAAAGAACCCGTTACCCTTGGGGTATAGAGAGCCACTTTCATGCACTGAAAAGCACTAGACTATTTTGTGTTTTAGGGTATAGTAGTGGCCTAATCTATGCCAACCAAATCGGCAAGAAAAAAGAGCACCTCAAAGGCAAAAGCCACGAGGGCACGCAAAACAGCTAAAAAAGCTGTCAAAAAGGCAAGAAAAAAAGTAGCTCGAACAGCCACCCGGTCTACCAAACAGACCACCCGGCGCACAGCTAAAAAATCAATTGCCAAAAAGACCACCCGGAAGACCGTACGAGCATCAGCTGGCCGTACGAAAGGGCGCACCATTAAGAAGACTGCCACCACGCGGTCTCGTTCTGTTACCAAAAAACCACCCAAAAAGAAAACTCTTTCCAAAGCAGAACAACTCAGGGAAAAAAAGGCCGAAGGACTTCTGACGCTCGGGCGTAGTCGTGGCTACATTACGTACGAAGAAATTCTTAAAGAATTTCCTGAGGTAGAACGTGATGTTGCATTTCTTGAACAGTTTTACGATCGTCTTGCAGCAGCAAGTATCGATGTGCTCGAAAGTGGTGGTATGCTCGGTGACCCACAGAATGAGGGTCTCCTCGACAAGCGTAATGTCTACAAGCGCAATGATGGTGGGTATGACTCTATTCAAATGTATTTGCGTGAGATTGGTCAGTACCCACTCCTTGATGCTGAAGAAGAGCGTGTGCTTGCGAAGCGTATTGTCGATGGTGATAGCGAAGCGCGCAACCTGCTCGCGCGTGCTAACCTGCGACTCGTGGTCTCTATCGCCAAGAAATATGTCGGCCGCTCAGCAGACCTGACACTTCTCGATCTTATTCAAGAAGGAAACCTTGGTCTCTTCAAGGCAGTAGACAAATTTGACTACACCAAAGGGTATAAGTTTTCCACCTATGCAACCTGGTGGATTCGTCAGGCAATTACTCGTGCACTTGCCGACCAGTCACGTACTATCCGTATTCCGGTGCATATGGTGGAGACGATGGCAAAGTACAAGCAGGTCTCACGTCGTCTTGCACAAGATCTTGGTCGCGATCCAATGCCGGAGGAAATTGCAACCGAAATGGACGTTGAGGTTGAGAAAATCTACCAAATCGAAAAGATCAGTCAGGACACCATCTCGCTCGAACTTCCGATCGGAGACGAAGACGACCGCTCACGTCTCGCGGATTTCATTTCTGACGACAAAATCATCGCTCCCGATCAAGAAGTGGCGCACCGTATCTTGGCTGATCAGATGGAGGAGATACTCGACACACTTTCTGAAAAGGAACGCAAAATCCTTGAGATGCGTCACGGTCTTCTCGATGGCACCTACCATACGCTCGAAGAGGTAGGGAAGGAGTTTGGGGTTACGCGCGAACGCATTCGACAGATTGAAGCAAAGGCACTCGAAAAAATTCGTCAACACGACAAGGCACGGCGCCTCAAAAGTTACTAGTCAGTCGTAGAGTACCTCGTGGGGCCATCGCGGGGATATCGTGGTGGAGTTTTTCACTAACGATACAGCACGAAAAAACCTTCCACGCATGTGGAAGGTTTTTTCGTGCGACGTAACAAGTACCCTAGTAAGCTTCTTTGTTTTCGGTACTGAGATGTTCATCAAGTGCGATCGACACTTTTGGGGTGACCATCTCCCGAGCGCAGAGATTTTCGAGAATATCTGTCTCGTGTGCATAGAGAGCGTTTTGGGCAAGAGTAACATCTACTTTGCGTAACATCGTGTGATGCTCGGCATGGAATTCTTCCATTTTTTTAGTTGAACCGATGCGGTAGTCTTCGTACACTGCAACAACTTCTCGGATCGTCTCATGAGGCATCTTGAATGTCTCCTCAAAACAGTCATTGAGCTGACGAAGCTGCTTCACTACCTTGCGAGAGACGATAGCAAGAGCGCGGTAATAGAGATACTCATCTACGATGCGATCTGTATTGGTGTAACGACTGAAGCTCATGCGGCGAAGTCGCTCGGCAAAAAACTCAAAGATATCTTGGATCGAACCATGTTCATATTTCTCACCTCGGTAGCGATCATGTTCAATGGCTTGGCTCTGGTACTCAAGTTTACCCATGATGCGCCGAATAACACGTTCGTTCACTTCATTCGCACCGAAGAGCAGAATCGCATGCTTTCGCTCGATACCGATAGCATAGAGGCGGACCACCTTTTCAAGAATTTCTGGGTCTGTGCTGTATTCTTTGAGTTCAGAGAATACCCGTTTAATACGTGAGTCCTGGGTCGATTTGAGTGTATTGTAGGTCTCATCCGTGATGTATTGTTTCTCGTGTGACTGGTCGAGCTTTCGTAGTGTTGCGTCGTAGATATAGATGAGCATTTCTCGATAATTGACCTCCTCAATGGCAGTAAAGGTGTTGAGGCGAAGTCTACCCATAAGACTACCGATCGTGGTCGCCTTCACAAAGAGCGTCACAAACACACAGCTTACCGTAAGTGTGAGAAGGAATTCCTTGGGAGTAAAGGCGAAGTCCCAGCCGGGGAAGGAAAGAGTGTCGGGTACGAGAAGTACCATGGTTACCGCGAGTGCGCCGCGGAGGCTACCCCACGCAAGCACATGTTGCCACGCACGTGGTATACGCTTTTCGTGATGCGAGAACATATTGAGTACACCTACGATGGGGTAGATGGAAAGTGCGCGTGCGGCTGCGACAACGAGGATAGCTATCAAAATCGGTATAAAGAGACTTGGTGCTGCTGCAGGGAGCTGAATTGCGAGCATACCGATCATGATGAAGATAAGTGAGTTTGCAAGGAAAGCGAACTGACTCCAATACTTTTCGACAAATTCGATAGCGTGTACCGGCAGCTTGTATCGGCCATAGTTACCCATGAGGAGTGATGCGGTCGCTGTCGCGATGATAGAAGAAATGTGTAGTGGGTGTCCGCCTATGGTTACCACCTCGGAGAAAAGTTCAGCACAGATGAATGTGGTGTGTGCAAGTACCATGGTAAGTGTGATTGCTGCAAATTCGTTTGATCGGGTATAGCCAATGAGTTTTGCAAAAAATCCGCCAAAGAGAAGTCCAAAAAGGATACCGCCAATAACCATACCCACAAACGACACAATGCCCTCGATGATATCGCCGCCGTCAAAGGCACCTGAAGTTGCGATGGTAAGAAGGATTAAGAAGAGTGCCACTGCCGTACCGTCGTTGAAGATACTTTCTCCTTCAAAAATGAGTGAAAGACGTCGCGGTGCCCCATACTCCTTGAAAAGCGCAAGTACGGCGACCGGGTCAGTTGCGGAGATGATAGCACCAAATACGAGACAGAGAATAAGAGGGATATCGAAGCCGAGAAATGCAAAGGCATAATTGAGACCAATACCGATGAGTGTGGCAGAGACGAGCAAACTTACAATGGCGAGAACACTTATGGCAACCGCATCGCGACTCAGTTGTTTGATGTTGATGTTGTACGCAGATTCAAATATGAGCGTTGGCAAGAAAATAAAAAAAAGTAGCTCTGGCGTGAGTGTAAACTCTCCGAAGAAACTGAGTTCGGGGATATGTGTAAGGATCGCCATCACCACACCAACTCCCACCAAAAACACCGTATGCGGAACATGGATGCGCTGCGCCACAAACAACGAGATGCTCGATATTGCGAGCATAGAGAAGAGTGCTAGTGCAGATTCTACAGTGAGCATATACGTAGTGTGTGCAGTGGATTAAAAAATTGATAACAAAATAAAAAAGCGTGCCAAACACGCATATGTACGTGAACGCGATCGGTTATGCGGAGTCAGCGATACCGAGGTATTGTGCCAAGATATGCTTCAGGCCACGGCGTGAGATAAAACCGAGTGGCCGCTCCTCGTGGTCAACAATGGGAATGTGGGCCGTCTGGTGAGCGATAGCGACGCCGGCAATAGTGATCAGCGAATCATCGACATGGACAGGTTGAATATCGCTCGTCATGAACTCACGCACCTCTGTATTTGCAGTGTCCTGAACCGCTTTCCCAAACGATTCTTCTGTGCCAAGAGCTTCTAGTACTGAATCGGCTTCAAGGTTCACAGGAACAATTGCATCAAGGAGATCTGAGACGTTTACCTCACCGGTAAGCACACCTTCTTCGTTTACAACGAGGAGTGAGTTGGTTTGCGCAGCAACCATACGTTCAATAGCTTCTCGGAACGTAGCATCCTCCCGGATGACGACTGCTTCTTTGGTAAGGTCTCGAATCTCCATATACCAAATATCATACACCTATGAGTACTATTGTAAAGAGTAGTTTTTTGTGGTCTTGAGCTTGGCTTTGTCTCCAAAATACGGCAGAGCTGTGTGCCTCGTATATAATAGACATATGGATGATGTCGCCTTTCAGGAAGCGTACACAAAACTTAACACAGAACAAAAACGTGCCGTCGATAGCTTCGAGGGTCCGGTGATGGTTGTTGCTGGTCCGGGAACAGGGAAGACCACCATTTTGACGCTTCGTATTGCAAATATTCTTCGAAAGACAGATGTGGGTCCCGAGAATATACTTGCGCTGACATTTACCAATTCGGGTGTCCATGCGATGCGTAAGAAACTCCTTTCGGTTATTGGTGATGCCGCGTATCGGGTTCACATTTTCACTTTTCACTCATTTGCGGAGCATATCATCAAGGAGTTCCCGTCGTATTTTCCGGTACTTGAGTACGCAAAAGTCATTACTGCCATCGAAAAGGTGCAACTTCTCGAAGAAATACTCAAGGAGGGCAGGTTCACACACATCGTCTCGTCGCACGACCCGCTCAGCTCGCTCCTCTCTGTCAAGCGCGCAATCGACGACATAAAAAAAGACGGATTGTCTCCGGAGGATTTTCGCTTGCGTATTCCTCAGTGGAAAGAAAAGATGCTTTCAGAGGAGTCTGTGTACTACAAACGGAAAACGGGTGCGTACAACGTGGGGGACGCAAAACCGGCGGAATTGGAGAAGATAGAAAGTAGGGTTGCGAAAGCAGAAGAAATTGCTGATGTTTTTGAGATGTATCAAGAGAAACTCGGTGAGCGTAATCGATATGACTTCAGTGACATGGTGCTCACTGTACTGAGGGAGCTTGAGACAAATGAAAATTTGAAACTCGATGTAGAGGAACAGTATCAGTACATTCACGTTGACGAACATCAAGATACGAATGATGGTCAAAATAGACTCATTGAACTCATAACGGATGCTGAGCATCTCGGTGGTCATCCCAACGTATTTACGGTAGGGGACGAAAAGCAGTCTATTTATCGATTTCAGGGGGCGAGTGCAGAGGCGTTCACACGATTCAAGAACATATTCAGAGACGTGGTAGTTGTCACACTAACCGACAATTATCGTTCGACAAAGTCTATCCTAGAGAGTTCACATAGTCTGATTACACACACTATGCGCGATGCTGCTCCACTTACTCCTGCCATGACAGCCGACAGGCCGATAGAGATATACGAATTCCAGAATTACACATACGAACTCATGTATGTTGCTAAGGAAATTAAGAAGCTCATCGAAGGCGGCGTGTCAGCATCTGAAATTGCCGTTATATATCGCTCAAACAAACATATCGATGAGGTACAACAGCTTTTCAGTGCCGAACATATTCCATACACTGTTCACTCAAAGGACGCCGTGCTCGACGACGCCCACATCGCAAATCTTATTACGTTTTCCAAGGTCATCCATGATCCGCGTGACAATCATGCGCTCGGGCAGTCACTTTTTATTGATTTTCTCGGGATCGACCCCTTGGTGGCAGTCGGCACACTTGCAGCGTTTAGAAATGCGTCAAAGGGGGAAGGGGTGGCACTCATTGATGTTCTTGCAGATTCTCCCGCATATCAAGGGTATCTTCAGTGTATAAAAAGTCTAAAGACTCGCTCACAGAACACATCTTTTGAAGTTTTCTTCAAAGAGCTCATGCAAGAGTCGGGATATCTGGAACATGTACTTACACTTCCCGACAGCAGAGATCATCTCCAAAAGGCACATACACTTACTGACGAAATCAAACGGCAGTCCGATCAAAACAAACACTACTCTCTTGGCGACTTCGTGGCGTTTGTTGACGCAGCACGCGCGTATGGTATCGACATTGAAAGTACTCACGGTATGGCAGAAGATGGTGTGCAGTGTATGACCGCACACAAATCAAAGGGGCTTGAGTTTGAGTATGTGTTTATGGTGAATACAACACGAAAGGCATGGGAAAAAAACAGGGGTGGTCCGGCGCTTGCGCTTCCCATCGACAACTTTAAGGGAGAACTTGATGATGAGCGTAGGTTGTTCTATGTTGCAATGACTCGAGCAAAAAAGCACCTCTTCATTTCCTCATCGAAACACGACTGGGAAGGTGTGGAACACGAGCCAAGCCAATTCATATCTGAAATTGATGATGTGTATCGTACCCGTGTCGATACAGCAGATCTCGAAAGCGCACTCTACTCATCCTCATCTCAGTTTCTTGTACACACTACACCAGAGCGGGATGTGTTTGATACGGCGTACCTTACCAAACTTTTCTTCGAACGCAATCTGAGTGTATCGGCACTCAATAACTATATCCACTGCTCACTGAAATATTTTTTTAAGAATCTTATTTTGCTGCCTGACGTCTACACGCCATTTCTGGTCTACGGAAATGCGGTGCACACTGCACTTGAAGAGTACTTCAATGCATCTAAGGATGCAAAAATGGTGCTCGATAGAGACATGCTTATCGCATACTTTAAAAAAGCGATGGCGCGGTCGGTGCTTTTTGATGGAGAATACGAACGGTACACAGAGCGAGGGGTTATTGCACTTGGTATGTACCATGACGTGTATCATGAAATATGGAGCACCAATCTTGCGACGGAGCTCTATATCAAGCGTCGATACCCGTTAAACGATGGAGATGAACTAACCATAAGCGGAAAGCTCGATAAGGTTGAATTTCTTGAGAGTGAAGCCGGTGGCAATGTTCGTGTCATAGACTACAAGACCGGCAAGGCGTATTCGGAAAAAAAGCGAAAAGAACAAAAAGCAGATTTGGAGCGGCAGGTTGTCTTCTATCACCTGCTACTCGATACATACAAAGACGGTGCGTACCGTGTTGTAGAAACCGTTCTTGATTTTGTCGAAAAAACGAAGAAGGGCACGTTTGAGCAGAAGACATTCGCAGTACAAGACACCGATAAAAAACGAGTGAACGAGGAGATCGAAGCGCTCGCGCACGACGTGAAAACCGGTGCATTGCTTAAAAAAGGATGTGGAAAGAGGGGGTGTGAATGGTGTGCACTCTACAAACGCCTTAGAGTATAAACAAACCTACACGCCCGTACGCGGGCGTGTAGGTTTGTTTTTTTGTCCGTACGACTACGAACCGAGTTGTGCTTCGATGATTTGATTTACAATCGCTTCGGGAAGCGCTCCACCCATGCTGAGTTGTGTGTCAGAAATGGTGGTGAAGAGACTTTTTCCACTACTGTCGCGGTACTGAACAGATAGCTGCTCGACAAGAGCTCTGAGCGCATCAGTCATATCGTCTTTAAAGATGAATACGGTGAATGGTGTGCCGTTCCCCCCTGCATTTGCTGCTTCAAGAATAGTTTCCTGAATAGCACTGATGTGGGTGCCCGCATCCATACATGCGCGTACCGCCGTTTCATCTGCGCCAGCGCCGGTGACTATTGCGTACAGTCCCGCTTCGTCGTCCGCTCCTGTGCTGAAGTAGCTGTCGGTGAAAGCCCAAAAGGCCTCGTTGCCTGCAACGTCATTCACACACTCCGATGCGTGTGCAATTGCTGGTGCGTTAGGGTGTAGTGCTTGTAGCGGGAACTGTCGGTATACCCATGCCACCTCGCCGGCTGCACCGCGAGGGCTCGCCAGCACGTTTGTGAGCGTGCCGTGAAATCGTGAACAGAACGGACAGTCATAGTCAGAGTATTCAACCATAAGAATCGCCGCATCTGGATTGCCGCGAATATGATCGCCTTCCTGGAGTCCGCGAATTGGTTTTGCCTCGGTCGTTATCTGAGCAGTGTCGTCCGCGTTTTGGGCTGGAGCATTTGCGTTTCCGCCGTTACTTAAATAAATAGCGACAGCAATAAGTGCTGCGGCAATAACAATAGCAACTGGAACACCGAGAGAACTCGCCGGTCGCTGCTGTGGATTCATAGTATCGTCTGACATAGTGTTATATCGTGGGGAATAATAGGGAAGTATACCATAATCGGGTGATGGGTTGCCGTGCTATACTCTTTTCGTATCTATGGATGTCATTGCATCAATCATTCTGGGGTTTGTACAGGGTATTACCGAGTTCTTGCCCATTTCTTCTACGGGACATCTTATTCTTACCGAAAGCATCCTGGATTTTTCAGGAGAGGGGACAGGGCTTGCCTTCGATGCGGTACTCCACCTCGCAACTGCGCTCGCAGTAGTTGTGTACTTCTTTGATGATATACGGACACTGGTACGGGCAGTACTCCGAAAGATGGGTCGGCTACCCGTGGATGCAGCGGACCTCACGCTTGCGTATGCACTCATGGTGGGTACTATTCCGGCGGTTGTCTTTGGGATGCTTCTTGAGTCGTACATGGAGTCACTGTTTCGAAATCCGCTGCTTGTGGCTGGGGTACTTTTTTTAGGATCACTCTTGTTTATCGTGGGTGAGTACTACTACCAGAATCATACGCAGCAGGATAGACTTCGAGTACGTACTGGCTTTACAATAGGCCTCTTTCAGGCATTGGCACTCTTTCCGGGAATGTCACGGTCGGGGGCAACCATCGTTGGTGGTATGTTTTGTGGATTGTCACGCAGTGCAGCAACCCGTTTCGCTTTCTTGCTTGCGGTGCCGGTGATACTTGGTGCTGGCGCAAAAAAGGTGCTCGACCTTCTTTCACTCGATACCGCTATTTCATGGGGGCCAATCGTGCTCGGGGCGGTGGCCGCATTTGTGGTTGGCTTGCTCGCAATACGCTTTATGCTCGGATTTGTACGCCGCTATACACTGTGGCCATTTATTTGGTATCGCATCATTCTTTCAGTAGTGATCGTGTTCGTGGTTTTCTTCGGATAAGAAACACAGGTACATAGTATGATATACTGGTCTATTATACCGAAGCAAACCCAAAGCACCCGGATCCAAAGATCATTCGAGGGTGTCTGCTAGAGGGTTCGCTCTACTTCATTACGTGCGTAAATCGCCATACAACACTTCGTGTTGTATGGCGATTTCAGTTCATCGTTCTGCCTGCCGCACCTCCCTGAGAAGGAAATACGTTAATGCCCCCAACGTTCCCATCGTAGCGACGAATACCCACCTGTTCGCACCAAATAGTGCAAAGAGTGTTGGCCACAGTGCTCCGAGGAGGAGTGCTGCTGCAACGGCCACAAGTGCCTGAGACATCCATTCGGCTGTTGCGATACGAATGAGGGTACCCCTGGCCTCTAGAGGCATAAAAACATTCAGGTATATCGTAAGCGCGAGTGCGAGGAGGATGGGTTCAAAGTGTCCTCGTCCTATACCCACCAACAGGCAGAACGAAATGAGGAAAGAAACAAGTGTGGTGCCGCAGAGCCACCACACACAGCCCGTACCCGGTTTGGTCTGTTGCATGGTAATTCCTCGACAGTGTATCTATGGGTGACTGTATCGCCATAGCACCACTTTGTACAGAAAGAAATACACACCAAAATTAAAAGACCACGTGGCACATCCTTGCCACGTGGCTCGATATATTCATCGGTACGACCCTCACTCAAAGGTGAGGATCTCGACGTTAGTACCTACTCTCACGAAACCTCCTTGTATCACTCTGCAACAGACACCGCCGCGCCAGTTTCGAAGTGCGTTCTGCAGCCCAAAGTGTACCTCGTCCATGCGTTTGCAGGGCTTCGTCTCTCCGGTCACCTCGAGTACGACATTGTCACCGAAGTTAATCCATTTATTAAGGATTGTTGGATTGAAGGCTATTCCTTCAATGAGTATGTTGGCTCGGCGGGCGGTCCAGTCGAGTGCAGCGCCGAGTTCTTTGCATGCCTCGGCCCACGACTCTACAGAAAGCAGTGTAACTTGGCGTTCTCGATTGAGACCGCCTCGCCCACGATGGTCACCTTCGAGGCCGCCGTTGAACGTGATGATCCTCGACTCATGCAGTTCCATCCCTGCACGTTTTGTCGGCTTTGTTGCTATGCCAAGCAATTTTCCAACCATGTGGAGTTCCTCAATGGATTAATTTCTATGTTGAATATATAATGAAACATTGACAATGTCAATTTTTTTTGCTAGGGTATATTCGGTTTTGAACTTCACAAACTTGCGTCTGCTGTAGCAGCCAGTGTCTAAGTCTTGGACCTTGGCTGCTATGGCAAACCCGAAATAATCGGTTAGGCCCGCTGGCATGGTACATGTACCAAACACATAGGAGAGAAGTCATGACTTCGCCTTTTGAAGGCTTCAAGCAAATCAATCAGCTTGTACAAAAATTCATCAAAATGGGCTGGGGTTCAGAGCGGGTAACTCAACTCGGTCAGGCTACCAAACAACAGTATCGTGACATTGAGGCATACCTTGACGGAAAGGCTGTAATTGATGTTCCGCGAAAGTATTCTCAAACGTCGATAGAACAGATGTGCCGAGAATTACTCGATAAAGCTGTCAAAGATGGTCTGGTCACGGTGGCAGAAGGTGTCTGTTCTCCGCTAGATATGAGCAATGGTGATGTGATCGCTGTTGCGAATAAACTCAATTCTTACTTCATGCCGGTTGATGATGCTAAAGAGGTTAAGGACGAGGACCACACTATCGACTGTGACACCGACCCATACGTGCCCAACCGCTGGTCGATCGAGGAGCATCAAAAAGGCGGTACGTTCAAGTTCGACCCCGCCAACGTAGCGCTCCACCTCGACAAAGGCCAGAAAGACGGCAAAATGACCGAAGGGCACAAGTTGCGGAAGGCGCTGGCAAAACAGCCGGTCCTGAACGCCAACGTCCTCGACTACCTGCTTGCCAACCCCCACCTCATCTCTGAGGAGTGGAAAGGCAAAGCCGTCTTCTTCTGGGGAACGATCTATCGCAACCGGGACGGCCACCTCTGCGTCCGTTACCTCTTCTGGCGCGGCGACAGGTGGGCCTCGGACTTCTACTGGCTCGACATCGACTGGAGCGGCGATGACCCCGCGGCGGTTGACGCAAGTTGAACTAGACTTTGGATTCTATGTGCTTGCACTTGAATCCTTTGCCCTTGGCTCCGCTCCGGCGGAGCCAATTTTTTTTGCTAAAATTGAGGTGGTAGTAAGGAAATCTTTCTTTCTGCACTCGCTCGGTAATATACAAATAGTCATTTGCATATTACACTCACTCATTGGAAAGTAGGTGAATACGCGAGCGGTTATGGCTTCTTGCTACCGAATCCAGTTTTCATATCTATCTGAGTGTTCTCGATTGTGGACTACGAAGAACCGACATCAAAATTTTGAATATTGAGTAATAACTTTCCGAGCACTGCTTAAAACGGTAGGGAGTGTGTCAGAGCGGCATCTTCTTCCTTGACCCAGTGGGAGGTATCGATGGGTATTTCGCGTTTTTTGTGACCATCTTTATAAAATACCTTGCCGTGTTCACGCGCAAACTCGAATACTTTTTTGGTCACCTTCACGTCCTGCTCGCAATACTTCTTCACTTCATCAATTTTTCCTTCGTGCCACCAGCGTACCGCCTGAAGGCCGTTGGCACTCTTTTTTGCACCGACAGTCGCCTGTGCCACACTATCAAGCCGCAGGCGCTTGCCGAGTGAGGCGCGAATGTCTGCAAGAAGATCGATACTTTTTATTTGTGTTAGATCGCCTGGATAGTATTTGTTGAGGAGGGGAATATCAAAGTGGTCGCTGTTATAACCAACGAGCACGTCAGCGTGTTCAAATATCGGCCAGAGGGTTGCAAGCTCGTCGACGGTGACGGTGGTGTATGTGTCAGTTCCTGAATCGTACGCCGAGGCAACCGAGATATCAAGATCAAGTGGATTGTTACTGAAGACCGTATTTTGGGTTTCGAGGTCGAAGACGATGTATCTCATGGTGTGACTATAGGGAGGCGCATACAGCCACTAATTCTTCAAGGGTACCACTGGTTTCGGTGCCATCAGTGAGACGCTTGAGGGTGAAGGTGCCTGTGGCAGTTTCGGCATCGCCGAGTACGAGGACATACGAGACAAGCGCATCGCTTGCGGCAGCGATTTTCTTCTTGAGTTTGCGTGCACCAAGGTCCACTGTCGCACTCACTCCGGCGGCGCGAAATTGTTGCGCGACACGCTCAGCTTCGAGATTGTGTTCGGGCTCTGTAGGGACAACAACAAGCGTCGGCGCAGTGATGTTTGCGGTGAGTAGGCCGTGTGTCTCCAGGAAGTCGCGCATAGTGACGTCGCCCATACCAAAGCCGATACCGGGCACCGGATCGCCACCGAAGAGGGAAGTGAGGTTGTCATAGCGGCCACCACCGCCAATAGAGCGATTATTTTCTGTGCTGGTGTCAAAAATTTCGAATACTACGCCGGTGTAGTAGTTGAATCCACGAACCGTTGAGAGAGATACGCGAACGTTCGTGATACCGAGCACCGCAAGGCCTGCAATAACACGTCCGAGGCGGCTGCTCGGTTTGGGTGCGGCAGAGAAATCAATTGTTTTCCCGGCGATATGTTTTGCTTTTGTGTCGAAGTCGTCTATTTTTTCTTTGCGATCGAGAAGAAGAATCATATCTGTTACTTGGTCAGGAGAAAGCCCTTCCGCTTCCAACATTTCAGTGATCCATGCTCGGTCGTTGATGCGTATTTCGAACATGTCGTCCGTTGCACCGAAAGCGGTCATCACGTTGTAGGCGAGTGTAATGAGCTCGACGTCTGCAGTGTAGTCATCGATGCCGAAGAGGTCGCAGTTGAGCTGCCAGTGTTCACGGAGACGGCCGCGCTGCATGCGTTCGTAGCGGAAAAGGTTGGGAATGGAATACCAACGTACCGGGAAGGAGAGATCACGCTTCTTTGCAGCGATCATGCGCGCGGCCGTCGGGGTCATCTCAGGGCGGAGTGTTACTTCGCGATCACCACGATCGAGAAAGGTATACGTCTGCTCATTGACGAGCTCTTCGTTTTCGGCGCCCTTGCTTTTGTAGAGATCGGCGGGTTCGAGCACTGAAGCGTCGTACCGTTCGTATCCATAGAGTTCGGCGACATACGCCCACGTGTCAAAGATATACCGTTGTACGGCCATATCTTCAGGATAGAAATCCCGGGTGCCTTTATAGGGGTGTGTCGAGAGGTGTTTTACCATTTCCAGATTGTATGCTGAATGAGGGTGAGAGACAAGTGTGGACGAACGCTAGGTACCGCTTATATGTGCGGGAGTTTTATATTCATCAAGAAGTACATCAGATGCCTCGAGAATGAGTGATTTGAGTTCGCGGGGATGCGGAAGTCCGGTTGCGCGAAACTTATCGTCATCACCACCGGCAGTTTGTGCTTCAAGGATGCCGTAGTCGAGGAAGGTTGCAATGATACCGTTGATCTCAACGTTCATGTCTTGCAATCGTTCAAGACGGAAGCTCGCAGTTTCCCGATGAAAAAGACCATGTTGATCTATCGCGATGAGGCGCTTGTTTGTAATGGTCCAAACGTCAAGGTAGTAGTTGGTCCACACGGTGAAGATACCCATCCAGAGCAAGAGTACCCAAACGGCATATCCGAAGACGATAACATTTCCCGGGATGCGCTGGAATAAATCGATGAGTAGCTGGAGTGCAGATATATTTGAAAGTGTGTTATAGAAAAGTGCCGGTAAAAAAATCGCAAACACAAGCCAGAAAAGCTGTCCAAAAATAATAAACCAGTGCTTCCGTACTTGTGTGAGTATTGTTTCGTCCGCCTCGAGTTTTATTTTTTCAGTAAGCATAGTGATTTAAAAGGTGCGTAGTGCTCCAGCAATCATAAGAAAAAGTACTGCGCCGCCGAGGAGATAGGTGGCAAGTGCGGTAAGAGAGGTGGTCTTGCTAGTACCGTAGCTAAACCAGTGGTACGCGAGTATCAGTACATGAATGACAAATACCAAAAGAAGTACGTAGTAGATTCCTCCCGCACCGAGAGAGAGGAGGTGTGCGCTATCGCCCTGCAGTAAGAATGGCATAGAGTAATTGTGCCATTACTACACGTCTTGTCTAGTGAGACATGTGTAGCGTTCCACACCGTACTGATCCGGCCGAGTGTCCACCATAAAACCAAAGTGCATCCCGTACTCTCGCACAAATGCGGTTTGTTCGGGTTCGTGTTCTAGGTAGAGTTGGCCACCGTGCGCAAGATGCGGATTTGTTCGCTGTATGATATGTCCCAGTACCGTCGTGCCTGCTTCACCACCAAAAAGCGCTTCGTGAGGTTCGTATTCAAGTACGCATTGTTCTGCGCGGCATAGGGCCGGATCTATGTAGGGTGGGTTACTAAGAATGATGTCGTACCGTCCGGTCACTTCTTCGAACAGGTCGCCACCGTATATGGCACCACTATTAGTGAGATGATTTTCGGTGAGGTTCTTTTGAATGGTTGGGTGCAGACGTGTCTCACGCTCGGCGAAGTCCATTGTTGCCTTCGGGAATGCTTGGGCGAAGGCGACACCGATACAGCCAGAGCCGGCGCACAGATCAAGTGCACGAAACGATTCCTTGTTTCGTGTGGTGAGTTCAGTAATGACTTCGTTGACCCAGAACTCTGTCTCGGTGCGAGGGATGAGTGGGTGGTTGTCGAGGTAAATAGTGCTCGTCAGAAACGGGATGTATCCAATGAGGTAGGCGAGGGGTTCGCCGGCTTGCAGTCGTGCGCAATCGGCGAAAAAACCTTCGGTTTTTTCGCCGTCATACTTCTCCTTAAGGAGCCACGCCACTTCTGTTGCTTCTGGTGTCATGAATGCGCCTGTATGCTACCACGGGTTCATCTGTTTGTGTCCACAGTTTCTCGGTCCCTGTTTTGGTTGTACAATAGTGTCACATGGCAGAAACGCAAAATACGCAGACATCCCTCCTTGAGGTAGTCGGACTGCGCAAAAAGTATGGCAAAGCAACAGCGGTGGACGATATCTCGTTTTCGGTTCCGAAGGGACAGTTTTTTGGTTTTCTTGGTCCGAACGGCGCGGGGAAGTCAACGACGATTCAATGTATTACCGGCACCGCTCGAATTACCGAAGGCACCATCACCGTCGCTGGTGTTGATGTTGTGTCTGAGTATCGGGAAGCACGCAAGCGTATAGGCGTCTCTCCGCAGGAGTTTAATACAGACATTTTTCTCAATGCACGCCAAATTCTGGACTTTGTAGGAGGGTACTATGGTATCTCAAAGAAGGCACGTTCAGAAAAAATCGATACGCTTCTTGAACAGTTTGAACTTATTGAGCATGCACACAAACCGTTCCAGGCACTTTCGGGAGGGCTCAAGCGCCGGGTGATTCTGGCGCGAGCGCTCATTCACGACCCTGATTTGTTAATACTCGATGAGCCGACAGCTGGTGTCGACGTTGAGCAGCGACACGATCTTTGGCGGTATTTCAAAGAGTTGAGCAAACAGGGTAAGACCATTCTTCTTACCTCACACTATCTTGAGGAAGTAGAGATACTCTGTGACCGTATTGCTATCATACACAAGGGGAAGCTTATTGCAGACAAGCCCAAGGCCGACTTTATCCAAGGGGGCACAAAGCTCGAGGAACAGTATCTTAAAATTACTCGTGAAGCCGAAGAACAAACGGTATGAATTTCATAGGACTCTATACACTGGTGCGAAGGGAAGTGCAGCGTATGTTCCGAGTGCCGGGGCAGACGATTCTCTCTCCGCTTATTTCTGCAACGCTCTACGTATTCATTTTCGGTTTTGTTATTGGAACCAGCATTGATGAGGTGGCCGGGGTGCCGTACATCACGTTTGTGCTTCCGGGAGTGTTGATGCTCAATATTATTTCTTCCTCATTTCAACACACATCGAGTTCTGTGTATTTCGGTCGCTTTATGCGGCACATCGAAGAGATTCTGGTTTCACCGCTTTCGTATTTTGAGGTGGTGCTCGGATTTGTTGTGGGAGGAGTGGTTCGGGCGGTCGTTATTG
>JAGQLY010000017.1 GCA_020428905.1 Candidatus Kaiserbacteria bacterium | reverse complement strand
ATATTCACGGTCTTTATAGAGTTCTGAAAGCCAAGCTAATGGGTCATGGCGTAAGTTTTACCGAAAAAACGTCTCATTTGAGACGTTTTTTCGTGTGTAAATCTCGCCGTGACCCCACGAGCAAAGTGCCTGCCCACTTTGCCTGGGAATCGAACCGCCGGAACGATGTGAGTTTACGAACGAGTGAGGCGCGTCCAGCGTTCTTATGAGCGTAAGCGAATTAGAAAAAGCGAGATCATTCCCCGTAGGGTCACAAAATCCAGCAATTAATCACCCGATTAATCGGGTGATTAATTGCTGGAAGTACACAGGGTCTGGTACACCTAGACACAGAGGATGGGGTGTCGTATAGTGCAGGAAGGTCCGGAGGATGTCGTCCTCTTTGGAGGTGTTCAATGCAGAAGTCCTTTTTCATTTTGACTGCCATGCTTGCCTTGGTAAGTTTTGTGCACGGCACGGTGCTTGTCGTTGCTGTCCCGGATGACGCCTCGTTGGAGCGAGTCTGTAACGTTATCAGTGTGGACGATCTCTCTTCCGGTGTTGCGTGTGATGCGGGGCAACAAATACTTCTCCGTATTCAGGCAGAAGTAGTGAAAATGAAAGAATTTGCCCGAAATCCGTTTTCCCGCGGGCGTCTGTTTGCGGATGCGTGCGCCAACGGGGGAGAGGTTCCATTCGATCCAATGACCCTGATTCGGTTTGAGGATCTGCGCGAAGTAGTGGACGCCGCGGAGCAGGGTTGTGATAGCTACGTATGTTACGTAGTTCTAAACCGATATGCCAAAGAGGCGGCATCTCTCTGGTCGGCATATGGACAGGCACGCTGGGATGTGTCAGACATACTACGACGCACCTGTGAGCATATGGTTTGACCGTGTGCGAACAGTTGTTGCGGTGGCCACTCAACAAAAACAGCCCGGTGCGAGAATCGCACCGGGCTGGTTTAGTACCCGACAGGTCGCATACGATCGGGGTGTATATAAAAAGGCCCGGTGCGTGTCGTTTCGCACTGGGCCTATCTGGAGCTCTCCACGATCGTTGTGTACGTACTCATTCCAACCAAGAAATGAGTTTTGTGCACACAACAGTACCGACAGAAGCAGCGCTCGAGAACAGGGAAGACCTGATCGTTCGCAGTCACTGTTCGGCTGATCGCGTCTCTCTAGGAACGTGTCCACTAGAGAGGGGAACTCGACACTGTACACGTACGTCCAGTATTACCCACACGTGACGCACGTATACGAGGGGGCGCGAAGGTTGAGGCCGACATCCGTCATCATAGCCCGTATTCCTTGCGCACAGACCTATTTATATTATAGCATATACATACTCATCTTGTCAAATCGCGCCCCGGTGCTCAGTACGGGGCGCTTGGGGCGTCGTGTATAATGCTTCACATGATACAGACGGATGCACTTTCTATTTTAAAAACGGGTGCGAACGTATTCCTTACGGGTGAACCAGGTGCCGGAAAGACGTATGTGCTCAATCAGTACATCGACTGGCTTGAGGCGTGCGACGTGCCGGTCGCAGTGACCGCTTCGACCGGTATTGCGGCAACGCACATTGGTGGCATGACGATACATGCGTGGAGTGGTATTGGTGCACGCGACACACTTTCGCCGTATGATCTTGATACTATTCTCACGAAGGAAAAGGTTGTGAAGCGGGTGAAGAATGCGAAGGTGCTCGTGATAGATGAAATCTCAATGCTCGATGGGCGCGTGCTCGATATGGTTGATACGGTATGTCGTGCAATTCGCGGAAGGGAGGAGGCGTTTGGGGGACTCCAAACCATTCTTGTAGGAGACTTCTTTCAGCTCCCGCCGGTTGCGGGACGGGGGGAGGTGGCGCGCTTTGCTTTTGAGTCGCGTGCGTGGGACTCCGCACGCTTTTTGACCTGTTATCTCACTGAACAGCATCGTCAGGAAGATGAGTTGCTTCTTGGGCTCCTTGCTGCAATACGGAAAAATGATGTTGATGAGGAGCATTACACACTGCTTTCAGAACAGCAGAGCATCGACTATGAACATATCGAACCGACCCGGCTTTTCACTCATAACAAAAACGTTGATGAGGAAAATGCGGCGCGACTTTCTGACCTTGCTGGTGGGACTGCGGTATTTAAGATGGATGGGAAAGGGAACAGGACGCTTGTTGATGGTCTGATAAAGAGTTGTCTTTCGCCGCAAGTGCTCACACTAAAGCAAGAAGCGCTGGTGATGTGCACGAAAAACAATTTTGAAGCCGGGTATGTGAACGGTACGCTTGGTAGAGTGCTCTCTTTTGATCCGTATGATGGGTACCCCGTTATTGAGACGAGTGATGGTCGTGAAATAAAGGTCATGCCGGCGTCGTGGACAGTGGGAGAGGATGGGAAAGTGCTTGCCGAAATTACACAAGTGCCGCTTCGGCTTGCGTGGGCTATTACTGTGCATAAGAGCCAGGGAATGTCGCTTGACGCTGCCGAAATCGATTTGCGAAACGCCTTCACGTATGGACAGGGGTACGTGGCACTTTCTCGGGTACGTTCGCTTGCGGGTATGAAAGTACTCGGACTCAATAGTAATGCACTCACGGTGGACCCAAAGATTGTGCTTCGTGATGCGCGATTTCGTGAGGAGTCGGACGAGGCAGAGCGGGTCTTTGGCGAGATGGATACAGCAGAGCTTACCCGTATGCAGCAAAACTTTGTGAAAGCGTGTGGTGGTGCATGGAGTGATGGGGCGCGCGCGGAGCGCGCGCCCGGGGCAGACCGATTCGTTCGTCGCCTCCGCAAAGAAAGCACCCACGCTATCTCAAAGGATCTTCTCAAAAAAGGACTCTCAATACCCGCTATTGCCAAAGAACGCAACATGACCCAATCGACTATCTGGAGTCATATAGAGAAGTTGCTCGACGACAAAGAACTGGTCAGAGAGGATCTGGCAGGATTGATTGCACACGAACGTGAATGGGATACCACCTACGATATTCTCAAGGACGCATTTAATAAGTGTGGTGCCGAGCGACTCAAACCCGTGTACGAAGAACTCGGTGAACGCTATGGCTATGACAGCATTCGACTGGGGAGGTTGATGTATCTGATCGGTGAGTAAACATGGTGGGTTTTTTTAAAATAATAGATAGAATGGCGGGGAAGAAACGGGCAAGGCGACGAAGCCGCCTTGCCCAACACGACTCGCACTACCATACACATAAAGAGTTCGCGCGGGCGATTATTCACGAACGGGTGCAGCACTGGAATATTCACTACGGATTCAGCTATCACCGTATCGCTATCAAGAACCAACGACGTTGCTGGGGGAGTTGTTCAGAGCACAGCAACCTCAATTTCAATTACAAAATTGTCTTTCTTCCCGAGGCACTTATGGACTATGTCATTGTCCATGAACTTTGCCACTTGGCGGAACTCAACCACTCGCCTCGTTTCTGGGGGTTGGTGGGGCAGACACTGCCAGACTACTCTGAGGCGCGTGCGCACCTTAAGCGTATTACACACGTGCCGGCACAGGGCTTTCCGAGTAGTCGGGTGGGGCAACACTACGCAACGCGATCGTAGTTTGCTATGATAGTCAAACCTATGAAATATCTTTTTAGCTTTTTGGTGGCGGTGTTACTTATGGTGTCTTACATAAGTCCAGTGCAGGCTCAGACTGATGAGGTTACGATCTACTTCTTTGGTCGCGACGACTGTACGCATTGTGCCGCAGAAAAAGAGTTCTTCGCCGACTTCCTCTCTGTGACACCAGGAGTACGCCTTGAATATCGTAACGTCATGACTGACGACAGTGCCGCAGCCCTCTTTGATCAGGTACTCGAAAAGCACGAACTCTCACATGTGACACCGGTGACGGTGGTGGGCGAGTTTGTGCTGCAGGGATTTAATGCGCCCGAGACAAGCGGTGTACAGATAGCCGAGGCGGTTGAGCAGGCTCGCACGAGTGATATTCGTACTATTGCAGACCATCTTGCCCGCGCGCCGCGGCAAGCAGACGCGTTTACCGGAGAAGGGTGCGATGAGAACGGCACGACTTGTTCTTCGGTAACCAACCCAAATCAGTACGTCTTCAAATTACCGTTTCTTGGTATCGTTGACCTTAAGACTTTCTCACTTTTTTCACTCTCTGCTGTGCTCGGTGTAATCGACGGATTTAATCCATGCGCAATGTGGGTATTGATTACTTTCCTTCTCCTACTTTCACAGGCAGGCAGTCGGCGAAAGATGGTTTACGTGGCCGGCATCTTTGTGCTTGCTGAGGCGATCATGTACAACCTCATTCTCAATGTGTGGTACCAAACTTGGGACTTTGTGGGACTTGATGCAATTGTGACTCCGCTGGTAGGCATACTTGCACTTGGTGGAGGTATCTTCTTCCTCTATCGTTGGTACCGAAATCGCGAGCAGGCACTCATATGCGATATTACTGATCTTGAGACACAAGCAAAGACCACTAACCGTATTAAAGATCTCATCACTCGGCCAACTACGATCGCAACTGTATTCGGTATTATTCTGATCGCGTTTTCAGTCAACATCATTGAGTTCGCGTGTTCCATTGGAATCCCACAAGCGTACACAAAAATCCTTGAGCTCAATGGGCTCGATTTCCTCGCGCGGCAGTGGTATATCCTCATCTATACTATCGGATATATGCTTGATGATCTGGTTGTGTTTGCATTTGCAATTTGGGGCTTTGCACAACTCGAAGCGCACGGGCAGAAGTATTCTCAGCTCTCACTTCTCATTGGTGGCGTACTTATGTTGGTGCTCGGTGCAATCTTTATCTCTAACCCCGCACTTTTGGTGCTGTAGTGTACAATACTATCCATGGAGTGGTTGTATAGTTTGTTTGCGTCAGGTGTCCCCGTTGGGGCGCTTGTGTTTGGGTGGTCGCTCGCGCTTATTGTTTCACTTTTCGTCCTGATTCGTGGGGCAGATATGTTTGTGGTGGGTGCAAAACAGATGGGCTCATCACTCGGTATGAGTAAATTTGCTATTGGGGTTATCATCGTGGGATTCGGTACTTCTTTTCCAGAGCTTGCAGCTTCTATTGCGGCAGTGGTTGATGGTGCTACAGAAATTGTGCTCGCAAACGCGGTAGGATCGAATATCACCAACATTCTGCTAGTTGTTGGACTTGCCGCAACTCTAGGAGGTAGGATCATCATAAAACGCGACCTTATCAAGACTGAGCTCCCGATTTTTTTTATTGCAACGACGCACTTTCTGGCAGTTATTTTTGATGGAAAAATTGATCGTATTGAAGCACTGTTACTCTTGGGGACCTTCTGCGCTTACTTGTGGTATCTTTTTGTTGAGGCGCGGGAGGTAGACGACATTACACTTACTACAGACGGTAGGCGGCCGCGACTGGACGCGAAATCGGTAGTGTTTATCGTGTTTGGACTTGTGGCAGTGCTCATCGGGGCAAAGTTTACTGTCGATATGGTAGTCAATATCGCTTCAATACTTGCGGTTCCTGTGGGGCTCATTTCTATTACTGCTATTGCCCTGGGAACATCGCTCCCAGAATTGTTTGTGTCACTTCAGGCCGTAAAGAAAGGAGAAGGAGAACTGGCGATTGGAAACATCTTTGGTTCAAACGCATTTAACATTTTATTGGTTGTAGGCATTCCGGGTGTAATGATGCCGCTTGTTGCAGGAGATGTAGTCATGCAGCTCGGAGTCCCGATTTTACTTGCAGCGTCGGCGATTTTTTTCGTGAATGGTCTTGCAAAACAGGTGATGCGGTGGGAGGGTATGATGCTCCTGCTCTTTTTCGCTTTTTTCTTAATCAAACTTACCGCCTTTATTTAGCAGAAGATGCTGCAGACTATACATACGAAGGAAATCGAACCGGACGTTTTTCTGTATGATAAACCGAAGGGTATTACTTCTTTTGCGTTTGTACAACAGGTGAAGCGTGCGCGTGGCGCAAAAAAGGCCGGACACGCCGGAACGCTCGACCCACTTGCCACAGGGCTTATGGTTGTGGGGTTTGATGCGGGTACCAAGAAACTCACGAAGTACGTGGGGCTTGGGAAAGAATATGAAGCTGCGGTACGTATTGGCGAACGTCGTGATACAGGGGACATTGAGGGAGAGGTAGTTGAGGAAGAAGCGGTACCCACTATTGCTGAGGATACGGTGAGATATGTACTCGAAAGTATGCTGGGCACGTTGCGGCTTCCGGTGCCGGCATATTCTGCGGTAAAACAGGGTGGTACTCCACTGCATCGGTTGGTGCGTGGCGGTAAGGCATTTGTGCAACCGGTGCGTGATATGGAAATACGGGCGGCCGAGCTCTTCGGGCTGTCGTGCGCGGAAGGGCGGTGCGTGGTGAATGTGCATTTCTCGGTTGCAAGCGGTGTATACATCCGCTCACTCGCCGAGGAGCTCGGCCGCCGTCTCGGCTACCCGGCCACAATAGAAAATCTCCGGCGGGTGAGCGTCGGAGATTTCAGGGTTTGGGAGGAATAGACTCATGCAGCTTCGCCCGGCCGATGTTTCCGAAGAAGTGGCTCGAGCTCCGCAAGCGCTGCTTCTCGCGCTGCATCTGTTTCGGCTTCCTGTTTCTTCCGCGCCTCAGTGCGTTCGGCATCTGTCGGCTGACGGCTTGCGATGGCATTTTGCATCTCGGCACGAGAGAGTCGACCTCCAACCAGTGGCTCTTGGTCCGAGTCCCGTGGCGTACCTGCTGCCTCAGTGTCACCGTGAGTCATCCTTCGCTCATGACGAGCAGCATCTCTCATTTGCCACTTTGGGATGTTGGGTTTTTCATTCATAAGTTTCCTCCAATTGTGGGTCAAACTTAAAACAATTCCTCTACGACCTTTTTTACCTCACTTCCGTCGGCCTGTCCAGCGAGATCCTTCATAAGTGCACCGACGAGCATACCCATCTTCGACTTGTCATCGATACCGAGTTCGACTTTCTTCGCTTCGGCAAGCGGACGGATTTCGTCGGCAGACAGCATAGCGGGCAGGTACGCCTCAAGTACGGCGAGTTCTGCCTTCTCCGGTTCAGAAAGGTCGGTCCGACCAGCAGCTTCGTATTGGACAATCGACTCCTTTCGCTGTTTGGTGAGTCGTTTGATCACTGTAAGCACCTCATCGTCGGTGAGTATTTCTTGTGGCGTACGTTTGGTTGCTACGAGTTCATTGGTGAACGCGGTGAGCATACCACGAACCGTACGAAGACGTACCTCGTCCTTGGCCTTGAGTGCTTCTTTGAGTTCTGATTTGATATGTGTGTGTAAATCCATATGTATGAGAAATGGCAGGGAATAGTGCTGCCGTGTACATAGTAGCACAAACAACACTTGGTGTAGTACGTGTGCGGTATACTGGATACATACTATGCGTTCTCACACACCGAATGAGGTCGATTGTGCAACTGGGCAAGATTGGCATGCATGTACGACAACAGAAGTTATTGAACTTCTCGACTCGTCCCTTGTTGGTCTCAATGAAGAAGTGGCCGCCAAGCGTCGAGGGGCGCTTGGCGAAAACCGCCTGCCGGAAGCACCACAACCAACAGCTCTTGTGAGACTCTTCGCGCAGTTGCGGAGTCCGCTTACGATTATTCTGCTTTTGGCGTTTCTGGCGACTTTGCTACTTAATGAATACACCGATGCGGCCGTTATTTTTTGTGCGCTTGCGATTGCAGTGATTCTAGGGTTGTTGCAAGAGGGTAAGGCATCGCGGGCGTTTGTGACCTTGTTGCGTTCAGAAATCCGTACCACCATCGTCGTGCGCGAAGGGAAACAGCATGAAGTCCCGATTGAAGGGTTGGTGCCGGGTGATATTGTTGAGATCAAGAGTGGCGCGTATGTGCCAGCAGATATTCGTATCCTTTCGTCAAAAAATCTCGCTATCAACGAAGCGTCGCTTACCGGTGAGTGGCTTGGGGTAGAGAAAGACTCGAAGGAAGTGGCGGTGGGCACTCCATTTGCTGAGCGTTCTTCCATGGCGTACCGCGGCACTTTCGTGGCTGAAGGGTGGGGGGTTGGTGTGGTTGTTGCAACTGGTGTAGAGACCGCTATTGGTGCGATTGCACAAGACCTTGCGACCATCTCTGATGAACAGACGCCGATCCAGTGGGAAATGGCGCGTATTTCTCGGGTAATGGTCGTGGTGATTTCGATTCTGGTCATTGGCATATTTAGTATTGGTCTTCTGCACGATCAGCCGCTTGAGATGATGCTCCTTACGGCCATCGCTATTGCAGTGGCAGCTGTTCCTGAAGGACTTCCCGCTGCGGTGACTATTATTCTTGCTATTGGTATGGAATCACTCCTTCGTCGTGGTGGCTTAGTCCGCAACCTCCTCGCTGCGGAGACACTCGGTTCTACTACCTACATTTTGACCGATAAGACCGGCACACTCACTGAGGCACGTATGACAATTACAGACGTGGTGTATCAGGGGTGTATATCGCAGAAAGGAGAGGGGTTGTGTAATTGGGAGGGTGACCCTGTAGCGAAGGAGGTTTTTGATATTGCACTCTGTGCCACTGATGCGTACATTGATGAGACTGGGGAAGGTGGGGGTGGTGGCGAACAGTGGATTGTTCGTGGTACGCCGGTAGAGCGTGCGGTACTCGAGGCAGCACAACGTATTGGCATCACCACTGATGGCGAGAGCGCGCGTGCGCGACGAGTAGCATACCTTGCGTTCGAATCAGAAAACAAATTTGCTGCAGGGCTCACCACTGTCTCTGGAGGACACCGCATCTGTATTAATGGTGCTCCAGAAGTACTCTTGGCACAGGCCGATCGTGTGCTCAAAGGGGGACACATACAGACCCTTACCGAAGAGACACGCGCTGTTATCCTTAAGCAACTTTCGAAATACACCACAGAAGGAAAGCGACTCATAGCTATCGCGTATCGCGATACGACGAAGAACCAACTTCCGGACAATCCAACAGAGATCCTTTCAAAAATTGTTTTTGTGGGTCTTTTGGTTATTGCTGATCCGGTGCGTGTCGATGTGCGTCAGGCGATCGCTGGCGTGCTGCGGGCTGGCGTTGCGGTGCGGCTTGTGACGGGAGACAATCCACAAACAGCACTTGCTATTGCTAAGGAGGCCGGTATTGCTCGTTCGCATGATGTTGCGCTCACGGGAGATGACATTGCCGAGTACAATGACGAGGAGCTACGTACTGTGTTGCAGACGACTCGGGTCTTTGCGCGCGTATTGCCGAGCCAAAAGATGCGCATCGCACAGGTGCTTCAGGCGAGTGGGGAAATTGTGGCGATGACCGGTGATGGAATAAACGATGCGCCCGCGCTTCGTCGAGCGCACATCGGGGTTGCTATCGGTTCTGGTACAGAAGTGGCAAAAGAAGCTTCCGATCTCGTGTTGGTCAACGATAGTTTTACCACCATTTATGCAGCGATAGAGGAGGGGAGACGGATTGCTGATAACCTTAAGCGCATCGTGGGATACCTTCTTTCCACAAGTTTCTCCGAGGCGGTGTTGATTGGGGGCGCACTCATGACAGGCGCGGCGGTGCCTATTTTGCCCACTCAGATACTTTGGGCAAACATCATTGAGGAAGGGCTTATGAGTGTCGCGTTTGCATTTGAGCCGGGAGACAAGGAAGCGATGAAGCGCAAGCCGCGTGACATACATACGGAAGGAGTTTTTTCTCAAGATATGCTGCGTTTTTGCGCACTGGCCATTACGGTGTTGAGTGTTCTCCTACTTGGACTCTATGCATTTCTGCGCATGACGGATGTGTCTATCGATACATTGCGCAGTGTTATGTTTGTGGCAGTATCGCTCGACTCGCTCTTCCTCGCATTTTCGTTCCGTTCACTGACGACACCGGTGTGGCACATTTCACTTCTCGCAAACAAGTTCTTTATTGGATCCTTCATTATCAGCCTTGCGTTGCTAGTGATGGTACTTTCAATACCGTTCTTCCAGACTCTCTTCTCATATCAACCGCTTACACTACTTGAGTTTGGACTTGTCTTCGTCTATGCCTTCGGCTCTATGATGGTTATTGAGTTTGGGAAGCATATCTTTTTTGGCCGCCGTTCGTAACTCTTCTTCGGAACATTTTGTTATACGATGTAGAGCGTTGTCGAGCGCAACAGAGAGGTATAGAGTAGAATTGAGGAACAACAGAGGAGTTCTTCTAATGAATCGTCACTGCGGTTTTTTTGCGCTGGCACTTGCGGCCGCGCTGTACTTTGCCAACGAGGCAATGCGGATGCTGCTTGGGTACGGCAGCAACGAACACGAGTGGGTGTTCGTTGGGGTGGCTATCGCCGCCGGCAGCGTCGCCTTTGTCCAACTTTGTCGAATGCTCGGCTGCGGGCTGAAGGTCGATGAGGTTGGTCGCTTTTTGACGGCCGCTCCAGCGGCCCTGTTTCTGGGCGGCACAGTCCTCGCGATTGCGGGTTTCTTCATCACGGGGTCTCCCGGATGACCCGCAAAACAATACGCCCTGTCTCTGACAGGGCGTTCTCTATGGTACACTAACAGTCATGAATGGCATTGAACTCCTCATTCTCGTACTTCTTGGAGCGGTTTTGGTGGTTGTGGTTTACTCGCTTTTTTTTAGAAATGGTACTCAGGCCCAGAAAGACGAACGGAGCGAAGGATTGCTTATGCTCCAAAAGCAGCTCCAAAATCTCGAACGGACGATGGACCAGCGACTTGGTGAAAGTAATAAAGCTATTCAAGAGTCGGTACGGGCGCAGCTTTCAGAATCGACCAAAATTGTGAAAGAAGTGACCGAGGGGCTTACAAAACTTGGTGAGACAAACAAACAGGTGATAGGTTTTGCCGAACAACTAAAGCAGCTGCAGGATGTGCTCAAGAACCCAAAACAACGTGGTGTTCTTGGTGAATACTACCTTGAGAGCGTACTCCAGAATGTGCTTCCACCGGAAGGATTTAAGATGCAGTATGGGTTTGAAAATGGTGAGATTGTGGATGCGGTTGTGTTTGTGAAAGACAAGATTATTCCGGTTGACTCAAAATTCTCACTCGAAAACTACAACCGCTATATCGAAGCGAAAGACCCGAGTGAAAAGGCGCAGCTTGCGAAGGTGTTTGAAAACGACCTTAAGCTCCGCATCAAAGAGACGGCAAAGTACATCCGTCCGGCAGAAAAGACCACCGACTTTGCGTTCATGTTCATTCCGTCGGAAGGTATTTATTATGAACTTCTCACTAACACCATTGGGGAAGAGAGTCTCATACAGCGTGCCGCCGGGACGTACAAAGTGATTGTTGTGTCGCCGACGTCGTTTTTGGCATATCTACAGACCGTATTGCAGGGTCTCAAGGCGCTTGAAATCGAGGAGCGTGCGCTCGATATTATTAAAAATGTTGAGAAGCTTGGAACGCACATCGCCAAGTATGAGGACTACTATAAAAAGTTGGGCAAGACACTAGAGACAACGGTCAACCACTACAACGCCGGCTACAAAGAACTCGGGAAGGTGGATAAAGATGTTATGAAAATAACTGGCTCAAATGCGGGTGTAGATCAGCTCGTCCTCGACAAACCCCGCCAGGAAGATTAGAAATAGTATAATATACCAGTATATCATACTATAAGAGTCGGAGCGGTGCCTGGTGCGAGGGGTTAGTCTGATGGACACTCCCGCCTCAGTTGACGGGGCTTTCTGAAGTATGGTTGCAAAAAACCGGCTTTTCTTGTACAATTGGCGGCACTATGAAAAAGGCAGCGGCAGCAGAACAAAAACAAGAATTTGCGGTTATTGAGACCGGTGGAAAGCAGTATGTGGTTTCCGTGGGCGACATTGTAGATGTTGAGCTTTTGGGCGACCTCAAAGAAGGCGATGTAGTTGAGTTCGATAAGGTTCTTATGACTGACAATGGTACCGATACGACCATCGGTACTCCGTACATTGACGGCGCAAAGGTTATGGCGACTTTCCAGAGTGAAAAGAAGGGTAAGAAACTCTCTATCATTCGATACAAGGCAAAGAGTAACCGACATCGTAAACTGGGGCATCGACAGCGATACGCACAGGTAAAAATTGACTCATTGTAAAACAAAACGCGGCCAAGGGCCGCGTTTTGTTATTCCGTAGAGGCCACCACCTACGTACGTCTGTAGTGATGTGAGGGTGTACTACTTACGATTACTTAAGGCGTTTTTGATAGTTTCGGGGTCGGCATATTCAAGTTCGGAACCAGTCGAGAGCCCGCGGCCGAGATGGGTGAGTGTAATGGTATGTGTGGCGACCGAGTCCTTCAAAATCGACTCCACATACCGGCTAGTATTCTCACCGTCGGGATTGACCGAGAAGGCCAAGATGATCTCCGCCAAGCCATTTCCCGCTTGCTTGGTGACACGCCGCTTCAACGCCGTCCCGCGCAGCTTTTTAATGTCTTCTGAATCAAGGAGTGGCACGGTACCGCCCAGTATGAAATAGAGCCCGTCGTAGGTGCCCGAACGTTCGATGGCGAGCATATCTGAATCTCGCTCAACCACGATG
Organism: Candidatus Kaiserbacteria bacterium; assembly: GCA_020428905.1. GTDB lineage: Bacteria > Patescibacteriota > Minisyncoccia > Phycocordibacterales > UBA918 > JAGQLY01. The sequence goes on along the minus strand of JAGQLY010000017.1, from coordinate 13,042 downwards.
AGTCGTGTATGGTCCCGCTTTGGGTCGGCACAGATCGTGCATACGTCGCCCGTGCCGTTTACGGCATGAAAGCGATGACAGAATGCACATTCTTTCACTGTTGATTGAATAGCGGAGATAAGTTCGGAAAGTTCTATCACAGACTCCGCTGGCTCGGTGAGGAGGTGGTGGGCGAAGCGGCGTGCTTGTCGAGAACCGATGCCTGGGAACCGTTCGAAGTGCTTAATAAGTTTTTCGAGTGTGGTCATGGAAAGTAAGTTGAACGGTAAATGTCGAAAGGGTATTAGGTAAGCGTCGCGAGTACTAGAAGTCGTCGGAGTTGTTGCTAATGTTGTGGTGGGTATCAAGATTGAGGAAGCGCACGTGTTTGTCGTCGAAATAAAGCTCTGCGTGTCCCACGGGGCCGTTACGATGCTTTTCTACCAAAATTTCTGCGATGTTTGGTCGATCAGACTCTTTGTTTATTTTGTCTTCACGATGAATAAACATCACCACGTCGGCATCTTGCTCAATAGAACCTGAGTCACGGAGGTCAGAGAGGCGTGGCTTGCCCCCACGCTGTTCAACAGCACGTGAGAGCTGTGAGAGGGCGAGTACCGGCACGTCGAGCTCGCGCGCGAGGATCTTGAGTGAGCGTGAGATCTCGGTGACCTGTTGCACCATAGAGTCGCTCGCGCGGCTGTTGGTTGGGCTCATGAGCTGTAGGTAGTCGACGATGAGCAGATCGAGGCCATGCTCGTTTTTGAGGCGGCGTGCCGATGAACGCATCTTGAGGATGTTGTTGCCCGGTTGGTCGTCGATGTGTATCGGTGCACCTGAGAGTCGGCCCATGGCTGCTTGCACCGCCTCAAACTCGTCGTCGTTGGAGAGTTTCCCGGTGCGGAGCTTCCACGAGTCTACGCCCGCTTCCGCAGCGAGCATACGATCAACGAGCTGTTGGTCGCTCATTTCGAGTGAAAAGATACCAACCGACGCACCGCTTTGGAGCGCTGCGTTGCGAGCCATGTCGAGTGCAAACGTGGTCTTACCCATACTTGGTCGCGCTGCAAGGATGACGAGATCTGACTTTTGCAGTCCAGCCAGAAGATTATCAAGGGCGGTGAAGCCAGTCGGAATACCACGGTGAACATTATCGGTGGAGTTGAGTGTCTCGAAGCGGTCCCACGCCTCGGTGAGTGAGCTGCCGATAGGGGTGAATTTTTGTGTTGTTGGTGCGTTGGTGACCTGGTAGATCTTCTTCTCGGCGGTGTCCATTGCTTCGTCGATATCTTCTGGATCAGAGTAGCCAAGTTCTGCGATATCATCGGCCGCGGTAATGAGGCCGCGAAGGATTGATTTGTTTTGGACAAGCTCGGCATAGTAGAGTGCGTTTCCTGCGGCGGGAACAGTCTCAACAAGTTCGGTGATGTAGCTTGCACCACCGACGCGGGTGAGCTGCTCACGGTCTTTAAGTTTGGTGGTGATAGAGAGAATATCTATCGGGTCACCTTTAGTGAAGGTGTCGAGAATGGCGCGAAAGATTTCTCGGTGTTTGTCAGCATAAAATGATTCAGGATACACCGTGACTGACACGTCGTGCATCGTTTCAGGTTTGAGGATGATTGCGCCAAGGAGGGCGCGTTCAGCATCGAGATTCTGCGGAGGTGTGCGCAGGAGTCTGCTCTTTGTCCCTTCGGGAGATTGTGTATTTTGAGACTCTGCCATAAACGGTACGGAAAATTATAGCACGGTAGGCAAAATGGAGTTTTTTGGGAAAAAGTGTAAAACGTGGGGACGAACGGTGGTTAAGAAAGTGCTGTATTTTTGATAAGAAAATGGCCTAACGAGTGATAGTTGCCCGTCGGCCCGGTAAAGTTGTGTGCATATGTGCACGATTACGAAAACCATGTAATAAAGGTGACAGTGGGTATTAAAAAGGTCTTGGACACGCGGGGCCCAAGACCAACTCCCGATATAGGGAGACACATCGAGGAGAACCGGCAACCGGACTCCCAGAGATAATCATACCTCGAAATCCACTTTTGATCCATATAGTACATTCCATCTTTACCACACATGCTCTGCATCGGGGTTGTTCATTTTGACTCAGAGGTGGGGGTGGTGTATGTTTTGTTCAGTCTTGGCCAAAAAGGTGCTCCGCCGATGGATAGTCAAAATGACGACCCACTCATTGTTTATGGGAAGCTGATATGTTTTTTAGAGACCAGAGGAAGAAGGGAACGTCGCATGGTGGTTGATCAATGGTATCTCTGGACCGGAGGAGGACGGCGTCCGCGTAGGGACAAAAAGTTGTTCGGCTACGAACCAGAGCTGTGTCACTTAGAACACAGCCAGATACTCAACGTCTACAATAAAAGAAATCCTCAGAAGGTAGTGTGGTCGGGCACTATTGATATCAAACAAATGGAGCGAGGGGATGAGGTCCTTGCGTACGGACACTGGGTGGGTGCCGTACAAATAGGCGTGGATAGGGATATGTGGGCGAGGTGGTTTTTTGGGGGGTTTCCGGCAACCCTAAATATTGCGCCGCATTGATTACAGGCTCGTCCCACCGGGGACGAGCCTGAATTGTGTTAACTCTTCGACACCTTAGGGCCGTTCGGGGTGTCTTCAAGTGTGTAGCCCTTGAGGTTGATTGCTTCGCGAAGAAGGTCGGCCTGTTCCCAGTTGCGGGCGACGCGGGCAGCTTCGCGTTCATCAATAAGTTTCTGTACTTCCTCAGGCACGTCTTCCGGAGATATGATACCGAGTTCACGCGCAGCCGTGTCGCGCGCCTCGTTGAGGCCAAGACCAAGCACTCGGTCCATATCTTTAAGGGTTGCGATACGGTCCTCTTTTGGCAACGATTCATCCTTCAGTAATTCCCACAAAATAGCGATTGCTTTGGGGGTGTCGAGATCATCATTGACCGCTTCGTGAAAACGTTTTTGATAGGGAACCACTACGTGTCCATCTGTACTGACAGTGTCCTCAAAGACAAATCGTTTTATTTTAAAGAGTGCCTGCTTTGCACCGTCGAGCGCTTCAAAAGTGAAGTTCATTGGTGAACGATAGTGGCCGGTAAGCAACCAGTAGCGGTACGTACTTTGCTGATAGCCACGGTCTTTGAGTTGGCGCAGTATGATCGCGTTTCCTTCTGATTTGCCGATACGTCGGTCTTCAACAGTAATAAACGCATTGTGCATCCAGGTTTGCACGTAGGTCTTTTTGGTTGCTGCTTCCGCTTGCGCTATTTCACCATTGTGGTGGGTGGCAATATGGTCGATGCCGCCAGTGTGAATATCAACCTGTTTGCCGAGGGAGGCGAAAGCCATAGCGGTACACTCGATGTGCCAACCCGGAAATCCCTTACCCCAGGCACTATCCCACCCAAGCAAACCCTTTTTCCAGAGCGCGAAGTCTGCCGGATGTTTCTTCTCAGGATTGATTTCGACGCGTGCGCCGTCTTTGAGTGTGTCGAGGTTGATCTTGCCAAGCTTGCCGTAAGTAGGGAACTTAGATACATCGAAGTACACCCCGTCACTCGTCTCGTAGGTGTACCCCTTGTCCTCAAGTGTTTTGATAAGTGCGATTTGTTCTCGAACGAAGTCACTCGCACGCGTGTATTGAGTTGGCGGAAGAATGTTGAGCGAGTCCATGTCGTGTTGGAACGCTTCAATATACCCATCGGCAAGCTCACGCATGGCAGTGAGTGTGACCGGCCTGCCCTCACGCTTGAGACCTTTCATCATCTTGTCCTCACCCTCATCTGCATCAGAGGTGAGATGGCCAAAGTCGGTGAGGTTGATCGTGTGGTTGACAGTATAGTCGTTGTAGACGAGAGTGCGCTTGAGTGTATCTGCAAATACGTACGAACGAAAATTACCAATAGTGGCATAGTCGTATACGGTGGGGCCACAGGTATACAGTGTGACTTGTTTTTGAGAAAGGGGAGCGAAGACTTTTTTTTGGGTCGAGAGGGTGTCGTAAAGCGACAAAGGTCGTGCATCGTACACTCGCTTTTTTTTGCCGAACCGAAACAGAGAAAACATAGCATTCAGTGTAAAACAAAAGGGGTAAAGTTCAAAGGGAACGAGGGGAGAGAGGGGTAGCTACACAACGACCAGAAGACGGCTTCCTAAATCCATTTTTTGTATTTGAAGTACACAAAGAAGGTGATTGAGACGATGATCATAATGCCGAGAATAATCCAGAAATCTCCCTCGCGGCCAATGATTGGGGTTGTGGTCGTATTCATGCCAAACATCGAAGTAAAGAGTGTGAGCGGGAAAGTGATGAACGCAAGAATCGTGAAAATCTTCATGATCTCGTTCTGTTTAGTGGTAAGGAGTGCGAGGTTGGTGTCGCGAAGCTCGTCGAGTGTCTCGGCGAGGGCGGTCGTACGACGCACCACGTGAAGATATTGTGCATGGAGTCGGTCAAGTTCGTGTGTGGTGTCTCTGTGTTTAAACACGTCTTCAAAACATGGTTTTGCCTTGTGAAGCACATCATGATGTGCGGTCAGTATCTGTCGAAAGGCGATAACACGTTTGCTTATTGTTGAGATCTCAAACACCATCTCTTTTTCGTGCCCCTTGAAAATGCCGTTCTCGATATCGGAAAAACGTGACTCGATGTAGTCGAGCTTAGTACTTGCGTTTTCATAGAGCTCTTTCATGAGTGAGAAGAAGAGGTGTGCACCGGTCATTTTCTTCGCTTCATTTTTGTGAAGGTCAGTAAATATTTCAAACTCACGTTTGAAGGTCTCTACTGCACCGATATCCTCGTACTGGACGGTGATGAGGTAATTTTTAGCAATAAGAAACTTGATTTCGTGGGGGTGGTTGATATCGGTGCGTTTAACGATGGGGAAGTCAAGTGTGATTTTGAGGACGCGATCGATCACAGTCGCAGAGCTCTTGGGTACGGGACCAGAAAGGTCGGCCATGAGAGTTGGCGGTACATTGAGTTCTTGCATGATGTGGTGGGTTTCTTCATTGGTCGGCTCAGTGATACTCACCCACAACAGCGGTCCGTGTGTAAAACGTTCAACCATATATACCTCTATCGTACCATGCGCATTGACACTTCATGTACTTCTGTGCGTTGATAAAATATTCCACGGGTATCCTTTGTGATACCGGCGGGCCGTGTGTCATAATAAGGAACATCATGATCGATGACACGATACGGAACGAAGGAGAGGCGGTGTGTACCACTTGCGGACACGACAGTGAAGATGCTCGCGGCAATGCACCACTCCTTGGTGTCGGTCTTGCGGTTTTGCTCGCGCTTGGGGCTTTCTTCTCCGGTTTGTATTTGGGGAACGGAGGCGTCTCGCAGTCGAATGTCGCTGCGCTCCTTGCTGGTGCTGATACACGTCCTGATGATTCTGTTGATCTCTCGCAGTTTTGGGAAGTGTGGCACATTCTTGAAGATAAGTTTGTGAGCAGTCCTGATGAGCAGACCTCCAAACAGGAACGGGTATGGGGGGCTATTGGAGGACTTGTGTCATCATATGAAGATCCATACACCGTGTTCCTTCCACCTGAAGAAACACAAAAATTCGAGCAGGACATTGCCGGAAACTTTAGCGGTGTCGGTATGGAGGTAGGTATCCGTGACCAGCTTCTCACCGTGATTGCACCACTTCCCGACACACCGGCAGAAAAAGCAGGTATCGTGGCCGGAGATATCATTATCAAAATTGACGGTACCACAACTGACCGCATGAATATTGATGAAGCTGTGCAGCGTATTCGTGGGGAGAAAGGAACGGAAGTAGTGCTCACTATCTACCGAGACGGGGAAGAGGAGTTCCGAGACATTGCGGTTGTGCGTGACACTATTTCAATTCCAACCAGCAAGACAGAGCTTCGTGGTGACACCTTCATCATTACGTTATATAGCTTTAATGCTATCGCAGAAGCAGAAATGCAATTTGCGCTTCGAGAGTACGTCCTTAGCGGTGCTGAGACGCTCATACTCGATCTTCGGGGTAATCCGGGTGGGTATCTGCAGAGCGCCATTTCAATTGCGAGTTACTTCCTTCCAGTGGGTACGGTAGTGGTACGCGAAAACTTTGGTCCTGACGAAGAAGAAAAACTCTATCGTAGCAACGGCAAAACGCTCGGACGGTATGCACCAAAGGAAATGGTGGTGCTTGTGGACGAAGGATCTGCGTCTGCGTCGGAAATTCTGGCGGGCGCACTCCAAGAGCATGATGTGGCAGTACTGATGGGTGCTGAGACCTTCGGTAAGGGATCGGTGCAGGAACTTGTCGATTTGCATGACGGTTCATCGGTAAAAATTACTATAGCCCGATGGCTCACTCCTGATGGCGTATCTATTTCTGACGGTGGCCTTACACCGGATATCGTGGTTGAGCGAACACCCGAAGACCGCATTGCTGACCATGACCCACAGCTTGAAGCAGCACTTGAGTATCTGGGACGCTAGAAGCGTCACTTGCTGCGCATTTGAATCTGGGATCGTTTTCAGCTATTATGAGTCGCGTTGAATACTAATAACTGGTCTGTATGAAAGTTATCCTATTACGTGATGTAGCAAAAATCGGCAAGCGATTTGAGGTTGTAGAGGTCCCCACAGGACATGCACAAAACTTTCTTATTCCTCACAAACATGCAGAACCGGCGACCCCGGGAAACGTGAGGCGTGTCATGGCACATAAGGCAAAGCAGGCGCACGACACTGAGGCGCATGCACTGGCCTTTGCAGAAGCATTGACACAGCTTGCTGAGCAAAAGGTCGTGCTGACTGTCGAGGCGAACGAGCAAGGGCACCTCTTCAAGGGGGTAAAGGGAGACATGATCGCTGCGTGTCTTAAGGAAGCGGGCGTTTCGGTACCTGTGGAAGCGGTACGTCTTGATGAACCAATAAAGACACTCGGTGAACACACTATTACCCTTGCACTTGGCGACCATGCGGGCAGCTTTGTCCTCTCGGTTGTTGCAGCATAATTTCGTCTCTCAGTATGGCAAAGTACGCATCACTTATTTGGACACTGGTACTCTCTGCACTCATTATTGGCGGACTGGCATATTGGATGGAAGCAAAAAATGCACCGGCAGAAGAACTTTTGGTGGGTGAGGATGCGCTTGTTGGCCCACTCGCACTCGACGAATTATCAGTAGCACAGCCAGGTATTACAAACGATATGAACCGTATTGCACTCTTCACCACAAACAAGGGCATTATTGAAATTGAACTTTTTGAAGACTTGATGCCGATTACGACCGGCAACTTCATCACTCTTGCTGAGGATGGATTTTACGACAACACCAAATTCCATCGGGTTATTGATGGATTTATGATCCAGGGAGGTGATCCAAACTCAAAGACCGACAATACCACTATTTACGGTACTGGTGGTCCTGGGTATACCATTGACGATGAATTTGTGCGTGACCCACTTCTTTCAAACGTGCGCGGTACTATCGCAATGGCAAACACCGGACAACCGAATTCAGGAGGGAGTCAGTTTTTCATCAACACGGCGAACAATACGGCGCTCGACTTCGACAAGCAGCCGTTCACCTCGAAGCATGCGGTGTTTGGACGTGTGATTGTCGGTATGGATGTGGTTGATGCAATTTCAAAGACAGAAACAGGGGATCGTGACCTACCAGTTGATCCGGTGATTATCGAGTCTGTGACCATTCGGACACAATCGTAAGCGTAAGGAAAAACACATTTAGGGGTTCGACCCCTAAATGTGTTAGGTTCTAGGGCCAGACTACGACTACCATACCAAAACAGCGGTGGCGCATGCGCCACCGCTGTTTTATGCCTCTATTGAGAGTAGCTATGCACTCGGGAGAACGTCAACGGCTTTCTTGATGAGTGTGCGTCCGTCAAATCGCGTCTTACGTGTGTTACGGAACGCGACAGTGCCGCCTGTTGTCGCGAAGAGAGTATGGTCTTTACCGACACGTACGTTCTTGCCAGCGACAATCTTCGTTCCACGCTGTCGTACAAGCACTTCGCCAGTTCGTACCGCTTGGCCTTGGGTGCGCTTAACACCCAAGTATTTTGGGTTTGAATCTCGTAGGTTTTTTGCTGATCCGCCAGCTTTTTTATGTGCCATGGTTTTTTATAAGTTCTAGTAGGTGTCTAAGAGATATACTCTGCGCTCCATGAGTGGTGAAGCATTGTGTATAATGGCCGAGTGAGTATACAAGAGCTACGAACGAAAATCAAGAGTCTCGTGGGTGATGATGACACCTTCACTATTCTACTCTGTGCGGCAGTGGCGGTACTTGCCTTCGGTCTCGGGCGGCTTTCGGTGGGGGAGATGGAGGCCGATTTGCTTCCTGCGGCAATTTCTATTATTGAAGCTTCTCCCGAAGTGGTACCAGCAAGTACGACCCCAAGCACGGCGGCCGTCCAAGCAGCGGATCCTTCAACACCAATCCCGGGTGGGTATGTAGCGTCACGAAGTGGTGCTAAATACCACCTCCCGTGGTGCTCGGGAGCACAGCGTATCAAAGAAGAAAATAAAATCTGGTTTGCAACAAAAGAGGAGGCGGAAGCGGCGGGGTACACACCGGCCGCAAACTGTAAAGGCATGTAAGGCAAGAAGAACGTGGAGAGTAGAGGATGAAACAAAGTGCACGCTCCAACTTCTGTACCTCGGAATTCTCATGTTAGGGTAAACAAGGATGTACCGACGTGTGTCGGGGCAGGGTGTCCGTCGGGCCTTTTGTTGGCTAAGGTCACTATGATTGGAGGGGTCACAATCCCGGCGTGTAACCACCTATGGTATGCTGTAGGCAATGATTTTTGTTGATATTGAGGCATCGGGGGTTGTGTATGGCAGGCACTCTATTGTTTCGCTTGGGGCTATTGATTTTGAGAATCCAAAGAACCGACTCTACATCGAATGCCGTATTTGGGAAGGTGCAGAAATAAACGACGAGTCGCTCGCAGTGCCCGGCTTTTCAAGAGAAGAAGTTACTGACCCCACCAAGATGCCCGAGGGGGAAGCGGTGCGACAGTTTCTTGAGTGGTCGCAGCATATGGCTGATCGGACGCTTGCTGGACAGAACGTGTCATTTGATCGGGACTTTCTCAGGGCAGCCGCCGAGCGCGAGGGACTTTCGTGGGACATGGCACATCGTACTCTCGACACGCACTCCCTTTGTTGGATGCATATGGTCAAGTGTGGGATCGTGCCACCGATTGATGCGGAGCACCGACGGAGTGCACTTAATCTCGAAGCCGTTGCCGAGTATGCGGGCATTCCAGCAGAACCGGAGCCGCACAATGCACTCACCGGAGCTATGGTGCATGCCGAAATAACTTCCCGTCTTTTGTATGACAAAAAACTCCTCCCAGAATTCGAACAGTACGACATTCCATGGGTAGGATAAACGGGTAGTACGTACCTGGCAAAAAGTTATAAGGGAAAGTAGAAGGGGGGTGCGCGCGAGTCTATCAACGGCCTGCGTTTATTTTGTGGCGGGGTGCATGATACACTTAAGGCATGTTTGGAAGAAAAAAGAAGTCAATCGCCAAGTCAAAACAAGAGACTGAAAAGTACCGACACTGTCGGGTGATGACCGATCTTTTTGAAAATGATGATGCGGTACAATCATGGCGCGTGTTTCGCATTGTATCGGAATTTGTAAACGGCTTTGAGATATTGCGCAAGTATGGCACTGCGGCGACATTTTTTGGCAGTGCGCGGTTTTCTCCTACAGATGAATACTACAAGGCGGCTGAAGACCTTGCGGCGCGTTTGTCTAAGGCGGGCTTTGCAATTATTACGGGTGGTGGCCCAGGTGTTATGGAGGCGGGAAATGTGGGTGCATTTAAGGTGGGTGGGCAGTCGGTCGGGCTCAACATCAAACTTCCTGTCGAGCAAAAACTCAATACGTATGTGACTGAGAGCGAAGACTTCCACTTTTTCTTCTCGCGAAAGGTGATGCTCTCCTTCGCTTCTGAGGTATATGTGTATTTCCCGGGCGGCTTTGGAACAATGGATGAACTCTTTGAAATTATCACACTCATCCAGACCAAAAAAATCAGCCGCATTCCGGTCGTCCTCTATGGGGAGGAATTCTGGAAGCCACTCATCGCCTTTATGGAGAAGCAGATGGTCAAAAAATATAAGACTATCAGCGAAGAAGATATGGACATTTTCCATGTCGTGGATTCGGTGGACGAGGCGTTTCAGTACATACGAACGCACGTTGACCCACAGACACCGCGGCAGATATAATCATTCTTAATGGACTACCTTACCCGCATACGTACGTTTGATCTTACGACGTTGCCTGATCTTGATGAGGTGGTGTTGGGGGCGCTTCACTATCTCAGTGATTTTGATATTCCGCAGATTGATCGCGAGACCTATCGCAGACCGCTCGTTATTGGCAGTGTAAATGCATTCCGTATTGGAAAGATTTTATTTCAAGATACCGATGCACGCTTCGCCAACGAGAGCAGCTACCGCGATGCACTCGCCGAAATAGAACATATTGATGCGGTGTACATCATCTCTGCCTCAGGAGGGAAGCATGCTCGCGAGATTGCGCGCGAGGTGAGTGCACTTTCGCTCCCGCTATTTCTCATTACCAACAATTTCGAAGCGCCGGCCGCGGAATATGTCATAGACGAAAATGTTTTGCTTTTCCCACACATTCGTGAGCCATACACCTACAACACCTCAACATACCTCAGTATGCTCTTGAGTACCGGCGAAGAACGCGCAGAAGATATTTTGGCATTCGTGGAATCGTCCGTGCTGCCACAGATACCGGAAACCCTCGGCACATTGGATGCATTCACGCTTATGTTGCCGACGCAGTTTGATACACACAAGGGACTCTTTCAAACAAAATTCGATGAGTTGTTTGGTCCCAGAGTGGTCGGTCGTGCCTTTACGATCGAACAAATGAAGCATGCGAAGACTGTCATTCCGTCAGATACTGAAGGGTTTATTAGTTTTGGTGTTTCAAATACCGACTACGGAAAGGAACATAATCGTATTACTATTCCACTTCCCAAACGGTGCGGCCCGGCGGCCATGATGGCTATTGGGTACGTGGTCATTGGTGCTATTCAAAGACAACATCACGCTTTCTTCAAAGAACATATTGAGGCATACTGCGCGTTCGCGTCTCAGGTATTCGGGCAGACCATTAATCCGATTGTTGAGTAGGTATGTACCTCATCTTCGATATTGGCGGTACCAAGACACGTATTGCGCGCAGTGATGACGGCCGTGCATATCATGCACCAGTGAAATTTGACACGCCGCTTCAGTACAAAGAAGGAATACAAAAAATAATTGATGTCGGTACACGACTTGCCGAAGGAGAAATTGTTGAAGGGCTTGCTGGTGGTATTCGCGGTGTTCTCAATCGAGAAAAGACGCTCATGATTCAAGATCCAGGCAAACGTCTTTTGGATTGGGGGGGAAGGCAGCTTGCGCACGATCTTTCACATGCTTTTTCTGATGCGCCAACACTTTTGGAAAATGATTCGGCAATTGTTGGATTGGGTGAAGCGACTGCGGGTGCAGGAAAAGGATTTTCTATCGTGGCATATCATACTGTCAGTACCGGGGTTGGTGGTGCGCGTATTGTTGATGGGCGAGTGGATGTGACAAGTGCTGGATTTGAGCCGGGGCATCAAGTGCTCGATATTGATCGCACGATACTTGGTCCGGCGATTGAACCGACACTTGAAAATTTAGTGTCAGGGACGGCGCTCGAAAAACGTCGTGGAGTAAAACCGTATGAAATTTCACAAGACGACGCGGTGTGGGACGAGCTTGCGCGTGTACTTGGGTATGGCATCAAAAACACAGTCACGTACTGGTCACCAGATGTTATCGTGCTTGGGGGCTCGATGGTTGTTGGTGATCCGCGCATTTTGCGTGAGGACATTGTGCGTCACGCAAAAGCAGCGCTCGGAGAGAGTCTACCGTGTCCACCGATTTTTGATGCAGCACTTGCTGATGAAGGGGGGTTGTATGGTGCGCTCGCACTCCTACAAAAAAATAAGTAACGGCAAGAAACTTTCTTGAAAAGCTTGCGTACGTAGGATTTTTGTTTTCTATTTTTTCACGCACCATTTTAAGCCATATTTTTGTTTTGGGTTGTCCACTGTTTTGATACTTTTATCGTTGCAAAAAATCATGTGTTTCAATTTAAAAAATGGTGAGTTATCCCCGTTGTAATGGATAATACGCCCTTATTTTAAGCCGTATAAGCTATAATTTAAGAGCGCCTGCGATATACCTCCCGTAGGAGCAGTTAAGTTGTAAGCACGTTCGTGTGAAATTTTCAGCTTCAACAGCTCTTATTAGGAGTGTCACTGTCGTACTCTCGACCCTTGTTATTGGTGTCTTGCTCTTTGGCTTTGCTGCGCTCTCGGTTGCAGCACCAAACTATGAAATCAACTACCAAGGCAAGCTCACCGATACTTCCGGTGCGGCCGTTGCTGATGGTACGTACAACATGCGTTTCTGGCTGCTCACGACTCCGAGTATTGCGACCACTAGTGCCGAGTGGACCGAGTCTTTGACAGGAACGGATAGGGTACAAGTAACAAATGGTTTGTTCAGCGTCATGCTCGGAAGCACGACGCCGCTTACTGCTGTTGATTTTAATCAAACGCTGTACCTTGGTGTGGAGGTTGGTGGTACCGGTGGTACTCCATCGTGGGACGGAGAAATGAGTCCGCGCAAGATTTTAGGTGCCGTCCCTGCAGCATTTGAAGCAGATAATGCACAGACACTTGGAGGCATTGCAACCACGTCGTTCTTGCGAAGCGACCAGGCCGACACCATTTCTGCAACAGAGAACACCAATACGCTCCTTACCATCACCCAAAACGGTACCGCCGACATTGTAAATATTTTTGACGGCAGTACCGAAGTCCTTTCAATACTCGATGGGGGCAGGGTAGGCATTGGTACCACCAGCCCCGCAACTCTCCTCACCGTCGGCTCATCGACCATAAGCTCACTCCCATCAGGAGAGCGGTATCGAAGTGCGTTTGTGTCGGGAAGTTTAGAGGTTGACGGTGGCTT
>JAGQLY010000003.1 GCA_020428905.1 Candidatus Kaiserbacteria bacterium | reverse complement strand
TCACGAGCGCGGCCCGAGGCGCATACGAACTCCAATGCGTACGCAGAAGTACAAAGCCACTGCGCGCTCGGCGCGGCCAGCGCTAGCTGGCCTTCATGAATACGGTTCGGACTTGTTCGTATAAACGTCTAATTATGGAGCCACTGTCCAGGATTGAACTGGAGACCTCATCCTTACCATGGATGCGCTCTACCAACTGAGCTACAGTGGCGAGTGAAAAAAGAATAGGAGCTCAGTCACATTCTTTTTTCAAACAGGTGCACCGTATGATTCTCATACAGTGGCGAAGAGAAGCATACCAAAAAAGATTGATTTGAGCCACCTCGCAGGATTGAACTGCGGACCTTATCGTTACGAATGATACGCTCTACCAACTGAGCTAAGGTGGCAATGACAAAATCCTAATACATTACGACCTGTTTTTCAATTTGAAAGACACTTGCGGTCAGTCATCGTATCTATCGTTGCAAAAAAAGGCCAAAAACTATATACTCCTCGAGACTTGTGTTTGCACAAGTTGCAGAGTACGTAGCAGTGCTCTGAGTAGCTGCGGTGGTAGCTCAACTGGTTAGAGCACCCGCCTGTCACGCGGGAGGTTGCGGGTTCAAGTCCCGTCCACCGCGCAGTTGCAAAAAACAGTTCGACCTTGTGTCGAACTGTTTTTTGTTACCTCCCCCAAAAACGATAGATGACAAGTGGTGCCCAGATGAGAAAATGTCCCAACCCCACTATAAAAAAGGTGAGTGCGATCTGTACCCGAAACGGCGGACCTACTTCGGATGATACTGGGGCAAACCAAACGAGGGAAAGTACTGTTGTGGCACACAGAACCATACAAAGCCAGAATATGCGAAGTGTTATTTTTTCGGCCATTGTGTATTAACACACTTTGAAGGGCAGTTTGGTTACGCGGCTCCATTTCTTCAAAAGAGCTAACCTTTTTGACACCTCACGCACAGTCCACAGGACTGTGCTCCGTCGACACAAAAACGGCCGTATGGCCGTTTTCTTTGTGTCGACGGGAAGATTTGAACTTCCGACCCCAGCTTTATGAGTGCTGTGCTCTAACCAACTGAGCTACGCCGACGTATTTTGCTTGAGTGTTCGACAGAATACCATTACTTTCTTTCGGATTCAACGCGATCAGTAAGTATCTTCTCTGCTTTCTCAATATCCTCCGGATATCCGATGGGGATCCACAGTGTTTGCTCAACAACCGCAATAGGAAAATCTTTAGCGTAGCGCGCAAGCACATCGGTGAGATAGTACTCCCGTCCCTCAATACGACCTTCTTTGGGAATGTCATATTCGAAGATATGCTCATCGAGCACCATCGTTCCCGTCGAGGCAAGGTTTGACGGAGCATGTGTCGGCTTTTCAACCACTTCTGCAAGTGTGCCGTCGGGATTTTCCGTTACCACACCGAAACGTTCGGGGTTAGTGACTACAGATACCAGTATTGAACGTGTATATGAAACCGCACGCGCAATATCTTCTGCACCGTGAATATCGTCCCCTAACATGATCAGAAAGCGTCCGTTAAGAAGGTCCTTGCAAAGGAATAGCGCTGCCGCAGTCCCCTCAGGCACTTCCTGGTGAACATAGGTGACCTTTCGCCCACAAAACTCACTGCCGCAATGCGCTTTGATCTGTTCTTCACGATATCCTGTCACCATGAAGATCTCATCAATCGCACTCGGAAGTGCCTCAACAATATGATTAATAAGCGGCTTACCTGAGACTGGTACCAGCGCCTTGGGTACTTCAAGAGTAAGTGGACGCAGTCGGGTCCCCTCGCCGGCAGCCAAAATGACGCATTGCATACGATAGTCAGTCTGTTATAGCACAGGTTATGTATCAAACAAAAGAGTGTTGTTCACGTACACAAAAACCTGACGCAAGGTCAGGTTTTTGTGTACGTGTCGCGGGGCCTGGAATCGAACCAGGGCCTAGAGGTTATGAGCCTCTCGAGCTACCTCTGCTCTACCCCGCTCTATACCATGCTCTACTCAGCATGTACCACAGAGACTACCAAAGAATGCGCATCTCGTCCACCAACACATTACGCGTCATACACTTTTGTACCGAAGTCAAAGAGACGCGCATCGCCGGCGTGTGGCGCAATAAATTGTACGCCAACCGGAAGTGTGGCACCGTCGCGATCGACGGTCCCTCCCGGAATGGAGATAGCGGGAACACCGGCAAGATTTACCGGCACTGTGTAAATATCGGCCAGGTACATAGAAAGTGGATCACTCTTCTCGCCAAGTGTAAATGCGGGTACCGGCGAGGTTGGGGTCATAATAAGGTCGACATTCTGGAAGACGCCCGCAAGCTCATCTCGCATCATCTGCCGTACCTGTTCTGCCTTTCCGTAGTACGCATCATAATATCCTGCAGAAAGCACGTACGTACCCAGCAAGATACGTCGCTTGACCTCAGTGCCAAATCCTTCAGCGCGTGTCTTGAGGTAGTCCTCAAGAATGTTCTGTCCATCGATATGTAGGCCGTACCGTACTCCGTCGTACCGAGCAAGATTGGAGGATACTTCCGCCGGCATTACGATGTAGTACGCTGCCAGACCACGTTCCATCATTGGAAGTGAGATATCCACCACTTCGTGCCCTGCTGCAATTATTTTTTCGATATTCGCATCAAATACTTTGCACACATCTTCATCCATCCCCTCACGCAAAAAGTCCCGAGGGACACCAATGCGGTACATTTCTTTGCGCGGCACTTCAGGGTAAGTATCTTCGCGAACAGTAGTAGCATCAAACGGATCTTGACCCTTAATAACATTGAAAATTGTCTCCGTGTCAGCAACGGTATGTGCAAAGATGCCCGCCTGATCGAGTGATGAGCCCATGGCGATCAATCCATTACGAGAAACTGCGCCGTAGGTTGGTTTAAATCCCACCACACCACAGAAGCTCGCCGGCTGTCGCACTGAGCCACCCGTATCAGTACCAAGTGCTGCAACACACGCACCCATCGCAAGTGCTGCCGCCGAGCCCCCCGAAGAACCGCCAGGTACCCGAGTACTGTCGAGCGGATTTTTTGTTGGTCCAAATGCTGAACTCTCCGTTGAGGAGCCCATAGCAAATTCATCCATATTAGTGGCACCAACAAAAATGGCCCCCGCTTCTTTGAGCCGCTCAATGACCGTGGCGTCGTAGGTTGCCACATAGTTTTCCAACATTTTTGATCCGGCAGTCGCCGGCTTTCCTTTAATAAGAATGTTGTCCTTGATCGCAAAGGGCATACCGAGAAGCGGCGGCGCGGCACTCCCTTCCGCCTCATAGCGTTTCGTCGCATAGATTGCCTCCGCCTCCGCATCGTCATACGTGCGCAGGTAGGCATGTATGTCAGAGTCTTTTTCATCAATAACCAGACGCACTCGCTTCAGTGCATCAATCGGTGTGTACGTCCCCTCAATAAATTTTTGTCGTAGTTCGGCTATCGTCATATGTTATGCATCAGTATCCAAAATTTTCTTCACACGAATATGTGCTCCCTCTCGACGTGGTGCGGCATCAAGGAGCGCGTCGGTGTATACACCCGGCTCGTGCGGCGCGCCATCTTCGCGCATCACTGTGTTGAGTGGTCCGACCTCTTTCGTGTCGGCAACGTCAGCAGTGATATCGTTTATTTCACTCACATAATCGAGTACCGCAGTAATGTCACCCGCAAGGGCATCTGCTTCGCTATCAGAAAGCGCAATACGCGAAAGTGTCGCAAGATGTTGAATGTCTTCTCGTTTCATACGTGTGCTGTGCCGCCATGGTAACACCAAACGGAGAACTGTGCCAGATTATAAGCCCTTTTTTAAGAGTGTAAGGAAGTCACCCTCAGTAAGGACGGGAACCCCTAGCTTCTTGGCCTTTTCGACTTTTGATCCCGGATTCTCCCCCGCCACAACGTATGTCGTACTCTTTGAGACTGAACTGGTGGGGTGTCCACCCGCGTTGCGAACCATATCTTCTGCCTCGTCACGCGTCAGTGTGTCGAGAGTGCCCGTACAAACCACCGTCGCCCCCGAGAGCGGACCTGTTGATCCGACCTTCGTCTTCTTGGGCGCGAGCACGGTAAGGTGCGTAAGGAGTCTTTCAAGACCGCGAACGTGCTCGGTATCTCGCATCCACGACACCAGCGATTCAGCGACAATATCCCCCACTCCGTGTATTGCAGCAAGGTCAGACACTGACGCTTGGCGCACCGCTTCAATAGAAGGAAGCTTTTCCGCAATAAGACGCGCAGTTTCCTCTCCTACATGATCAATTGAAAGTGCGATAAGTAGTCGGTGTAGCGGAACCGTTCGTGCACTAGCGATAGCGGTAAGCACATTCTCCACCGCACGCTCCTTAAATCCCGACAGAGTAATCAGGTCGCCGGTAGTGAGCGTGAAGAGGTCGTCGCTCGTATTGATGAGTTGATTATCAAGAAGGAGATCGATGATACGGGGACCAACACCGTCAATATTAAACGCCCCCTTGGACACGAAGTGGTAGAGTCGTCGTCGATGTTGAATATCAGAATCCTTTGCTACACAGCGATACGCCGCCTCGCCGGGGACACGCTCAATACGCCCATCGCCTCCGCATTCCGGTACTCGTGTAGGAAATACATACGGTTGCGCATTCTTGGGACGAAGCGCAGTAAGAACCTCAAGTATTTCAGGTATTACATCACCCGCCTTTTGGAGAATGACAGTATCACCGATACGAACATCGAGACGTTTGATCTGATCTTCATTATGAAGTGTCGCACGCGAAACAGTAGAGCCAGCAATGCGCACCGGGCGCAGATGTGCCACTGGCGTAAGCACCCCCGTTCGTCCCACCTGGAGTTGGATGTCTTCAACAACCGTCGTTGCGTGTTCACTAGGGAACTTATACGCAATACCAAATCGAGGAGACTTTGCAGTATGTCCAAGAAGTCTTTGTGCCGCAATATCGTTTATCTTAAGTACAATTCCATCCATGCCAAAAGGGGTCTTCCCTTTGCGTTTTGCCCACCGTGTGTAAAACTTTCGCACTTCGTCAAGTGAACACGCGAGAATATGCTCAGGATTCACAACAAACCCAAGCTTCGTGAGTAGCGCAAGCTCATCATACTGAGATGTTGGTTGTCCTCCACCGGTACCGGTATCTTCACACGCATCTATATCGTATGCAAAAAAAGAAAGCTTCCGGCGCTTCGTAACCGCAGGATCCAACTGACGCAGTGACCCTGCCGCAGCATTGCGTGGATTTGCAAAGAGCGCCTCGCCGTTTTTTGCACGTTCAGTGTTGATGCGGGCGAATTCTTTCTCTCCCAACCATGCTTCCCCCACAACAGTCAGCGTTGCCCGTGCGCGAAGTGTGGTAGGAATATCAGCAATAGTACGGGCAGTATGGGTCACATTTTCTCCGATTACTCCGTCGCCACGAGTTGCGGCGCGCGTTAGCACACCCTTTTCGTATTCAAGAATAACTTTCAGGCCGTCTATCTTGTGTTCACATACATAGGCAACATCCCTGTTATATCCACCTTTCTCCAGCAGTTTCCGCACCCGCTCATCCCACTCAATGAGTTCTTCATCAGAAAAAATATTATCAAATGACCACTGCCGCACCGTGTGCGTAACTTTGGTGAATGCTTCTTGTACCCGGTCACCAACCGACTCAGTCGGCGTCTGCGCTTGCTTGAGCGAGGGGTAGTCACGTTCGAGTGTCGTAAGCTCACGGAGGAGTGAGTCATATGCTTCATCACTGATTTCGGGAGCGTCCTGAGTATAGTAGAGGTATCGGTGTCGATTAATCTCTTTCGTCAGCTCCACTACCCTTTTTTTGGCTTTTTGTGGTGGTTGTGCCATGGAAGCAGTATACCAACAGACGCTACACTGCTCTAGTATACGGTGGTCAGCTCTCGCTCCACTGTTCCTCGACTCGAAAGATCGTCGCAACTTACGTTATATCCGCGGGCTGCAATGACGGTACACACCAACCCCTCAGGACACGGCTGTGCCGGCCGTCGATCAATACCGTCAACAATGAGCGCCGGTCCCGTGCCATTACCATCATCTGCAGGATCTTCATAAAATTTGTATACGCTAATTCGTGTACACACCTCCTGTCCACTTTCTCCCCAATCAAATTCAAAAGCCTGGTCGTCTCCGCTGTCTGAGGCAACACCCCCAAGCGAACTGCCGTCGGCGACACGCATACAAGTGATCGCGACATTTTGGTTACCGAGCGCAAAAGTGTTGCGCGGGACACCACCCACTTCATTTCGGTCGTGATACAGCGCGCATTCCATGCCAGCGTCAGCAGCATGGAATGCGCGCTCTGAAGCCCGTGAAATACCCGAAAGTTGATACTGTTTCAATGTCACATTGAGAAGCGAGGCACCCACTGCGAGCACCACTCCCATAGTAAGGAGCGCAACCAAGAGGACCATTCCTGTTTGTGTGTTTCGGGAAGACATACTAATTTTCAAAGCGGTTATCGTGATCATAGAGCCAGGTCTGAAGCACGACTTCACGTTCTCCACCAAAGAGAGTCGCGTTCCACGAGACTGTCGCAGTGAGCTGTACTCCATCTTCTTCATAGTCAACCATAGTAACAACCCGAGAATACTGTGAGTTGTCCCACCCAATCTCGTATCCATAGCGATGCTCTTCGGTGTCTGCATCGGGGTTAATCTGGAGCACACATCCGCCGGCACAATCTTCAAAATCGTCTGTTTCAGGATTGAAGTCGCACCCCGTGATATTCCAACAGCTATCAATAGTGGGGTCATCGACCCACGCCCACGTACTCGTTTCTCCTCCGCCTCCATTGGCAACATCAATAATATTTTCGTCACGAAGCTTCTGTACCGCCTCAATGGATTCTTGCGCCAAGTACACCGCGGTGATTTGGTCGTTTGCAAAAAAGCTTGACTGGAGCCCTCGGGCCGCAATGGTCATTGGACTAATGATGACAATGAGCAAAATAGTGATGGCAATAAGGGACTCGACCAGCGTAAATCCGCGTGCGGGCTGTTCTGTTTGGTGTTGTTGTGATGTGGTAAAAAACATACTGCATTATTCAAGATCAATACGCCGCTGGGTCACCTGTGCCTGAAGGTCAAAATCAGTCTCCGTATCGATGCCATTAGAAACATAGCCGCGCAGTGCGAGTGATGCCTGCGGTTGTTCACCATCAGTAGAGCCGGTGCCTGATACCGTCACCAAGAAGGTTTGAATGACCACACTCGTAGACGTGATCGGTAGCCACGAACCGTCGTCAACCTTTTGTTCGAGCGCACCACTCGACAGACGATACCCTATCCGTTCACCAGTCCGACCGTCGGTGAATGCAATCCCCGATCCATTCACACAGTCTGCAGCACTACTTGGTAGTGTGCTTGAGAGGGTCCCACAGTAGTAGTCACGCCCCACCCGAAGATCGCGAGTGATGTTGTCGATAGCAAATGATAGATTACTCATCACACCATGAAGCGACTGTGCCTTCGCGTTCGCATCAACTAATACAATGAGTGAACCGACACTAATAAGCATCACTACTGCAAATATACTGACCGAAACCATGAGTTCAACCAGGGTAAAACCGCTACACTGATGCAACTCGTCCCTCTCCTGACTCTGTATCAGATTATCCTTCATACTCAACTGAGATATACCCTAACACTCCGACCGTGACCGACCACACCTCG
Source organism: Candidatus Kaiserbacteria bacterium (assembly GCA_020428905.1). GTDB lineage: Bacteria > Patescibacteriota > Minisyncoccia > Phycocordibacterales > UBA918 > JAGQLY01. The sequence continues at coordinate 12,070 of JAGQLY010000003.1, read as the reverse complement.
CTGTCCATATCCGTACCCAGCCGTATCCGCACTGCCTGAATATCTTCAAGATCAGTCCCCGACGGCAAGTCGGCTACATAGTAGACAGAACGAAACTCCGGCCGCTTAAAGGCGATGTCGAGCCGTGTGATCTCGGTGGTATTGTCACTGTTACACACTTCCCCGTCGGTAGTGGTGATACACACATCAATAACCCGAAGTGATCGACCAAGTGTGTACTCCTGTACCACGGTTGCGTTGTGTGGGGCACTGGTGTCGTATCGCGGATCTGCATTGAAATCGAGATTTCCGTACCGAAAGAGTACGTACTCTTGTGAATCCGGCTCAAACGAAACGCCATACGGTGTACGAAATTCTCCGACCGCACCGAGCACACTGAGCGAATAGACCTGTGCCTCACGCACAGAAGCCGCAATTTCATATGCCAAACTTTTGAGCAACACCGAGCTATCGAAAGAGGTAAACCTAACGAGTACGACAATCGAGAGGACGGTAATAATTGCCGACGCGATAAGCATCTCGGTGAGTGAAAATCCCCGAGAATATTGCCTAGAGCGGCAAGAGTGCACGTGTGATGTCGAAAATATCTGCATGAAATAACACAACAGCGAGGAACCCGAGAAGCAAAAAAGGTGCAAATGGTATCTCACTCTTCATTGTAAGGTATCTCTGATATTTGGCCACGGGTTTATGAGCACAACGCACCAACAGTCGGTCGCGCTTCTGTGCACGCAGAAACTGTACGAAAGTCTGTCCCCCGAGAATGACAATACTGACCAATGCGCCAATCCAAAACGAGAGCACGACCATCGACAGAGCCCCCCACGCACCCGCCATAAGCCCAAGCGGTACCGCCAGCTTCACATCACCATACCCCATCCATCGTCCCTTAGATACAAACCACAACGCCCAAAAAAAAGATCCTGCCGCTATCGCGCCAATACCCGCATCGCTCAGAATGCTAAGGTCTGCTGTCTCTGTATACCGAATGAACAGAAACAAAAGTCCGAGCACAAGTACCGCAAGTGTGAGTTCGTTCGGGATAATAGTGTGTCGAATGTCATAGACTGCAATAACAACCAAGATCGACAGTAGAACGACATAAAACACAAACGCTACTGGCTGCCACGGAAAGAGCCACCACACGAGCGCAAACAGGGATGCCGTCAGGAGTTCGACTGCGACATAGCGAAGCGGTACCCACGCAGAACAGTACCGACATCGCGCACGAAGCACCACGTACGAAAAGAGCGGAAACAGGTCCTTCCAGGAGAGGACATGGCCACACGAAAGACAGTGCGAACGACCGTTGAGAGATTTTCCAGTGTGGAGACGATAAATCACCACATTGAGGAAGCTCCCAACAATAGCCCCGAACACAAAAACCACGACCTGGGAATAAAGTTCCATCATATTATTCTACTCTACACCAACACCCCCTAGGGGGCACCTTAGGGATTACTAGGGATTACTTTGTGTGTGTCGAACCGATACAAAAAACGCCCCGAGGGGGCGTTTTTTGGTGCATTCTTTAGTTAAAACTAGCCACACACCAGATCGGAGTCGTCAGTACCCGCTGAAGTGGTAGCACCCTCAACCTCGGTAGAGTTTCCGGTACTGTCCACACAGTAGTAGTCAACGTTTCCATCACCATCAGCATCGGCGTTAAGTGGCGCCTCTGCAGCCCACGCTGCATCGGTATCTGCACACGCCGCTCCTGCTTCAGTAATCGCACGCGCAACGTTTGTGTCAGAACAGACAGCTGCGTAGCTACGACTATCGTCATCGTACACAATTTCAGCCTGTGCACGAATATTGTTAAGATTTGACTTCGTTGCGGCATCTTCACCCTTATCTCGAGCTGAGTTAAGTGAAGCAAGTACAACGGATGCAAGGATACCGATGATAGCGATCACCACGAGGAGCTCGATGAGTGTAAAACCTCGTTTTGTCATATAGTTTTTCATCATTAATGATTTGGTTAATAAACTGTTTAGCTAACAGCGCGGCAGTGCCGCCTATCCACTACCTATCCTTCAGTAGCGGACAGAGTAAGTGGTATTGCTCCACGATTTCGTGGCTACACATAATTATACAGGCCTTTCTCCACAAAGAAGATCGGGTATCTGTGGACAGTCATTCGCAATGATTTCAATGGTACTGTTGCGTGAGAGGGTTTGGCACGGGTGTTCTACGGTGAAATCACTAACTCAAGGAAGCGTAGTGTGGGGAGGTTGGTGCCTATGCACTAGATTGCAGCAGTGATGTTGTAGATAGGTATCAATACCGAGGCAAGCAATACTGCAACACCAAGACCGAGCACCACAATCATAAGCGGCTCAATAAGCCCGATAAGCGTATCAACAGCATTGTTTACCTCTCGGCGATAGAAGGTGGCAAGCGTACTCAAAATCTCTGCCAACTTACCTGTTTCTTCACCCACCTTGCTCATCTGCGAGAGTACTCCGGGGATTTCGGGATATTCAGAAATAGAATCAGCAAAAGATTTTCCTGCCTTCACATCAACAACCGTGTTATTGACGATTTCTTTATAGACATGGTTGTCTACCACCTCAGCAGTCACTTCGAGAGTATGTACCATCGAAATACCGCTCGAAAGCATAGTGGAGAGGTTGTCACACATGCGGGTAAGGAAGAGTTTCTCGTACAAGACGCCGATATACGGAATTGAGAGCTTGAATTCATCAATAGTACGCTTTCCTGCCTCTGTCTTAGCAAACTGCCACAAGAGGATGCCAGCAAACACCAACGCGATGAGAATAAAACCAATATAGTTTGAAAAGAAACTTGAGATGCCAATAACAATCTTGGTATAGAGTGGTATTTCCTGACCGGAACTGAGCAAAATTTCACTGATGCGCGGAATCACCAAGGTCAACATGAGCACCATCACAATCACAAAGATACTTACCACAAAGGCCGGGTAAATGAGCGCGTTTTTGGCCTTTGAGATAACCTCGTATGTACGATCGAGATAATCAGCAAGATATGCGAATGTTTGCTCAAGCGTACCAGCCTCTTCTCCTGCACGTACCATACTCACATAAAATGGCGAGAAGATGTCTGGGTGATTTGCGAGTGCGCGAGAAATAGAGCTACCTCCTTGCAGATCGTCTGAAATAGCAGTCAGTGCATTGCGCAAAAGCGGATTTTCGGCTTCAGCAGCAAGCAATCGGAAGATACGGAGCGCTGACACCTGCGCTTCAAAAAGCGTCGCCACCTGACGCGAAAGGATCACCACTTCTTTGTTGGTAACACGCTGAAACCACGTGATTTCGAAATTAAGAAGAGAGTCTTTTTGTTCATTGAGTGGCTCAACAGAAATAACAGTATATCCCCGTGTCTCTACCGTACTGATTGCTGACTGTGCATCGCCTGCCTCCACCGTACCTTCGCGCGGGGTGTTGTGTTGGTCGATTGCTTTGTATGAAAACAACATAGATGTAATACGGATGCCTAGATAAGGCGTTCGAGACCTTTTGGATTGATTGAGTACGCAAATGCGTTTTCAACCGTAATTTCTCCTTTCTGTACCAACTCTGCCAGTGAGCGATTCATGTCGATCATGCCATGCTCAAGACCGGTTTCGATGACAGTCTGTACTTCGTGAGTACGTCGTTCACGAATAAGGTTCGCGACCGCAGGATTGTTGATAAGAAGCTCATATGCCGGAATGAGACCTCCTGCAATACGCGGAATGAGGCGCTGTGAGAAGATACCTGCGAGAGAACCGGAAAGCTGCACACGGATCTGGTCCTGCTGCTCCGCCGGGAAAGTGTCGATAATACGATCGATCGTCTGCGCGGCATTGTTGGTGTGAAGTGTCGAAAGAACAAGGTGTCCTGTTTCCGCTGCGGTCACCGCAGTCGCTATGGTCTCTCGTCCACGCATCTCTCCTACGAGAATAACATCAACATCCTGACGAAAAATGGAGTGGAGTCCAGTACCGAAGTCGGCGGTATCGACGCGCACCTCACGCTGATCGATGAGTGACTTCTTTGGTTGGTATATATACTCAATCGGATCCTCGATGGTTACGATATGTTCTGCACGCGTCTGGTTGATAAGCTCTACCATCGCAGCAAGTGTTGTTGATTTTCCTTGCCCCACCGGTCCCACACACAGGAAGAATCCTTGCGGTCGTTGTATGAATGTCTCAAGAATTGGCGGTAGGTTAAGTTCCTCAAAGGTGCGGATATTGTTTGGAATATGTCGCAGGGCAATCGAAATAGACCCTCGCTGGAAAAATCCGTTCCCACGGAAGCGCACACCGTCTTGGGCTGCGTATGAAAAATCGATTTCATGATGCTCCATGAACGACGCTTCCTGCTCCTCGGTGAGGAGTGCTTGTACAAATCCCTGAACATCGCGGCCAGTAAGTTCCGGCTTCTTCAGAAGTGGGATGAGTGAACCAGCAACGCGGATTGTTGGATGGGTGCCCACTGAAAGGTGGATGTCTGAACCATCCTCAGAAATAACAATATCAATGAGTTCCGCGAGTTCCTTTTTGTAATCGACTGATGCCATACTACTGTAGTAATTCTTTAACTTGTGCCACGACTTCGCTTGGAATCAATTCTGCCTTAATAATGTATCCTTTTGCACCTGCCTGCATCGCGAGTTCGATCTCGTGTTCCTCCCCCTGGTTTGACAATACGATACATGCCGGACCTCCAGTGGGATCTTTTTCTTTTATTTTCGTAATAAGCTCAACACCGGTCATACCCGGCATAACCATGTCAAGTAGAACGCCATCAAACGTGCCTCGTTCGAGCAACTCAAGTGCAACTTCACCGTTTTTTGCCACCTCTACATCATGTCCATTTTCAGCAAACTTCGTCGCGTACATATCGCGAATGAAAGCGTCGTCATCTACAAGCAATAGTTTCATGATTTCCATGTACGCACCCCCATGTTAGAAAAAAGTGGCGGTACGGTTCTCTCCATTATACGCGGTTATGTGTTTTCCGCAGGACGGTTATCGACAGCCAGTGCTCGGGCCTCCTCCTCCGCCTCATCAGACACCAGAAGTGCTCCACCGAGAGTATTTACTTCCTCAAACGGGATGTCGTGTTGGAGCGCTTTGATGATCGCATCTTCTTTCATGGTAATGTGACCATTTTTCCGAGCCTCGGCAAGAATATCTTCTTCTGTTCCGCCCCCGAGAATCAGTTTTTCAACGGCAGGAGTAATCTCAATCGCCTCCATAACCGCAACACGACCCTTCGTACCGCTCGCACACTCAGGCGTTGGTTCGGCAAAAAGTACATGGTCAGCGGATGGAATAACTTTCTTGTGTTCAGAGGTCAATCCTTGGAACTCACTGTCGATCATCATTTTCACACTACCATCAACCGGTACTTTCCGACCTGAATTTGGACAAATGCGCCGCACCAGACGCTGCGCAAGTGCAAGTTGGAGAGTTGGTGCAATAAGGTACGGATCAATACCCATATCGATGAGTCGAGGGATCACGCCAGCAGAGTTGTTGGTGTGAATCGTAGAAAGCACCAGGTGTCCGGTAAGCGCCGCCTGAATGGCGAGTTGTGCCGTTTCGGTATCGCGAATCTCACCCACCATGATCACATCCGGGTCCTGACGCAGTGCACTACGCAGTCCATTGGCGAATGTGTACCCAATCTCCGGTCGTATTTGAGATTGGTTTACTCCTGCAATGTCATACTCCACCGGGTCTTCAAGAGACAGTACGTTCTTTGCTTCGCGGTCTACTTCAGAAAGCATTGCGTAGAGCGTAGTGGACTTTCCCGAACCGGTCGGACCGGAAATAAGGATGATTCCGTATGGCTGCTTGATTGCTTTCCGGATGAGTTTCATGTTGTACTCGGACACACCGGTATCCTCGAGCGTGCGTACACCGAGCTCAGTATCAAGAATACGCATCACCACTTTTTCACCGTGGTTTGTTGGGAGTATCGAAACACGAAAATCTATCTTTCTGCCATCAATAGTTGCAGAAAAACGTCCGTCTTGCGGCTTACGCTTTTCATCAAGACGAAGAGAGGAAAGAATCTTGGTACGTGCCACTACTGCCGGATGTACCTTCTGCGGGAGCTCAAGACTATTACGCAACACGCCATCAACACGAAAGCGTACGACTACCTTTTTTTCGGTTGGTTCAATATGAATATCAGATGCCGCACCATCGACTGCATACCGCAGTATCGTTGCTACAATCTTGGTAATCGGCGCATCTTCTTGAATGTGCTCAATCTGTGAAGCGGGACTTTCTTCTTCCTGTGCAGCAACTGCTTTCTTGGTCTCGACATCAAGCTCCGATTCGAGCTCGTCGAGCGCTTCACCAACCTCACCACTGAGATTTTCGTACGATTTTAGACCCCGTTCGAGATCGCGCTCGAGCAGAACAACAAGCTTGTATGGTAGCTGATGCTTCGCGGTAATGAAATTGAGTGCGTCACGAAGCGCAAGGTCTTCAGGATCCCGCACACCGACCTCGAGCACGCCGTCTTGAATGCGCAGCGGTACCAAACCGTAATGTCGTGCAGATTCCTCCGGAACGTACTGCAACACCTCAGGGTCAATGCGGATATTTTCTGGGAGTGCTTCGGTCGGAAGCGAGAAATACGTGCCGAGTGCGTTTCGAATACTATCGTCATCAACCCCCTCTTCAAGAAGCGCCTGCTCATAGGACACCCCGCGGTCTACCGCATACGTCTCCGCACGCGCAGAAAGAGCACTATCAATAACTCCTTTCTCCTGAAGTAATGCGAGAAGATTCATGTTGCCCTCGTATAATTACCGCTCTCCGGGCACTTACGGCAGTGGTGCAAATGGATTTTGTCGCCCGGTTGGCTCCGGCACCAAACGGAGGCGAAAATCTATGAGTGAGAGAAATCGTGGATCTGAAAATACCCCACCCTTCTCCGTAAGATGAAGACCACGAAGTGCCTGAAGCCGGTTGAAAAAGAGCTCTGTTTGGGCGGCTGCTTCGGATGTTTGTTGGCTGCCCGATGCATTGAGAACGTCTTCGGGACCCTGCTGCACAAAGAGCACATACCCAAGAAAAAGCAGTACAATAAGACCGAGTCCAATGAGTGAATTTTTTACAAAGCTAGACATACAAGACACTTATTCCGTGGACGCTAACGCGTACGCACGAAGGGTTAGGTTGTAATTTTGCAAATTGATTTCGGTTACTTGGAATGAAAGATCGACGACCTCTATCAAAACCAGACTCTGTTCAATGTCAGCAAGCACTTGCTTGAATTGTTCATAGGTACCGATGAGATCGAGCGAAATATCTGAATAATCGAAATCGTTTTCAAAGGTGAGTTTGGCAGAATCCTTACTGCGTTCAAGGTCTACAGGAACACCCGCTTCAACAGACACGTCGCCGATCACCATACCGTGCCGGCGCACAATATCTTCAAGGTCAACAAGTAGGCGCACTTCGTCAACACTGTATGGTACAAGCGATTCAAGACGCTCCAACTCTCGTGCACCAAACGAATTCTTGGTAGTGATATACGACTGCAGGAGTTGGTTATATTCGGTCGCCTTGTCGGCTGCCTCTTGATAATCGCTCGCTTCATTTTGGAACGCGCGAATGGTGTCGATGGTCGGCCGGGTAAAGGTAAAGAACACTGCAAGTGCAATGATGATTGAGAATATTGGTGTAAGTGTTCTAAACATAACTAATTCGTCGTTACTTCGTCAGCACTTCCTGCAACCTGCCCGTTATCTTCGATGTCATTGGTTGCCCCGTCTTCCGTCGCGTCTGCACCCTCTACAGGAAATTCACTGCTTGACTTCCCTTCTGGCAAAATCATCTCGCCATCGGTAGCCGGTGCCGTCGTCTCTACCTCAACCTCGGGAGCTGCCTGATTCTTAAACGCATCAAGCCCCTCGTACTGCAACAGACCTGCCGGAATAGTCGCTACAATATCGAAGGTAAGGTCGTGCTGGTTGCGACTACTCGTCACCGACGCACCTTCAGCAAGTTCAGACACGTTCACACCGCGTGTTGAAAGATTGGTCACAACCGCATCCTTAAAGAAGGTCGTATCGGCAAATTGCAGCGCTTGCAACGCAATAGTATTGAACTCTTCCGTTCCTCCCTTGATAGAGAGCTGCATATTTTGTGATGGACTCTGTGACATTTGGAGGCTTGTGAACTGGATATTTTCCTTGGTATTGAGCTCAAGCATGTCAAAAATAGTTGTCGGTGTGATGTGGTTGTCAAGCAGGAATGTTGCGGCATCGAGACGACGTGCGAAGTTTTTGATGTCAATGAGGTCAGATTCATCAAAACGGCCGCGTTCTTCTTCAAGTGCGAGCTTCTCGTTTTCAAGGCGTGATTCAGCAAAACCTTCATAGAAGTACGCTCCAACCGCAAGCACAATGGATGCAATGAGGAGCGCATTCCCCACAAAGCCAAGTACGTGGAAACGTTTGCGCTTACGCACATTCGACGGCAACATGCCGGGTGCGTGCTTGGGAATAAAAGACGGACCTTGATTCTCTGCCATAGCGTTATTATACGTTTATATATTGCACACCACCCGTTACCTCTGTGGACAAACTAGCTGTTTTCTTGCATCAGCGCACGCAGTGCCGCACCAATCGCTACCGCAAATGCCGGCCCTGCCTCGGTGAGTGTGTCTTCAAGGAATGCGGGGTATGCAACTTTTGAAAACGGCGTCGCATTAACCGCGGGCACCTGGAGAATATCTTGTGCAAAACGCGTAATACCTTTGGTAAGGGCACCATTACCACTGAGGATGACCTTATCAACTCTCAAGTGTTCTTCTTCAGAGAAGCGCATCATCACTTTGTGGAGCTCCTGGAAGCCGCGCTCCACCGTTGCTGCAAGTAACTTCTGTACTGACGGATATTCTGGATACACACCAAGTCCATACTCGCGCTTGAGACGTTCCGCCATCTTAAAATCAACACCTGCCGCTCCTGCGATAGTGCTCGTGAGCTCAGTCCCACTCATACGCAAACTGTGTGTCTGTACGAGTACACCCTTGTGTGCAATATAAATCTTGGTCGATCCCGCACCAAGATCAACCACTGCGACCACATCATCTTTCTGGGAGACTGAAGAACGGATGAGACTAAACACCTCAATTTCATTAAGACGCAAATTCAATTTTGAGCCGCGAATGATTGTTTCATACTTGTTAAGTACGTCGGTATAAATGGCAGCGAGTAGAATTTTTGTCTCTGACGTCTCGGCGCGCGTCACCACGGGGAACCAGTCTAGTGTCACTTCATTAAGAGGCACTGGAATATACTTGCGTGCCTCAACCGAAATGCGAGAAGAGATTTCCTCAGGATTGGTGGTGGGTATGGGGACAATGGTGGCAAAGCTCGCACTGTATGAAATAGCAAGCGCAACATCGGTACTGGTGACAGACGACTCACGTACAATGTCAACAAACGCTTCAATGAGCTTATCGACCGGCAGCGACACCGTGCGTCCAATATCCATACCGGCATACGGCGCAAGCTGCATTTCACCGTAGGTATCGAGCGTAGGCACACCCTTTTCCATATGAAGTTGGACCACCTTAATGGCAGACGAACCAATATCGACACCCATAACAGCACCGCGGGGTGTGTGTGTTTTCTTACCGGAAAACACACGCACTATGTTCGATAGGTTAAATGCCATACAATACAGACATATTCTAGCATTGTGTATCAAAAGACCGAACCAAACGTATGCCTTCGCTGTTCACAAAACTCTTCGACATACTCTTCCCGCCATCACCGGAGCTTCGTATCGTTCGAGCAACCACAGCAGCAGCTGTGTGTGTACAGTGTCGTCCAATGTATGAGGACGGAATCTACGCACTCACACATTTCAAAGATGGCACTATGCGTGCACTTATACATGAAGCGAAGTTTCATCACAACGCCCACGCTCTTGCACTCTTAGGAACACTCTTTGCACACGGACTCACACACCTCCCTCTTCCTGACGCCAATTTCCTCATTCTCCCCATCCCACTCTCCCCTGCCCGAAAACGCGAACGCGGATACAATCAAGTAGCAGAAGTGCTGCACGCTGCTGCACGCGAACGATCTCTCGCTATTGATGCACACACACTGGTGCGCACCCGACACACGAAGCCGCAGACAGAGCTTTCTCGCGAGGAGCGACTGCACAATATGAAAGACGCGTTTGCGGTACGTACACCAGAACGTATTGCTGGTGCACACATTATTGTGGTGGATGATGTGTACACGACTGGCGCGACGCTGCGTGCGGCAAAAGCTGCGCTTTTGCCGCACACCCCCGCCTCCGTCACCTGTCTCGCCCTCGCGCATTAGTCGCAACGCTTCACTCGACACATCGAACAGGCCGACGTTACCATTACTCGACCACCTAAATATCAAAAAGCCGCGCGTTCCGCGCGGCTTTTCTACGTCTAACTCTCGGCGGTCAGCCCCCCCTGACCGTCCTTCGCCGGTAGTTCGTCAATCGAGTCAATGGCGGTTTCAAGCTCATCCATGACAAGTTGACGTAGCCACCGATCTCCCACGACAATACATTCCTTTTTTGGATCCCCGAAGTGCGGCGGATCGTCTCCTAGCTGCCGGTAAACTATACATATCGGTGAGTGTCTCGGCTGTTCCTCACAACACACATAGTCTCGACAGATCCCCCCCAAATCGCGCAGTGCGCGTGGGCGGCATCTTCTATGCTTCTCATCCATCAAAATCCTCCTAGGGCGAAGCCCTGGGGTTGAGTGTTTCGTTTCCTTTTCGCCCATTGGGCGAAAAGGCCCAAATTCCAACTATTTTATACAACACTCCCCCACTTTCTGCAAAATACGATAGGTTTGACAAAAATACCCTTATGTGATAAAATAGTAATGTAAGGTCAACCTACCTCAACTACATAATAATGAACTATCCCGATGCAAGCATGCGGGCAACATCTCCCTCAGGAGATACCTGATGGGGTGGGTTCTTTACTGAGGTGACGCGCGCCTTTGTGTCGCGTCGCCTACTCATTTGAGTCCGCGAATTTGTTCGCTGATTCAAAGAGGTGGTTTGTCTCTCCCCGCATGCCATAGCGGGAAGAGATTAAATTCATCGGGGCGATCCCCCGAAGGAGGCGAAAATGGCAAAGAAGAAAAGTCCTGCGGAGGTCTTTCAGGACCTCCTACAGGAAAAAAGCCAACTCCGGGTGCACGTACCCGGAGTGGAAAACGGCCTCATGGACAAAGTCCTTGAGGCCCTGAACAACCTCGACGATAAGGATATCGTCGAGGTGATACGCGCGGCGCGCTAATCGAAGGGGCCTGCCAAACCCTGGATTCAGCGACCGCCGCGTGCGGTCCCGCTGAATCCGGGAACGCAGGAGCCGACGCGACTCGGCTTTTGCATTGTGTGTGCAAGTGCCTCATACGAAAAGACCACCCGGCCTTTTCAGAGAGGAGAGAGACGATGAAGATCGATCTTGAAGAGCTTGCACACTTTCACCACCTTCTGGAAGAAGGCAAGGCCGAAATCCTGAAGCGACGGATCGCGGAGCTTATGCTCATTCAGGTTGCCCTGGACGGCACCTTTAACGGTGCCAACCATCCAGAGTACATGCGAGCCGACGACATACAGATCGTCGGCACCACACTCCACGGGACTGTGGAGTATCGAGACGAACGTGTTCGTCTCACCTGTGACCTCGGATAGGTCACTGAAACTCGGGCAAGCATGGACCGCTTGCCCACTTTATTGAGTACATCACAAACCCTGTGGTTTATTCATAGGGACATGCCACTTCCCCGCAGTGCGGCGTGCCGTACACAGCATGAGACTTGGAGTACAGATCTTTGTGCCCCCTGCCACCGGCAGACCGAGCATAAAAATCTCTCTCCTCGAGATTGTGTACACCAAATTTCTTACTACACAGCTATGCCGACATTCCGCACGTAAATTCACCCCTCAATTAGGACACTCTCTTTTAATAACCCAGCTCGTCTAACCACCTCCTCCGAGCTTTTGTATCCGAGTATCTTCCTCGGCTTTTTGTTTATCATAGCAGCAATCGCATCTA
>JAGQLY010000016.1 GCA_020428905.1 Candidatus Kaiserbacteria bacterium | reverse complement strand
TGCGCACCTCGGTATAGAGCGTAGGCAGCTTCTCTCTCTCACTCGAACTAAACATACCAAGCACGTGACGCGTGAGTGGTGCGCCGGCCTTCGGCCGGCGCACCTTCCCTGTCCAAAAGCTTTTTCCTGCAATACCAATACGCACTCGCACAAATTCTCGTGAGCCAAGCGCATCAATAATCGACTGCACACCGTTGTGCCCGCCAGCGCCGCGACCCACCGACACCTTCACCTCACCAAAAGGCAGATCTACATCGTCATACACCACGACGCACTGCCCAGCGCGAGCGCCCTCCTTCTCAACCAAATACCGCACCGTGTCTCCTGACTTATTCATAAAAGTTTCGGGTAACACCAGTTCGACCGTCTCTCCTCCCAATTCTCCCTTCGCAGACTGTGCCATCGCGTATTTATGAAACTCCCACGCACCAAAAGAACCCTCATCACGAAGTACCAAGAGTGTGTCGCGTCCAATGTTGTGTCGCGTCCCCGCGTATTTATCACCCGGATTACCGAGACCAATCACATACCACATATGTCGTACATTGTATCGCATTTGAAGAACTTGTGTTCACACGAATGCGCAGCTATAATAGCTCCACTACTATGGAACAGTTACCTCACAACGATCGTTCTTTAGACACTACTATTCCCAACACCCCCCCTTCCAAGTCCTCATCAAACGGATTTTTGACTGAATTACTCAAATTTGCACTCCTCGCTTTTGTTATCGTTCTACCAATACGGCTTTTTATTGCGCAACCATTCATTGTATCTGGCGCATCAATGGAAACCACTTTTTTTACCAACCAATACCTCATTGTAGACCAGCTCACGTACCACTTTGAAGAACCAAAACGCGGCGACGTTATTGTGTTCCGCTACCCCAAAGACCCATCAAAGTTCTTTATCAAGCGCATCATTGGCATTCCGGGTGACACCGTCACGGTCGATGGTACTACCGTCACACTTGCTACCGACACACACCCCGAAGGTGTAACGCTCGACGAACCCTACATCCACGCAATGAACAACCCATCTACACTTTCGGAAACTCTCGGAGACGGCGAATATTTTGTCATGGGCGACAACCGCGATGAGAGTTCCGATTCACGTATCTGGGGAATACTCCCCCGCGACAATATCGTCGGTCGGGCATTTCTTCGACTCTTCCCGGTAAGTACCGCATCCGTGCTTCCCGGAGAGTACGATCTTAATGCGGAAATAGCGCACAACACTATCAGTAACTAACCCTTTCACCACAAACACGTATGCCATCGTCACTTTCACCAGCAGAATTTCTCAAGGCGGCAACCCGTACCGCCCAACACTTTGGATTTGAGCATGTGGAGGCACTCAAGCAACATCCGGGCTGCCGTGACTGTGAGAAACGCATCGCACACACCGCCTCTGCCGCCGATCGACGGACCGACGCACTCCATGGCATGCTCACCTCCGGGATGTGTACCTACTTCGACTCAAAACTAAACGGGATTGAGGGCCCGGTGCTGTTTTATACTCTCGAACAAGTTCCGCGCTCCGGCGAGCCGGCACTCTCGCTGCAAGTGTTTAATGTAAAGAAGAGCATTGCCGAAGCGCTCCTCATTCAAACTATTCACTCACTCCTCACTAACATCGGCTACCCGCAACACTTTGTACGCGTTAATTCACTCGGTGACACTGACTCACTCACTCGCTACATTCGCGAACTTACTCACTACCTCCGCAAGCGCATGGAGGACATGCCCGCACCGGCACGTGAACTCATGAAAGAGCATGTTTTCACGGCGCTTACACACCTCATTGAAAAGGAGCACGAACTCGCACACCACAGTCCCAACCCGCTCGAATACCTCACCGACCAAAGCCGCAAACACTTCCGCGAAATCGTTGAATACCTCGACATGAGCGGTACACCATACGAAATCGATCCAAAACTCATTGGACACCATCAGTGTTACTCCGACGCACTCTTTGCGTTTGAAGTCTGTGGTGAAGACGAACAGCGTCTCGAATCGAGTCCGCTCTATATTCGCGGCGGCCGGTACAACACCTTTGTACAACGCACCACCAAAACCGAAGTGCCGGCCGCTGGTGCCGTCGTCGTACTCCGCAACAAAAAAGCCCCCGCACGAATGCCACGCAGAGAGTCAGGAGCGACACCGTCTGTTTTTGTTGTACAACTTGGCTTTGGCCCAAAGATTCGTAGCCTGCTCCTTATCGACGAACTGCATCGTGCCGGTATTCCAGTCTATCAGGACGTTGTGAGCGACTCACTCTCTGCACAACTTCGCAAGGCCGAGGCACAGAATGTCCGCTATGCTGTCATCTTGGGACAAAAGGAGTATGTTGAAGGCAATGTCATCATTCGAGACCTCCATGCTCAAAGCCAAGAAAACATTCCCGCAGACACCCTCGCTCAGTACCTCAAAAAAACTGTACGTGCGTAGCTAACACAACCCCCGTCAGAGATGATGGTAACCTAAAGTTGCTATACCAAGGACCCTATGGTATGCTCCTTCACTATATGGCTATTAATGTAGAGGTAGAAAAGAAAAATCAAGAAAGTACGGCAAATCTCATTCGCCGGTTTACAAAGCGTGTCCAAGGATCGGGCATCGTGCAGCGTATCCGCAAGAACCGAAACTACAAGCGCACCAAGTCTCCGCAGGTGGTACGTTCAGGAAAGCTCAAGAAGCTCGCCAAGAAAGAGACCTATGAGCAACTGCTCAAACTCGGCAAAATACAAGAACCAGTCCGTCGTGGACGACGATAATCCACTCCAAAAATCACCGCAAAACGGTGATTTTTGCTATGATGGCACTATGTCATTTTCATTGGCGTACACTGTACGCACGTATCCTAAAACACTCCCCTTCCAAAAGATGAAGGACGATGTCCTGAGTTCCTCGTATCACCTTACACTCACCTTCATTGGCCCACATCGTGCACGCTCACTCAATACTACCTATCGTAAGAAAACATATGTCCCCAATGTACTCTCATTTCCACTCGACGATACACATGGCGAAATATACATCACCCCTGAGGTGGCGTCACGAGAAGCAAAACGCTTTGGCATGACTCCACGCGGATATATGGGCTACCTATTTATCCACGGATTACTCCATTTGAAAGGATACGGCCACGGGGCTACAATGGAGAAAGCGGAAAAACGTTACTGCACGAAGTATCACCTCAGGTAATCATGATCTTTTTCACGCACACTATCTAAGTTGTATGGCTGATCGTATCGTAACCGGCATTGACGTAGGGACCTTCCAGGTGAAGGTGGTCGTTGTGCGTGCACCTGGCAAAAAAAGTCGCGGCTCACTTCCCCAAATCATCGGCACCGGCTACGCAGAGAGTCGTGGCCTCCGCAACGGCTACATCATTAACGAAACCGACGTCGTACGCAGTGTACGTAATGCCGTCGCCCAGGCAGAAAAGGCCGCTGGTGTGCACGTCAAAAGTGCCTACGTCTCTATGGGGGGTATTGGGATCGACGAAATCAACTCCCACGGTGAGGCCATCACCTCTCGAGCCGACTCCGAAATAACCCAAGCCGATCTCGACAAGGCGATGCTCGATAGCGAGGAACGTATTCTTGACCAAATCCCCAATCGCAAAATTCTGCACGCCGTCCCACTTTCCTTCTCTGTCGATGGCGAGCGTGTACTCGGCCGACCACACGGCATGCGTGGCACAAAGCTCACTGTAGAGTCGCTCTTTGTCACCACCTTCGAGCAACACCTCAACGACCTCGTAAGTGCAATTGAGAGCGTTGGCATTGCGGTTGAAGATGTCATGGCTGCCCCACTCGCTGGCAGTCTTGTCATGCTCTCAAAGGCCCAAAAACGTGCCGGTTGCGTTCTCGCCAACATTGGTGCCGAAACCGTCTCCATCGTCGTGTTTGAAGACAACGTTCCTCTCTCAGTTAAGGTCTTCCCTATTGGCTCAAGTGACATCACCAACGACATCGCGCTCGGCCTAAAAATTTCGCTCGAAGAAGCGGAGAAGATTAAGCGCGGCGGTATCGCTAGTGCTAGCTATTCGAAGCGCAGACTCGATGAAATTATTTCTGCACGCCTGACTGATATTTTTGAGCTTATTGCCGCACACCTCAAGAAAATCAATCGTGACGGTCTCTTGCCTGCCGGTGTTATTATCACGGGTGGCGGATCTGGACTCACCACCGTTCAAGACCTTGCGCGCGCATCACTCCGTCTCCCTTCCAAGATTGCGACCATCGACCGCGGCCAAAACGGCAAGGTACGAGATGCCTCTTGGGCAGTTGGGTACGGCCTCTGTATTTGGGGCATCTCTGACACCGATGACGATACTGGTATCCATATCGCAAAGCGCACCGGCAATAAACTTCTCGGTTGGTTCAAACAATTTCTTCCCTGACCTCTAAAATACGCTGTTGTTACACAACACATCTTAATACCCGCCAATTACACGGAACTCGCGTTTGTCAATATAGTGACAGATAGAAACACGGCCTGTATGATAGGTGCAGAACATTTCTGAAGAATTCGTACTTCACGACCACCCCACGTACAACGCATACGAGTCGCACAACACATACGTACCCTAGGTACGAGATTTTTGGACATGTTCATCATTAGTGGGATGTAGTTCAGGTATACAACTATGGAACAAATCAAGACAGCAGTAGAATCATTCGCGCGCATCCGAGTCATCGGTGTCGGTGGTTCAGGTGGCAACGCCGTAAACCACATGGTGTCCTCAAAGGTGCAGGGTGTTGAGTTCATCGCTGTGAACAGCGATGCACAGGACCTTCACCACTCACTCGCAAAAAAGAAAATCAATATCGGAAAAAACCTCACCCGCGGACTCGGTGCCGGCGGACACCCCGACATGGGACGACGCGCAGCGGAAGAAACTCGTGAGGAAATCGCAAACGCAATCAAGGGATCTGACATGGTCTTCATCACCGGTGGTATGGGTGGTGGTACCGGTACCGGTGCGGCACCGGTGGTCGCTAAGATTGCTCGTGAGAGCGGCGCACTCACTGTTGGTGTGGTGACCAAGCCGTTTCTCTTTGAGGGCCAAGAACGTATGCGACTCGCTCTTGAGGGTATCGAGGAGCTTAAAAAGGAAGTAGACGCACTTATTACCATACCGAACGACCGTCTCCTTGCCATTGTCGACCGTGAGACCAGCGTCAAGAACGCCTTCGCACAATGTGACAACGTACTTAAGCAGGCAGTTGAAGGTATTTCCGACCTCATTACTATTCCAGGTATCATCAACGTTGACTTCGCCGACATTCGTAGTGTCATGGAAAATGCCGGCTCTGCGCTTATGGGTGTGGGTATTTCAGGTGGCGAGAAGCGTGCCGAAGAAGCAGCGCAGAATGCAATCAATTCACCGCTTCTGGAGGTTTCTATCGCCGGGGCGAAAGGTGTACTCTTCGCTATTGCTGGCGGCGACGATCTCGGTATGCTCGAGATCCAAGATGCAGCACGCGTTATTACCGAATCAATTGATCCACACGCAAAAGTTATCTTCGGTGCAATCAAAGACGACAAGCTCAAGAAAAATGAGGTGAAGGTGACGGTGATTGCCACCGGCTTTCCTGAGCTTGATACGGGACATGGCCGCCCTTCACTGGTGCGCACCACTGACCGTCAGGATGACTTGGAGGAGCCGGAAGTACCTCGCGGGAAAATATTCAATTCTTTGAGCTCACGACCTACACAGGTGGAAAAAGAGGCCGCGCCAGTGGCACAGGAGACCGAACAACCAAAAAACCCAAAACCGATTGATCCTGTCGATGAGGATGAAAACGATGACGACGACTGGGGTGCCGTTCCTGCATTCTTACGACGCTCCAAATTGAAGTAAGAGATCACATTTCAACAAAACC
>JAGQLY010000015.1 GCA_020428905.1 Candidatus Kaiserbacteria bacterium | reverse complement strand
TGACGCCAGGTCAGCATGTCCCTTGATGCCTCGGGCTGCACTCGTGATACAATGGGTAGTACAAAGAGACGCAATACCGTAAGGTGGAGCAAATCTTCAAAACTATCCTCAATTCGGATTGAGGTCTGCAACTCGACCTCATGAAGCCGGAATCGCTAGTAATCGTAGGTCAGCTATACTACGGTGAATACGTTCCCGAGCCTTGTACTCACCGCCCGTCAACTCAAGGGAGCCGGGAGTGCCCGAAGTCCGTGCTTGTCACGGCCGACGGTAAATTCGGTGACAGGGAGTAAGTCGTAACAAGGCACGGCTAGCGGAAGCTGGTCGTGGATTAATTCCAATTGGACAACGACGAACCACACGTGGTTTTCGTCTAATTGGTCGATGTTATATGCCTCAATTGAGCATATAACGGGCTATGATACTCATCCACAAGTTGGTATTTGACTCCAGGGAAAGACTGGGAAAAGGATAAGACAAAAGAGCATACGACGATGCGTATAAAACCCCGCGGCCAAGGGCCGCGGGGTTTTGTATGGTGTCCGTTTCCTTCTACTGACACCAACAAACCGTTTCTCCGGAGAATTCTTTGCAGCGAGAAGTTTGTCCCGCACTGCAGGTAGGATTGTTAAACGAAGCATCTTCAATGTAATCTGGTGCGGGGGCAACCGTACTGTTCTCAATACCAAACGCCGAGAGAAACACACTCACAATACCCCAAAGACCCAGTATCAAGACAAAGGCAAGCGTACTCCAGAGGGCAAGTTTACGTGCATTCTCTCGCCCCTCCTCGTCGTGACTACCAATGATAAAAAACCGGACTACGTTGAAGAGGACAGCAATAAAGGCAACGGCGAGCAGAAAGGGTAGTACCGAACTGGCGGCAAACTGAATAAATGATTGCAAGATATCGACGATGTCCATTCCTCTAATCATACCGTACTGCAGGACAGTTCCCATGGTTTTGAACAGTTGACATGAATGTTTTTTTGGGTTATTTTCTGGTTTGGTTTTGTTTTTGGGGTGTATGATGAAAAACCTTTCAATTTTCTCCGCACTTTTGGGAGCAGGGTCTTCCTGCGCTTCTGCCTACCAGAGCATTTGGGGTGGTATAAGCATGACGGAATTCCTATTGGCGTATGGACTTGCGGTCCCCATCTTGCTGTTGGGCATATACTTTCAGAGAGATGGACTCGGACGGAATTGGCGAAAGCCATTCTGATCAGCGGCACCCATTTTAAAATGCGCCGCTTTGCGGCGCTCCTTTTCTTATATAAAAAAATTTGATATAGTGCTGGTCACTTGCAGAGATTTAATATATTAAATTCTTTGTCCGCGCTTAGCTCAGTTGGCTAGAGCATTCGACTGATACTCGAAAGGTCCTTGGTTCAACTCCAAGAGCGCGGACAAAGAATTTAAGTCGGCGCGAGCTAAAATTCCTGGCCTGCCCAAGAATTTTCCGTCTGTGCAGCAGCAGGCCGTTGTGAGTTTACGAACAGGACTGAGGGTTGGCTAGAGGCCCCTAAAGGGCACTTCCATTTTTATAGTCGCTATATTCGCTCCTTAAAAATGGGGCGCACTCCTGATACTCGAAAGGTCCTTGGTTCAACTCCAAGAGCGCGGACAAATTACGTAAATCATAAGATATCTAGGAAGTCGTAAGTAAAAACAGATCCTCATGGTTCTTTCTTACTTTTGTGAACACGTAACCGGTTCCAGGAATCAGCGGCAGGCCAAAGCCCCACTGATTCGGAACTAATGCCACAAGGGCACTTCCGTTTTTGTAGTCACAAGCTCTAGGCAACAGGGGTTGTTAGTTTCCTGTCTCAGAATCTATTGCATAGGTTGGTGCATATGCGTCGGCTTGTTTCTCGAGACGGTGTGCGAGGTCGGCAACAAAGAGTGCAAAGAGAATTGTTGTGATCCATGCAACAGTGGAGAATACACGATACGATTCAAGAGTTTTCATACTGTCGTATTAGTATAGTATATCATGTCGGACGAGTATGAACCAAGCATGTCTCAAATTCAGGTCGTGTCACACTCTAGTAAGTAAGTCACTATCTCAGGGAATTTGCACGTCTAGTTGTTTTGTGGGTGCTGGCATTTTGCCAGTTTTTATTTATGATGAGTGCACTATGGACTACATAGAGTATTTCAAAGGGAAAAGAGTGACACTCATGCGCATCGGTCTCCTCGGGCGAGGTGTCGGAGATGCGGCCTTTCTTGCGGAGAGTGGTGCTGAAGTACATGTGGTTGACGATGCTCCTCAGGAGGTAATGCAGCCGTCTGTTGATGTACTCAAAAGATATTCAAACATCCGCTTCACCTTTGGGTCGTATCAGACCGAACACTTCACGGAGACAGATATGGTGCTCGTCGGTGCGGGGGCGCAGCAGGAGCTGCCGGTCTTGGTTGCCGCGCGTGATGCTGGAGTGGAGCTTGCAATGAGTGCTGCGCTTTTCGCGAAGCTGTCGGGCATTCCAATCATTGGAGTGACGGGTACGCGCGGGAAGAGTACGGTCACTCATATAATTCACCATGTTCTTTCGCAAGAAACCGACGGCGGATCGGTGCTCCTTGGTGGCAATGTGCGCGGCGTCTCAAACTTGCAGTTGCTCAAGGAGGTTCAGAACAATTCAATTGCGGTCATGGAACTTGACTCGTGGCAACTTCAGGGATTTGGTTGGGCGGAAATTTCTCCGCACATTGCGGTGTTCACCAACTTCATGGAAGACCATCTCAACTACTATCAGGTGGGTGAACGGAGTAAGGAAGAAGCATTGCGGCGGTATTTTGAGGACAAAGCCAACATCTTTCGCTATCAGGAAGAGAGCGGTGTGTTGGTGACAACGCCGGAAGTATTTGAGCTTGCCAAACAGCTCAAAGGAGTGACCTTAGGTCAAGAGGTGGTGCTCGCTGACGCGTCGATTCTGCCGGAAGATATGCTGCTTGCGACCCCGGGTGAGCACAATCGTCTTAACGCCGCACTCGCATACGAAGCGCTGAAGGCAACGAGTCTTACCGACGAAGAAATATTTGAAGGACTCGCGACATTTCCGGGGATATCGGGCCGGCTTGAGTATCTGGGTGAACGCGGTGGGGTGAAGATATACAACGACAACAATGCAACGACGCCACAAGCAACGGTACAGGGGCTGAAAGCGGTGGGGGGTGACCATACTGTGGTGCTTATCATTGGAGGTACCGACAAGAAGATCGACTTTGGTGAACTACCAGAGCAGATAAAAAAACACTGTGCGCATGTGGTGTTGTATTCGGGCACTGGTACGGAAAAATTGAAGGCCGTACTCGATCCATCGGTTTCAACTGAGGAACACGATACACTTCGGGCTTGTGTGGAGGCCGCGCTTGCGACCGCAGCTTCTGGTGACGTCATTTTATTCAGTCCAGCATTCTCGTCTTTTGGGAAGGAGTATAAAAATGAATATGACCGAAACGACCAGTTTGTCGCGTTGATAAAAAAGTATGAAACTAGCTGATATACAACATGTACACATGGTCGGCATTGGCGGGATTGGTATGTCCGGTCTTGCGCGGCTGTACCTACATGAAGGGAAAGAAGTGAGCGGTTCCGATAGTGTGCCGTCAGGCATAACCGTGGCTCTTGAACGAGAGGGAATACGTTTTTGTTTGGAGCAAGTTGCAGGGAACATCTCCGACGATGTCGATTTGGTGGTATACACCGAAGCAATTCCAAAGGACCATCCTGAATTGCTGGCGGCAGGCGAGAAGGGGATTGAGACGATTAACTACTTTGAAGCACTCGGTATGGTGGCAAACGAGTATTATCTTATTGCCGTTGCCGGGTCACACGGTAAGACCACCACCACCGCGATGCTTATAGACATTTTGGAAGAGGGGTCGCTTGATCCGACTGCCATTGTGGGATCGCTTCGCACACGGACACACTCAAATTTCAGGGCGGGGAAGAGTAAGTATTTTATTGCAGAAGCATGTGAGTATCGCCGCGACTTTCTCTCTCTTACACCGGATCTTTTGGTGATTACCAATATTGAGGCAGAGCACCTCGACTACTACAAAGATTTGCAGGATGTGCAGAACGGGTTTCGCGAACTTGGAAGCCGAGTTCGCGAAGGGGGGAACATAATTGCCCGTACGAGCGATCCAAATGTGGCACCTGTGCTTGATGGCCTGGGTGTTGAAGTGGTTGACTACAAAAAATATTTTGACCCGTCACTTCAACTTACTCAGCCAGGACTCCATAATCAGTTGAATGCCGCGGCCGCTGCAGCGGCCGCGGCAACTCTCGGAGTATCGACTCCGGTCATTCGCGAAGCACTTGAGAACTTTGCTGGTACCTGGAGACGATTTGAATACAAGGGTGAGCTCAATGGTGCGCCGGTGTACGATGATTATGGACACCACCCTTCGGAAATCGTCGCTACGCTTACGGGCGCCCGCGAGCGACATCCCGGCGCACGTATCGTATTGGTCTTTCAGCCGCATTTGGCGTCTCGTACCGCTAAGCTCAAAGATGATTTTATTACCGCGCTCTCACAAGCCGATCGGCTTATTCTCACTGATGCCTATGCTGCGCGAAAGCAAGATACCGAAGGGCTTGAGAGCAAGGCATTGGCCGAAATGATACAACGGGTGCACACTGATACACGGCATATCGAATCTTTCGATGCTATTGCCGCTGTACTCAAGAGTGGGGTCACGAAAGACGATGTCGTGATCATCATGGGTGCTGGGACAATTACCAAGCTTGCCACACAAGTAATAGTATGACGACAGTAGGCACACTTTCAGTGGTCGCAACACCAATTGGTAACCTCGAAGACATCACGCTTCGGGCTATTCGGATACTCAAGGAAGCGGACTATATTTTGTGTGAAGATACGCGCGTGACGGGAAAGCTTCTCAAACACTACGCCATTGATACCAAACTCAGGCGCTATGATGCACATGCGTCGGATAAGGTGCATGACACCATCGTTGCCGACCTTGAAGCAGGGAAGCACATCGTGCTTGTGTCTGATGCTGGGACGCCGGGAGTGAGCGACCCGGGAGTGTTGTTGGTTGACCGCGCCCGCAGAGCGGGCGCGGTCGTCGAAGCGATCCCTGGCCCTGCCGCGCTCACTGCGGCATTCTCTATTGCTGGTGTTTCTGGCAACGCCTTTGCATTTCTCGGCTTTGTACCGCAGAAGAAAGGACGCCAAACCTTCTTCGAAGGTTTGGCGTCCTACGACACACCCGTTGTCTTTTATGAATCACCGCACCGGATTCTTAAAACTCTCGAGGCACTCACACGGGATAGTATGGTAAATCATACTATTGTTGTGGCGCGGGAACTCACTAAGCTTCATGAGGAGGTGGTGAAGGGGAGTGCTACAGAGGTATTGGAGTATTTCGTTGAACACCCGGACCATGTTCGCGGAGAGTTTGTGGTTATAGTGACCGTATAAGTCACTTTCCACTTCGTTCTTTTGCCCGTATACTAGATCCAATGTCACGCGAATCACTGGTTTTCACGCTCGGCCTCGTTGTCTTTATCGTTACGTTTCTCGGTATTCCGAACGATTGGAAACGCCTTGTGTTCGCCATCGCCTCTGTGGTGCTTATGTACGTAGGATACAGCCTTCGTCGGAGCGCCTTTATGCGTTCATTTGAAAATGAACGAGGAGAAAAAATGAGCGACGCGTTTGTTGAGAGTCCAGAAAACAACTCGTAGATTTCTGAAGCAGGGTATACTAACTACTATGAAGAAACAGTACAGTATAGTGGCCGCTCTTGTCGTGGTAGTTCTCGGCGGGCTGTACGCTCTGTTTTTTGGCGGGTCTGACATCACCTACGTTGCATCTCGTATCACCGAAGAAGTCACCGATCACATTGAGACACATACGACCAAAACCCCAGAAGTTCTTGCTGACACTCGGCCGACGGTAGCACATCAGCCCTTGCCGGAAGCTGTGAAAGCGATATACATGACCTCCTGTGTTGCCGGTACCACTGATTTCCGCAATCGTCTCGTCCAGCTTGTTGAAGACACTGAAGTAAATGCCATTGTCATTGATATAAAAGACTACTCGGGCACCATCTCGTTTCCTCCGACCGATCCCGCATGGCTTCCGGCGTGGCAAGAGGCGCGCTGTGGCACGGCAGATATGCGCGATTTCATCGCGCTGCTTCACAAGAAGGGCATTTACACCATTGGGCGTATTACGGTCTTCCAAGACCCTTTCTATGCACCGCTCCGACCGGACTTAGCAGTGCAGCGTGCCTCTGATGGCTCGGTGTGGCGAGACAACAAAAAATTGGCCTTCATTGACGTAGGTTCTCATGAATATTGGGATCATATCCTCAGTCTCTCTACTGATGCGTACAATATCGGTTTTGATGAATTGAATTTTGATTACGTGCGTTATCCGTCGGACGGTCCGATGAAGGATATTGCGTTTCCGCAAAGTAGTGCGGGCGAATATGGCACTGACAAACAAGCAAACCTCGAAGCGTTTTTCTCATATTTGCACCAGCAGCTCTCTGACGAATCGCGCTTTGCATCATATCGACACGAAAACACTGGACGCGCATCCTCAACCCCGTGGACGAGCGTTGATCTCTTTGGTATGACAACGACCAACTACGACGATCTTTCCATAGGACAGGTACAGGATCGTACAGCACCGTACTTCAACTTCATTGCGCCGATGGTCTATCCGTCACACTATCCAAACGGTTTCTTAAATCTCGGCAATCCAAATGACCATCCGTACGAAGTGGTGTATCACGCGATGGCGACGGGTGTAGAGCGTATGCAGAGTACGACCACGCCAATGCAGGGTTTCTTGCACACGCCGATTATGGTGCCACAGGCAAGCAGTACGCCAGCGTTCAGTGGGCAGTACACCAAGACGGCGTACGGTCCGGAAAAGTTCAGGACCTGGATTCAAGACTTTGACTACGGTGGTGACTATGATGCCGCCGACGTGCATGCAGAAATACAGGCCTCATACGATGCTGGTGTCCGCAGCTGGATGATATGGGCACCGAGCAATATCTATACCAAGGAGGCACTTGAGCCAGCTGCTACGACTGAATAGCTTAAACGTGGCTCTTTTTGCAGTAACGCCGGTACCTATCGTGTGTGGTGTGGTATTGGATGGGTATTTTTTCCTGCTATAATCGCCGGCATGATAGAGCAGGGACAACATACGCTTTTGTTGGGGGCCGTTGGTACGGCAGAGCGCCCGATCCCTTTCGGTGTAACCGAAAGGGATCGGGCGCAACACGTGATTATTTTTGGAGAAGACGACACCGACACAGTGGCGTATGTGAGACATTTGTTTCTTCAGGATGTTGAGCTGGGTACGCGTACGATACTTATAGACAAAAAGGGGAACATTGCAGATGCTGTGCGGAAAGAATCATCACACACACGGAGAGATGCTATTACACTCATCGCTCCACCTTCTGACGCCCGGATGCTGTCGAGTGCGCTGCCGGATTTAGAACACGCTGGCAGTGTGTGTGTCATCGACCTCTCTGGTGTGACAGATTCGGGGGCGGTATCGGAGCTCGTGGAGTGCGTTATGCAGAAAGTAGATGCGTCAAATACGTCAGACTCTGTACCTCTTAGTCTCTATCTGTGCGGTTTTTCTTGGGGGGATGAAACTGTCCTCACAAACCTTTTTACACAAACGTGTGAGCGCAATGTGTCGCTTACAATACAGTCGCGTACCCTTGCTACACTCGGACACATATCACCCAAAATACTTTTTGAACAGGTGGGGACCGTGGTTGCCTTTCGTGTAGCTACTTCTGATGCAGATGTCCTTGAAGACATTTTCCAACCAAAGTGTTTTGCGTCTGATCTTGCGTGCCTTGAGCCGGGCCACTTCTATATCACGCTTATGGTGCGCGGTGTACGTTCTGAGCCGTTTCGAGCGTGGACACACTTTCCTACACAGCCCAGGGAGACCCGAAGAGTAGCGCCGAGAGCAGAGCAGAGTATAGTGGAAAGCTCTTCTGCAAAAGAACAGGAGGTGACTTTTTCTGTTGCTGTGGAAGAAATTGTTGATGATCTGTCTTTGGCGTCTGCGAGCGAGCGCCCGCAGACGCCGCTTCTTACACCTCAGGCACTTACTCGCATGATGCGTCTTAAGATCGATGATGTGCCTCGGCTGCGGTAATAGACCAAATTTGCTACTATGGTCGCTATGCAGTCACTTAAAAAGGGATCGCTCGTACTCGTGACCGGCGGCGCAGGCTTCGTGGGGTCCCATCTCTGCGAACGTCTCGTACAGGATGGTCACACAGTTATCTCTTTGGACAACTATTTCACTGGAACGCCTGAAAATCATGTGGAAGGTGTCGTCTATCGTACTGGCCACTCAAAGGATATTGGCACTCATATTTCTGAGACACCAGACATCGTTTTTCATCTTGGTGAGTACGCACGTACCGAAAAAAGTTTTGAAGATGTTGAACTTGTTTGGGATCTCAATAAGACGGGCACTTTTGCAGTTCTTGAGTTTTGCCGCAGACGGAAGTGCAAGTTGATCTATGCTGGCTCATCGACAAAGTTTGCCGATGGTGGCGATGGGAGAGATCAGAGTCCCTATGCGTGGACAAAGGCAACCAACACCGAACTCGTCAAAAACTATGCTGAATGGTTTGGACTTGAGTATGCGATTGCGTATTTCTATAATGTCTACGGTCCACGAGAGATGTCAGGATCGTACGGGACACTCATTAGTATCTTCGGTTCACTCTATCAGAATGGACAGCCGCTTACTGTTACGGCGCCAGGGACACAGACACGCAACTACACGCACGTAAACGATATCGTTTCAGGACTCTTGCTGGTTGCTGAAGGGGGGAAGGGTGATGGGTATGGTATCGGTGCTGACGAACGATTCTCGGTGCTTGAGGTTGCAGAACAGTTTGGTGGAGAGGTGGTTATGATGCCGGAACGCAAAGGGAATCGCATGAACTCGGTTGCTGATGCAGAAAAAGTAAAAGCACTTGGATGGCAGCAGCGGCACAAACTCACTGATTGGATTGCACAGCTGAGAGAAGAAATTGGTGCAGTGAAAAAAGCAGAGCAGCGGGTGCTTGTATATTCAACAACCTTCTACCCGCATGCTGGTCCGGCAGAGTATGCGCTTTGTGATGTTGCGGAAGCAATGCCGAATGTACATTTTGACGTGGTGACAACAAAGTTTAGTAAAGACGCGATGGGTGATGAGTGTGTGATTCCAAATGTAACAGTTCACAAAGTAGGGTTTGGGCATTCCTTTGATAAATATCTGCTCCCACTTCTCGGTGCTCGCGTTGGACGAAATCTGCGTCAGGAGCACTCCTATTTGTTCCAGTGGTCTCTCTTTGCAAGCTACGGCGCACTCGCTGCACTCTTTGCACGAAGAAAGCCTCGGGTGCCACTTCTTGTAACTCTGGCGGATCAAAAGGTGGGTCGGGTACCGTGGTATGCCCGGCTCTTTTTCACCTATGTCTTGGGCAAGGCCGATCAGGTCTACGCGATGGATACCTATGAAGCACAGGCCGCGATTTCGCTCAGCAAACGTACGACGCCCATCAAATCAATCGGGGAAGGGGACGCGTTTGCAAGCCGTGTTCGTTTTGCCTACTCTGATTTCCTTGCAAAACGGCTCGAGGAGAAATATTGATAAATAAAGCTTTTTGTGGCATTATCCCCTAGGATTTAATGAAGCACCCCCTAACCACAACATCAGTCTAAGACTGAAGGAGAAGTCAGCCATGGCTATGGTTGTCGTGCCCGATAACGGCCAGTTGTTGAAAATCGCAATCATCGACCCCGCCAAGAAGTATGGGGAGGAAGGTCAGTATGTGACCTATGAGGGTTCTCTGGAGGAACTGGAGGACGTTGCTGAAAAGGCTCGGTGGACTCGCAAGGAAGTTCGTTGGTACTACCGTGATCTCAGGGACGATTCTGATGATCCGGTTGCCTCTCAGGTCATCGTGACCGAGATTCCTCCCGGCCATATTCAACCATTCCATACCCATCGTACTCTGCACGAGGTGACCATTGTCATGCATGGAGAGATTCGTGCTGTCGACAGTGATCACTTGGAAGAAGGGTCCCCGGCGCGTGAATTGTTTGATGCCGGACGGGTTATCAAGGAACGGTGTATGGTTGTGGAGGGTCCTGGAACTCGACACACCATTTACAACACCTCTCAGAACTACGCTACGATGGTGACTATCCAAACTGCGCGAATACCTCTCGATGAGTTCCCTCACGACTGGGAGCGCGATAAACCGAAAGCGTAATACGGAGGAATTCACCATGTTGTCTCGAGATGGTTCTCGAACCTTCACAGGGATGTACGGGTTCGTATTGCTGCCGGACTTAGAGACAGAAGCAAGGGCACGAAAGTATGCCCAGGAAGTCTCTAGCAATGCGCTTGACTTGAAGCATGTCCATCAGCGTCACCTCACGCTCTTTCACACCAAGGTCGTGAAAGCGAGTGAAGGTGACCTGTACGTGCTACTAGCCAACCTTTGGAAGAATCTACCGATTCCGGCGAATTTCACCGAAGTCGCTTCCTTCGGCGGCAAGTTTGCCTTCTGGGACGCCGAACGAAGTGAAGCACTGCAGGCGCTTCATGAGGAAGCTCTTGGCCTCGCTCAGTTTTTCGACCGGAGCGGGGCTCAGCAGGCTGACTCTGAGGCCTTGCAGCTTTCCGAAGCAGAGACTCGGAATGTCCGTGAATACGGTCACCCGCTCGTTCGCGAGTTGTGGCGCCCACATATCACGGTTGGCTATGTTCCTGGCGGGTATGATGCGGCTGGATTTTCTGCCGCGTTCGCAGGTTCCTTCAACCGCGTTGCTTTTGTTCGCGTTGGTGAATTTGGCACGGTTGCCGAAATCATCAGCGTTGCACAAAAGTAGCGCGATGCGCGATTTGGCCCCCACGATGGGGCCTTTTTGTTATACTGTGCCCATATGAAAAAGAAAATCCTTATATTCTCGTTGGCGTATTTCCCGAAACATGTCGGTGGTGCGGAAGTGGCGATTAAAGAAATTACCGATCGACTTTCACCAGAAGAATATGAATTTCACATGGTGACCAACCGGTTTGATTCGACACTTCCGAAAGAAGAACGGGTGGGGAACGTACATGTGCATCGTATTGGGCTCACCAAAGAGAATCCTGAGATGGGAGATCTCAGAAAGTTGCCCCTCCACCTCAATAAAATTCTCTATCAGTTTACCGGATTTTCTTTTGCAAAAAAACTCCATCGTACAGAAAAGTTTGATGGTATTTGGGCAATGATGGCGCACAGCTGTGGTGTGCCGGCGGGTAAGTTTAAAAAAGCATTTCCTGACGTGAAGTATGTCCTCACGCTCCAAGAAGGAGACCCTCCAGAATACATTGAGTCAAAGATGAAAATTTTTGGTAAGGCGTTTGATCGCGCGTTCACGAGTGCGGACACCATTCAGGTTATTTCAAGTTTCTTGGGTCGTTGGGCAAAAAGAAAAGGATTTGCGGGTGAACCGGTGTTGGTGCCAAATGCCGTAAACACCGGACATTTTATGCAGCAGTATAGCGATGCGGAACTCGCTGCGGTTCGCGAAGAGTATGGTGTCTCGAAAGACGATGTACTACTCGTCACCACGTCACGATTGGTGCTCAAGAATGCAGTTGACGATGTTGTCTCTGCAATTGCGCTTCTTCCAGAAAAAGTGAAGTTCGTCGTGTTTGGTACCGGTCCCGATGAAGAGAAACTGCGCGCACAGGTACAGCAGCTTGAGATAGAAGATAGGGTATTGTTCCGTGGACACATCGGGCATGATGTCATGCCAAAGTACATCAAGGCATGTGACATCTTTATCCGGCCGTCTCGTAGTGAGGGCATGGGCAATTCTTTTGTTGAAGCAATGGCGGCGGAGCTTCCAGTGATCGCAACCCAGGAGGGTGGTATCGCTGATTTCCTTTTTGATGAAAAACGAAATCCGGAAGCGGGGACGACTGGTTGGGCGGTAGACGCGGACAGTCCCGAACAAATAAAAGAAGCGGTTGAGGATATTATGACTCGACCAGACAAAGTGAAAGACGCGGTGGCGCGAGCGAAACAGATGGCAATTGAAAAATATGACTGGGATTTGATCGCTGGTCGCATGGACACGGAAGTATTTCGATCACTCTTTGAGGCTAAGAAATAGAGTCTAGGTAGTTATGAAAAGAAAAAACGGCAAAAGGTCAGGCCTCTCGCCGTTTCGCGAATGCTTCGCAAGTTGTGCCACTCGGTCAGGAGGTTGCTGCTGGGGCCAGAAGTGGCCTCATGGTCTGTTTGAGCATGTTCCCAACGGTTCCTAGCGGAGCAAAGACGATACGCTTACCACCCCAGTCCAGAGCGTAGGGGAGCACACTACCGTCTTGATGTCGTTCTCCCCGGATGCTGACTTCTGGACGTTCTTCGAACGGAAGTGTCTTTGATACCGCCATCTCTCCGATTGTCTCGAGGAGCCCATGCTTGGGATTCCATACTCGTTGCAGGGCCTCCTTGATGTCAAAGCGTGACAGGGCGTCACGGGTGTGGGTATCTTTCCCAGAAGCTTTTTTTGTAAACGCCTCGAACTCGTTCCTGATCCAGAAGTTGACACTCGCCCAGCCTGGTATGACCAGGACCATGGCGTCGTGGCCGTCTGAGGTGAGCGTGATAGTTGCGTCACGCCCCATCAGGGAACCTCCCTCGGATCGATGGTACGAAACGTCGACCACCCTCCAGCCCCTTGACGCATCAGTTGGGGGAATCGAAGGGGCTTCCGTTTGGATGTCATCGGAGACAAGGTTGTCTCCCCATGCCTGAAGCGATTGTTCGACTTGGAGTGACAGCTTGTAGTCCGCCGCGTTTTCATCCAATACCTCTTTGATTTGAGCAGCTACGACCTGCTGTACGCCTTCCAGTTCGTTCAGGGTCCGTCTGAGCACCAGCAGTGCTGGCACCTCGTAGGAAATCCAAAAGAGCAGTGCCCACAGTGTTACGGACATCCCGAACACTCGGAACACCCCGTTTGGGGGTGTGTCTGCTAAAATCCAGAGAAGAAACAGCACGGAAACGGCCACGAGTGCCCAGTTATATAGGGCTATTTTGTTATCCGTGATCCGGTGTTTTTTCTTGAATTTACACCAGCGTTCGTCAAACGAATCCAGGCCACTCTCTTTGAGTGCTACGAGTTGATCCCACGCCCTCTGTGAAAGGGGAGGGGCGGGGGGTTCGTGATGTGCCGGGAAACCGAGGGTCTTTGTCCAATAACGAGTGCTCTCGTCATCGTACTTTGCTGCCACGTTTCGTTTTCTTGCTTGTTGCCTTGCAATTATCATCGTTACCTCCATCGGTTTATGGTGTGCCAACCCTGAAAGTATCACTAAATCATGGATGTGTCCACAGCTTCGTAAAAATGCAGAAAGTAGCAGTGCAGAAAACGGCACTCCTCTTTATCACTGCAGATGCTATGATGCAGGCATGAAACTTCTTATTGCCACGGGACTCTATCCGCCAGACATTGGTGGTCCGGCGACGTATACCACCATGCTTGAAGCAGAACTTCCTGCACGCGGTATAGAGGTTTTGGTGGTGCCGTATGGGCTAGTGCGAACGTACCCGAAATTCTTGCGGCACGTGGTGTATGCGTGGAAGGTGTTTTGTGCAAGTAAGAGGTGCGATCTCTTGTATGCTCTTGACCCTGTTAGTGTGGGTTTGTCGGTGCGTATTGTGCACCTGCTCACTGGGAAGCCGTACTTCCTTCGGGTGCCGGGAGACTATGCGTGGGAGCAGGGCAGACAACGCTTTGGGGTACACGATATGCTTGACACCTTTCTCACACAGACCAAACAGCACCCTGCTGTGCGCATACTCAACGCAGTAGAGCGGTGGGTTGCACGAGGGGCGTCTCGTGTCATTGTCCCGAGTAGATACCTCCGAGGGGTCGTGCATGCGTGGGGGGTGTCTCCAGAAAAAAGTGTAGTGATCTATAGTGCACTCCACCCCATTCGAGTATCGGAGTCAAAAGAACACCTCCGTGCGCGATTGGGGTATACCGGAACAGTTTTTGTAACGGCTGGGAGACTCGTACCTTGGAAGGGGGTGGGAACACTCATTGCGCTCATTCCTCGGCTTAAGAAACAGATAGGCAGGGTAACACTCGTTGTGGTTGGTGATGGTCCGGAGCGCGCACGACTTGAAGCACAGACAGCTACACTTGGAGTGACTTCGGATGTGCAGTTCGCCGGTACGCTCACAAAAGACGCTCTTGGTGCAGTACTTAAGGCGGCTGATGTGTTTGTGCTCAATACTGCCTATGAAGGACTCTCGCACCAACTACTTGAGGTTATGGACATCGGTACACCAGTCGTTACCACTGATGTGGGCGGCAATCCAGAACTTATTACTGATGGCATTCATGGTCTTTTGGTTTCGTATGATAATACGGAGCAGCTTGTTGATGCGCTTGGACGAATGGCGACACACCACGAACTTAGGCAACACATAGTACAACGTGCTCGACTTCGTACAAAAGAATTTTCTGAGACTGACGGAGTTGCACAACTTGCCGATTTACTTATAACACACTGTAACCATGCACCTGTTTAGCTTGAGTCTCGATCGTAGTATTCTCGATACACAGAGTCGAACAGCTCTGCGTACGCGCGCATACGGGACACTTGTCGATACATACACAGTGGTGGTGCCAACTACTCAAGTCGCGTCAGCTTCTCTTGCGGAAGGAATTGTGGCGTATGGTTCAGGTGGAAAAAATAAACTAACTCAGCTTATTCGTATGTACCGCATACTATGCAGCCGCATGCAAGGATGCGCGGATGTGGTGCTTACAACACAAGAGCCGTCAGTGTTGGGTTTTTTGGGATATCTATTGGCGCGTCGCTTTCGAGTCGGTCTTGAAATACAGGTGCATGGGATGGAACAACCGACGAGATTGCGGCTTTTGCTTGCACAGTATGTATTACGTCGTGCTAGTGTCGTCCGTGTGGTGAGTGAACGTCTCAAAATGTGGGTACATGAGACATGTGGTGTAGCTCTTGACCGTATACACGTGGTGTCGGTATATGTTGATCCGGAACCCTTGGGAATTGGTGGCACTCTTTCCGCACCACTACAGAAGGAACTTGCATCATACTCACGGGCATTTCTTGAGCAATATAAAGGCACGTTTAATTTTGTATACATCGGTAGGTTGGTGCCAGTGAAGAATATAACACTACAAATTCGGGCTATTGCCGAGCTACAGGATGACTTTCCGCTTACGCGTCTTCATATTGTGGGCGAGGGGACTGAACAGGGTGCTCTCGAGGAGTTGGTGACACAGCTTGGGCTGACGCGTCGCGTCAATTTCCATCCATTTCAGCCAGGATTGGCACTTAACCCATTCTTTACACAAACGGACTGCTTACTCCTCACTTCGTTTTCTGAAGGCTGGGGACTGGTGGTTATTGAGGCAATGCATGCAGGACTGCCTGTTATTATGACCGATGTTGGATGTGCTGGTGAAGTAGTAAAAACTGAGGAGAACGGGATCGTTATTCCGAGTAATGATTTTGAGGCGCTATGTGTAGCAATGCGACGTATTATGGTGGACAGTGCATTGCGACAAAAATTGAGCACCGAGGCGCACCGCACTGCGAAGACGCTTCCGACACTCACCGACACTTTGTGTGCGTATATGACAGTATGGAAGATTGCTCTCAGGTACCCACTCTAGCGTGACACTTGTTATACTATCTAGTAATGAAACAGCGCAGTTCTTCACACATACACGACACAACCAAAGACCCGACGATACGCGCAGCTTCGGAGCTTGATACTGCGATGGGTACTGCTCATGTCGATGAAGATACTATTGCGATTATTGATCCGCATATCAAAGAACGGGAAGATGCGCGAGCTGAAGAGCAGACTGTGCAACGGAAGGCGAAGCAGTTGCCGATTACCGACGTACTTTCTGGCTCAGCGGTATTTACCGGCGCAAGTAATCGTGAAAGCGTTCGAGTACTTTTAATAACCGAACGAAAGGGTCTTGAGATGGGTGGTGTTACCGAACCGGATATTGATGAACTCGCATCACTCTTTTCTGAGGTGCATGTACTCGCACTCAATCATGATGTGGGCGCTGCGACAGCACGCACTTTTCGCCGTGCCGCAAATACCTGGGTTTATCCAGTACACCCCCCGTCCCTTTTTAGTCTGTGGAACGAATCAGCGCGTGTTGTAGAAGAGCAGCTCGTTTTTTCTGGCGGATTTCGACCAGACATTGTTATTGCTGATGGGCCAGTGTGGGCAGGATATGTGGGAGAGCGTATTTCAAAGAAATATGGCAGACCGTTTCAGATTCATGTGCGTCGGGATTTTTACGCCGATCTTGAGCGCGAAGCAGGTCTTGCTGGGTGGGTGACGCGGTACCTTGTGCGACAGCGTGTTCGTAACGCTCCTTGTATACTGGCGCACTCATCGACACTTGAGCAACTCCTTCTTACGAACGAACCTGGGCTTGCTGGTAAGGTCTATCTCAAGCCAACGTACTATAACCTTGCAGGATGGCAAAAAACTCCTATTACCACGAACCTTCGTGAACTCTTTTCTTCGTTCACGTTTTTTATGACACATGTCACACACGGATCACTGCGGGCGCACAGCGATCGTGTTCTTGATGGGTGCGCACCGGTACTGCGCCGCTATCCGACTGCATGTCTTGTTGTGGTGTGTCCCAAGGAGGGAAGTGACGTGCTTAAGAAACGCGCTCAAGCACTTGGGGTAAAGAACCAGGTACTTTTTTTGTATGACTTTTCCCAGTGTTTGTCGTACCTCAAAACAACTGATGTGTATTTACAACTCTCCGAACAGCCGGACGACATAGAGTGGGTACTTATGGCAGCGTCTGTGGGTACTCCGATTATTACGCATCCCACAGGGTTCCTGCGAGAACTCCTTAGCGACGGAGAGTCTGCGAGCATGTGTCCTTCAGACAGCCCTTCTTGTGTGAGCAACAAACTCGCGGAGCTCATGAGTCATACTGAGATGCGCCGCCGATTAGGCACGTCTGCACAGACGGCAGCATTCGCTCGTATTCCGCAGGACTACGGCGTCTATCTCGCCGCATACCGGCAGCAGATAGAGCAGTGTGGTGTATAAAGTAACTGACGTTTTGAGAGATACAGCGAGCGCGGTATAGTAGACGCGTACTGTATGCGGCTTCTTATAACGACACAAGCAATTGACATCAATCATCCCATCCTCGGTTTTTTTCATGGGTGGGTTGCTGAGTGCGCGAAGCACTTCGATCGTATTGATGTTATCTGTCTCTCTATGGGCGAGCATACGCTGCCCGCTAACGTATACGTACAT
>JAGQLY010000014.1 GCA_020428905.1 Candidatus Kaiserbacteria bacterium | reverse complement strand
CGTCCATAGCGACGGCACGGTTCGGCACCTCGATGTCGGCTCATCTTATCCTGGGGCTGGAGCAGGTCCCAAGGGTTTGGCTGTTCGCCAATTAAAAAGATACGCGAGCTGGGTTTAGACCGTTCAGATCCTGATTTAGTTATCGGTATCTGAACCAATCTAAACCCGAGGTTAAGACATCACTCACGGCGGCACAGGATAGCAATATCCTGTTGAGAAGTTGACTATATCGGTAAAATCTTAAACCAACGTGTGTTAGGATAATACCGAGGGAAGTCACATTATGTCGCTCAATTCGTCGCAATTCAAAGCATATATTGCTGGGTTCCTAGATGGAGATGGAAGTATCTATGTGCGAGCAAAACTAAATAGTTCATACAAATATGGCTATCAGGTCGCTCCAACAGTAGCATTCTTTCAATCATCTTCTTGTGAATCATTCCCAACTCTTTGCAAAAAGATAGGTTATGGAAGGTTGCGTCTTCGTAAGGATGGTATTTATGAATTTACTATCTCAAAACAAGATGAAATCATTGACTTCATTACAAAAGTCAGTCCGTACATTGAGTTGAAACAGCAACAGGCAAAACTTATTCTTGAAATTTTGAAACTCAAAAAAGAGGTACAGAATGAGCAGGATTTTAAGCAGCTTTTGAATCGAATTGATACGTTTCGAGACCTTAATTATTCGAAAAAGAGAAAGCGAAGAATGTGAACCTGTAGAGACTATACGTCAACCACACCTAAGGCATTAGGGTGAAGATATAGTCCAAATTTATACCCATGAAATAGCGTGAGACAGGTTGGTCTCCTATCTACTGCAGGCGTCGAAACTTGATGAGATTTGTCCGTAGTACGAGAGGACCCGGATGAACTGACCTCTGGTCTATCGGCTGTCACGCCAGTGGCACTGCCGAGTAGCTATGTCGGGAATGGATAACCGCTGAAAGCATCTAAGCGGGAAGCCAACTCAGAGATTAGGTTTCATTAAGTCTCCTAGGAGATGACTAGGTTGATAGGCACCAGGTGGACGCGTAGTAATACGTGGAGCCGAGGTGTACTAATCAGACGTACTACATTCCTGTCGGGAATACTGTACATCGACCAAAACATCCAAAATGAGCGCGCTTCTGCGTTGCGCTTCAAAAAATAATTATCGCTGGACCACGTGTCCCACTCCAATTATTTTTTCTCGCGACGCCTTGAATCGCATCTCATTTGTGAATGTTTTGGCAAGTTACAATTTAATGAGTGAAAAAATTACCTGTTTGTGAACTTTGTTGAGGTAACTCTTGAGAGGAGGTTACGTATATGGAAAAAAATAGTAGTGTCTTTGTTCGTCAGTATCTCCATACTGGGGATATTGTGGGAAGTAGCCCTTCTTGTCGGGTGTTTTCATCCGACATAAACGTCAACGTCCGAGGGTTCTCTGCCTTTGGACCCTCAACAAAGTTCACAAAAAGTTGAGATATGTGGAGTCAGTGATTTGAACAGTGCACAATTGAAGGTTCTGAGTTGGTGCTTTGGGGGTGGGGGTCTACCTGTTCCCATTCCGAACACAGCAGTCAAGCCCACTACCACCGATGGTACTTCTTTTGAGGGAGAGTAGGTAGGCGCCAACTTAGAGTATTCAATTTTTCCAGACGGCCGGACAAAGTCCGGCCGTCTGTCGTAGAAACCGCAACCTTCTTATTGAAAAATTTGTATAATAAAGTGATATGCGGCAATCTATCGTTCATCCAGGTGCGGAAAACCTTAAATACGAAATACGTGAAATCGTTGAAATAGCAAAGCGATTTAATGATCTCGGTGTGCCCATTGTGTGGGAAAACATTGGTGATCCGGTGGGGAAGGGAGAACAGGTGCCCGACTGGATCCGCGAGCACCTCATCGCCGCAATGCATGAAGACAACGTGTATGGCTATTCGCCGACGAAAGGTCTCTTAAGTACGCGTGAGTATATTGCGTATGAGCGCAATATTGAAGGCGGGATTCAGATTACACCTGGTGATATTTTATTTTTCAATGGGCTCGGTGATGCTATCTCAAAGCTATACCGCAATTTACACAAAGACGCACGTATCATCGGGCCAAATCCTGCCTACCCGACACACTCCTCCGCAGAAGCGGCGCATGCCGACAGCGCACATATTACGTACTCGCTTGATCCGCAAAACGGTTGGAAGCCGGACCTTAACGAGATGGAAGAAAAGATTGTGCAAGACCCTAATATTGTTGGGATTTTAATAGTGAACCCTGACAACCCAACTGGTTTTGTGTACGACATACCGACAATGGAACGTATCGTCACACTTGCCCAGAAGTACGACCTGTTTATTATTTCCGATGAAATATACTCGAATCTTGTGTACGGCGAGGTGTCGTACAAGAAACTTGCCGGCGTTATCGGTGATGTGCCAGGTATTGGTATGCGGGGTATTTCCAAAGAGTTTCCATGGCCGGGTGCTCGGTGTGGGTGGATTGAATTTTATAATCGAGACAAAGACCCGCTGTTCAATCAGTACACACAGGCGATCATTGACTCAAAGATGCTTGAGGTGTGTTCGACAACACTCCCGCAGCGTACTATTCCGACAGTAATGAAAGACGAACGCTATTTTCCGTATTTGAAAGATCGGTGTAGTGCATATAAGGAGAAAGCACTCATTGCAAAAAAAATCTTTTCTGAGGTTCCAGAACTTATTGTGGAGATACCCGATGGTGCGTTTTATATGACCGCGGTGTTCCGTGACGGCTCACTTACAACATCGCAGACACTTGCTATAGAGAATGATGCGGTGCGTGGGGAGGTCGAAAAACTGACCCTGTACGATATGGCACTCGACAAGCGTTTCGTGTATTACCTTCTTGGCGCAACAGGCATTTGCGTGGTACCAATGACCACTGGTTTCAATGCGACGTGCAATGGGTTCCGCTTTACGCTTCTGGAGCCCGATGTTGAGAAGTTTACGGAGATTATGGGGACCATACGCGACGCAGTTGTGGGGTATCTAAAGTCCTAATACTTTTTCACTACCAAAATACGCACACATCTTTGCTATACTGTAAGTATAGTATGTACAGACGATGGGCATTTTGGCGACGATTTCAGTATGCGACAGGACTCATACTCTTTTTTGGTTTGATCGGATCCTTCTGGTATTACACCTCGCGCCCTCCGGTGACGTGTTTTGACGGTCTGGCAAATGGCGATGAGCGGGGTGTCGATTGTGGCGGTACATGCGTGCGCATTTGTGCCCTTGATCTCTTTCCAGCACAAGTGCTCTGGGCACAGTCGTTTAAGGTGATTGATGGTCAATACAACGCTGTAGCATACATCGAAAACAAAAACCCAACCGCTGGCATTGAATCGCTCACGTACACCTTCTCATTTTATGACAGTGCCGGACGTATTACCGAGCGCAGTGGTACAACGGTTTTGCCTCCTGACAGCGTGTATCCTATTTTTGAGGGTAGAGTACTCCTTGGAGACCGTGTGCCGACACGTACGATGATTACCCTTGGAGACGATCCGGTGTGGGTGCCAGCAGTCTTGGGTCGCGACCAGTTTGTTATTGAGGACCGGTCACTCAGTAATTCAGATACCGCACCACGTCTTGATGCACGCATTGCCAATAGAGCACTTTTTGAGGCACAGGATGTGGAAGTCGTCGCGACTATTTTTGATATTAGCGGTAATCCGCTCACAGCTTCGCGCACGGTCATACCGTTTCTCGGTGCGAAGTCTAGCCAGGATATTACTTTCACTTGGCCACAGGGAATTGCGCGCACGTTGCGTAGTTGCGAGGTGCCAACAGATGTTGTGCTTGCTATCGATCTCTCAGGAAGCATGAACGATGATGGGGGGACGCCGCCAGAACCGATTTCATCGGTTCTGGCGGCGGCACGGACCTTTGTGGAGCGCTTGAGTGTCCAAGATCAAATTAGTGTGGTGCGGTATGCAACTGACGCGGAGGTGGCGCAGCCACTTACTACCAACAAGCAGGCAGCAGCGGCTTCTATTAGCACACTCACCATTACTGCTGCCGATGAGGTAGGAAGCACAAACATTGGTGCGGCGCTGAGTAGTGCAGAAGGACAGCTCAATGGAGAGGCCCACAACCCCAATGCACGGAAGGTACTCGTTCTCCTGACCGACGGTCTCGCGACTGCTCCACAAGACGACCCAGAGGGCTTCGCACGTTCTTTAGGAGAGTTAGTAAAACAGACTGGTGTGAACATTTTTGCTATTGGACTTGGGGACGCAGTCAACGACGCATTTCTTTCTAGTATTGCCTCACAGTCAGAAAACTACTTCAAAGCAGGTTCGGTGGAGACGGTAGACGGTATTTACGAGACAGTACGTGCCGCTATTTGTGAAGATGGACCAGCAGTGATTGAGGTTATCCCAAAGACCGGAGTGCAGTTTACACCCTTGTTGTAGGGGGTGAGCGTGAGCG
>JAGQLY010000002.1 GCA_020428905.1 Candidatus Kaiserbacteria bacterium | reverse complement strand
CTCAAAAAATAATGCAAAGGGTGTTTCTGTCGGTGC
The DNA here is from genome assembly GCA_020428905.1 of Candidatus Kaiserbacteria bacterium. Taxonomy (GTDB): domain Bacteria; phylum Patescibacteriota; class Minisyncoccia; order Phycocordibacterales; family UBA918; genus JAGQLY01. The sequence continues at coordinate 63,690 of JAGQLY010000002.1, read as the reverse complement.
GCAGCGTGCGCCTGTCGCACGCTAGGCGGCGTGGCTTGTCTTTTCAGCAGTTTTCCTCAAAATAGGTTCTAGCGGAGTTGTAAAACTTCACTAGAATTTGACTCGTTGGCTTTTGACCGACGGACGCATGGGCGGCGCGAAGCGCTGCCCATGACAAAGTTGGTTTAGAACCCGAAAGTATAATTTTGGTGTGTTTATTGTACCAAGCTCGAACTCACTTTGAACAGAACACCTGCCACGCGCCGCGCGCGTGGTGATGCTAACCTTTTGCGTACGCATTCGAGTATGTTGCGCCTCAGGCCGCGCTCGATACCTCGCACGGGCAAACCCGAAAAATTCCTTACCTTGAAAAAGCGGAAGGGGGTGCAGGGGGAAGCCGCTAAAAAATTGAAAGGGATTTTTGGTTTGCTTCGCCAACTACAAAAGGTGGTCTATTCTTTGCTTAAGACAAATTGTAAAATATTTTCTTCGACCATCATTCCGGTTGCTTCTCTGAAAGCAATGAAATTTGGATTCCTGTTGTTTTCGATCAACCACAAAGAACCGTCTGGCGTTCTTGCTATATCTGTTCCCAAAATGTCGGCTTTCTCAAAATGTGCGGCTTTTTCTGCAAAGTCAATCACTTCTTTATCTTCAACTTTTTCAAAAGAGCCACCAAGTGTTGCGTTCTTGGCGATGTTGTTACTCAGTTTTTTAGCAACACCCAGTGCTTTTCCACCAATCACAATGACTCTGAATTCGTCAACTATGTCTTTTATATTATTATCACTGCACCAAGAAAAATAAAACGGTGAAGTGTGAAGAACCTTGTGTTCGCCAAGAGGAACTAGATCGCCAGTTATCATCTCTCATTCAAAAAGTTTCTTTGCCCAAAGACTGGGCGGAAGAACTAAATCGTATGGCGTTAGAGGAACACAAAAACTCCGCCCAGTCTTTGACTGCCTGCGTGAAAGGGAAGGAAACGAGAATTTCTGCTATCTCGCAAAAACTGGAGCGGCTCCTTGATGGATATCTAGAACAGGATATTGAGCGCGAAGTTTATCGAGTAGAGAAAGCAAAGCTCCTTTCCGAGAAGAAGTCGCTCCAAGAAGAAATCTCAACTTTTTCACGCAGGCAGAATGATTGGCTCGAACCGCTCCAAAATTGGTTGAAAACCGCACAGAATCTGGACAAAATTGCTTCTGATGATGACCTTTTTGAAAAAAGGTCAAAGCCAAAGAAATCTTTGGCTCGAACCTCCTCCTCCAAAACAAAACAGTGCGCGCTTGCGCGCTCAAAAGCGTTTCAAAATCAGGCGAAACAGCATGGGCGGCGCTGTGTGCCGCCCATGCGTCCGTTGGTCAAAAACCGTTGAGTTCTATTCTGGTGCCCCCGGGAGGAATCGAACCTCCATTAACGGCTTAGAAGTCCGCAGTTTTATCCATTAAACTACAGGGGCATCGTACACGCTACCGTTTTTTTGAGACTGTCGCAAGTTACTCTCCCTCTGTGCTGGTGGCTGTTTCTGTCTCACTTAGAAGGGCCGAAGTCTGTCGTGCCGAACGCAGTGCATCAAACTGATCAGAGCGCTCGTTGTATTCCTCCAAAATAGACTGGGCACGCTTCTGTTTGTACTGTTCAATGGTCTGATCGACAAAGATATCTGGGTCCGTGTTACGAGAGTACTGTAGAAAGGTCTTGGTGCTAAACGCGGCAACTGCAACAAAGGCAACGATAGCAACACCAACGCCAACAGACCATTCGCGGGCCGGGTGCATGAGTCGACGGTCTGGATATCCGTCACTTTTGCGTATAACGTGTTTTACAATTTTTAAAATGTCTTTTTTAAAGCTCATGTTTATGTTTCGTTACATAGAGTGTGAGCGTAGACTGCCACACACCATTCCCTTCCGCTAGAGCAACCGACTCGAGTCGTGATTGATACGGCAATGATTCAAGTAGTGCGAGGGTGTATAACACAGAATCATACGAGCCCTGCATTGTCGTCTCTATGCTCAACTCCTCAAATACGCCACCCACATCGTTTGACTTAATGGACTTCGTTTCAAGGAGCACTCCCTGCTCCCGACCGAGCGTCCCGAGCAGTGACAAGAACGTCACAACGTCTTCCTCCGCGAGCACATACGCGTCAAGCTCCTCACGCTCCTCAGCAGTTTCTTCCACTAGCCGCAGCAACGCATCGAGTTCTGCCTCATGCGTCTCTATCGTTGCATTCTCCACCTGCTGATCATACAGCGCCCCCGCAAGGTGTGAAATGACGAACAACGAGCCGCCCAATGCACCCGCACCAACAAACATAAAGATGAGTGCGAGTATACCGATGACTTTGGTGTGATTATTCATACAGAACAGCGCTACTGTTTGAGCAGCGGATTAAGCGTGACCATTATCGCGAAGGGCAATTCGACCTCTCGAGCCAAGTCAGAAATCGGGACCTCGACCTCAGAGAAAAGAACTCCCTCCTGAATTACTTCCTTGAACCGAACGAGTGCCTCCCGTGTCGCAGCAACCCCCTGCACCTGCACGGCACTGACCGCTGCACCGGCGTCTTGCTTAAGTAGAAGTCTGTTTACCTCGACATTTGCCGGTGTCGCCGCAACCAGTGCGCCTACAATTTCTGACGGTCGTACCGACGGCCGAGTCTTTTCGAGCTGTCCAATAACGACGTTCGCGTCTTTCACCGCCTCGGCTGCAACACGGTACTCCTCTGTAGTGTCTTCACCACCGACAATGCGTACTTCCGCTGCAGCGAGTTGGGATTTGAGAAGTACGTAGGTCGGCAACAACGACAGCACACTCACCACACAGACCGCAAAGAGGAGAAACCCCCACACCGAAAGCACACGCACCCAGTATTCACGCTTTACTAATGACAACCCCTCTGGTGGAAGAAAATTGATCATGGTTATTCGATAATAAAGTCGGCGAGCGCAAGACCTATGGCTGTTGCGTACCCGTATGAGTATCGGCGAGTAATCGGCGGTATGAAGGTATCGAGAGAAAATGCTCGGTTCCACACCGCCGCTTGTTCAGTGGGAATTTCGAGTGCGCTCGCAAGATACTGCGGAAGTCCGGCCATATTTGATTCCCCTCCACAGAGGATAACTCTTTTGATGTTACGATTTTTGCGATCGACGTCACGGGTATGCCAGTAGTGAATCCTTGTCTGTATCTCTTCAACGACGGTAGTGAGCGCAGAATTGAGCACCCCATACACATCGGCGTTTTCTTTTGTGTTGGTGAGTCCGCGCGTGTTCTTTATTTCGGTACACTCATCGTCAGAAAGATCTCCGAGCTTTTCTCGTAACAAGGTACTAAATGCCTGTCCTCCACTTTCAATGGTCGAGGTGTACATGAGTGCGCCGTTGTGGACAATCCCCACACCCGTTCGTGTCTTACCGAGGTCAACAATCATGTGCGTCGCCGTCGTGTCCTTTGGGATAGCGGCACGACCGATGGCCTGCGCCTCAATTTCAAACGATCGTGGCACCAACCCCGCCTTGCGACAAGCCTCAAAATAGCCGTTGATGGTGTTTTTTGCATACACCGCGACAACCACCTCCATAGCAGCCTCCCCCGCCTGTGCGTGTACTACATCATAATCAAAATACGCATCGCGCGGCGATAGCGGGACGTTTTCTTCAAGCTTAAACTCGAGAAGGCCACGGATTTCCTTAAATGGCGTGCCGTGTTTGATGGTCGTCTCAAAGAGATATGCGCGCTCTTCCGGAAGTGATACCCGAACATATTCCGCCCCTGTCTTTTTCTTTACCTGTGCAAGCACCTGGGAAAGTTTGTCAACATCATGCACCGTACCACGCTCCACCACACCCTCCGGGATATCGGTGCTCCCCCACGCCTTGAGTCGGAGATTTGTATCGTGTGAATGCGGCTGTTCAAACTGGATATACTTGAGGGAGGAATCAGAAACATCAACACCCACACTCGGAAGTGTTAGGTATTTGGGTGTGGGAAAAATATGTGACAGGAACGACATAGCCGCCATAATACTCTAATAGTATACGCTGTTATGTCTGAGAAATGGAGGTACGTAACTCACACGTATCACCCAAATTTGAAAAAGAGGTACAACACAACCAGTACGACCGCAATGAGAGATGATATGCCGATTTCCTTTTTGATAAGGACCTTTGCACGTTCACCAACATGGTAGAACAAAAACCCCTCAAAACCGTACCGAAACCCCCGCCCCAAGAGAGACGCGACGACAAAAACCGAAAGTGGTGCCTGCACCAGTCCAGCCGCAAGTGCAACGAAAGTGTATGGTATTGGTGTAACTGCACCAATGAGTGTGAGGAGAAAGGCACCCCCTTCAAATTGAGCCGCTGTTGAGAGTATTACTTCCTGTGTGGCGCTTCCCAGATACGGTACGAGCACCACTTCAAAAAATCCAACCGCCACAAAGTAGGCAACCACCCCACCGAGTACGGATGCAAGGGTCGTCACCACAACCGCACGAAGTGCCGTCGTCTTGTTGGCAACAATACACGCAATCAAAAACGGGTCAGTGATGATAGGAATCGGCAATGCCGATTCAATAAACGAAATGACCCCGAGCCCCCACAAACCAAACCGCGAGTTCAACACGGTTCCAACGCGCCGCGCCGCGCCGAGGAGTTTTGGATTCTTAATTGTCTCGTTTGTCTCAAGCATACTAAATAACACGTGCGCCAACAGGGAGCTCCCGGTGTGGGGTAAGGAGCGCAAAAAGCTCGTCTTGATGCGCCGCCACAATCATCCCTTGACTCTCAAAACCTCGAATTACTCTTGGCTCGAGGTTGGTCACAAAAGGACACCGCACGCCCACGAGCGTCTGCGGATCTTCAAAATATTCACGGATACCAGAAATAATCTGCCGTGGCGCGGCTTCACCAAAATCAACGGTGAGTCTAAGAAGCTTGTCGGCATCTTCTACCACCTCGACTGCCTGTATCTCGCCGATGGTAATTTCTAGTTTTGCAAAATCGTCGTAACTAATCATGGTGTGCTGTGATTACTGGTTTCTGCCACCATTAGGTAGCGTTTTTTGTTCTGGTAAGGTAGCTGTTTAAAATAAGTGCCGCAGCAGAGGCGTCCGTCTTCTCGTTTCGCCCCTGCACCCGCAAGGCCTCTTGGGTCGTGTACTGTTCCGGCTCGAGATCAATCGGAAGTCCAGTCAAGAGTGTGAGGTCCGCCATAAGACTTTCGACACCCTGATGCACCGCGTTCACCTCGCCGTCGGTATTCAGTGAGTGTCCGATAACTATTTTCCCAACACCCTCTTTTTCAATGAGGGCACCGAGACCAGCAACCAACCCGCCATCATTTAAAAACACCTCGTGGGGAAAGGCCATACTCCCTGTCGCGTCGGAGAGTGCCGTCCCCACTCGCTTCGTCCCATAATCAATGCCGAGGAATCGCATACCCGATAAGCATACCACGATTGGTTTTTTCTTCTTTTTTTGCTACTATCACAGTGCTTCAAAACGCCTGGAGAGATGGCTGAGTGGTTGAAAGCAGCGGTCTTGAAAACCGCCAGGGGTGAAAGCTCCTCGAGGGTTCGAATCCCTCTCTCTCCGCAGAAAGATTCGTGTGAATTTGATAGCAACTGGCAACATAGCCAGTACATCATACCAAATTATGCTTCATCAACGTGTGATTCTGTTCCATACTCTTCTTCATGACCGTGACCAAAGTGCTCATGTGTCCAGATAAGGACACTGGTCATGATGAGAAAACCGAACGTAATGGACACAGTTGAGTGCCAAATACTCCCGTAGTTTTTGAGGTTGCCATGAATGCGGGGCAAGAGGTCGCTAGCTGCCAAGAAGAGCAGATTACCTGCTGCAATACCTGTTAAGATCCACGTGTATTCTTCAGCGTGGCTGGAAACCACAAACATGAGTAACAGACCCAAAACAATGCTTGATGCTGATATGAAGTTATAAATCGCTGCCGTGGTCTTGCTGTATCCAGCCCTGAGCAAAATTCCAAACTCTACGATTTCTTGTGGCAGCTCGTGAAGTGCTAAACCAATAGCGGTTGCAATACCAACTGTTGGATCGATTAGAAATGCTCCTCCAAGCACGACACCATCTGCAGCGTTATGAATTGCATCACCAATCAGTATGAGGAGTGCAGCACCCTTGCGGTCACAGTCTTCTGCGTCCAAGTGATGGTAACGTTCGTGCAATTTGTTATGGAGTACGTTGGCAAGCATATAAAATCCTATAAAGCCTAGTGCCACAACAAGTCCACCCAATTCGTGTGACGCTTCAAGTGTTTCAGGTATAAGTTCGTAGAGGGAAATGCTCAAGAATACCCCCACAGCGACAGGTACTGAATATTTCTCTATTCCTTTCAGTTGTCCAGACTGACCAAACACAAGAATACCGACCAAGGAAATGAGTGCGATACATAGGGCCGCAACCAGTGATTCAAATATCATAAAAGTTTCGTTAAAAGTAAGTGCAAATGATTTGCAATTGCTAGTCTAGCAGGAATCTGTTAAAATGCAAGTGATTTGCATATGACAATCAAACTAACCACAAAAAGAAATGAGATTTTGGAGGTGCTCAAAAAACATCAAGGCACCCTTTCAGCAGCAGACCTCCACGACAAGCTACCCGAGATTGACTTGGTAACCATTTATAGGAATCTTGATCTTTTTGTTAAAGAGAAAATGATTAAAAAGATTAACCTTGGGACCGAAGAAGCTCAGTATGAGTACCAGAGTGAACCTCATCATCACGCAGTGTGTACTGACTGTAATGGGGTTCTGCATTTCACCGCACCAGATGAAAAAATTAAGAAGTTGCTAGGTATAGAAGATTTTGAGGTTGATGAGATCGAAGTAACAGTTAGAGGTATTTGTAGTAAAACGGCTCACAAAAAATAACGTGGGTGCACGAGACGCTTCGAGAGTATGGTGTAAAATGAGTTGATTCCGTCAAGCAAGTTGGCATCACACAGTTCTAACTCGAGACCGCCCGCACAAAGAAACTTCTCTCTTCGAGGGTGCAGAGGAAGAAAAACCAGTCGCTTTGCGACGGCTTGGATGGAGACATGATACAATTTCCCTATGGTAGATGTTGTACAATCGATCACCTGGGAAGCACCCGAACACGCGCACGTTGAACGCGGCGCTAACTGGTTTTGGATCGTGGGTATTATCGGAGTTGCTTCAGCGGCCGCGGCAATCATTCTTGGCGATACACTTTTTGGTGTTGTTATCTTGCTTGGCACAGTGACCGTTATTCTCTTTGCACAACGAGAACCCAAAATTCTTCCCTTCGCAGTCACGACACGCGGCATTCGTATGGGTAGCGAGCTTTTTCCGTACAGTACGCTCGAATCATTTCATATCGATGATGAAAATCCCGGCGGGCCGCAACTTATTGTTCGCTCAAATCGGATTCTCCTCCCCCTTCTCATCCTCCCCATCCCAGAGGAATACCTTGATGAGATCGACGACCTTCTAGGAAGCCGCCTACCGGAAGAACACCTCGAGGAACCACTTTCGCACAAGTTACTGGAACTTTTTGGTTTTTAGGGTATCCTGTGGAGTGCTTGCTCCCATAGTTTAATGGATAGAATGCAGGCTGATACAGTCTGGGGGACTGTATCGGGAGGTTGTGAGGCATGTGTGGAGTCATGCGAACACAGATGGCCACGACCTGAACAGCGTCTGTAAGACGGGCGCGAGCAAACCGAAGCTGCTACGTGTACAAAATGTTTTCGGAGTACACTAGTATATACATGCTCCCATAGTTTAATGGATAGAATGCAGGTTTGCGGTACCTGCGATCCAGGTTCGATTCCTGGTGGGAGCACTAGACAAGACGGAATCCTTTTTCATTGCCCTAAATTCATTTTTAAGGCTGTACGTAAAGGTTTTGTCACTCATATTGAGTTCGGAAAAAATACAACGCATAATTTCTTCTCTTTCTTCGGAGTTGGCTTCTTCGTACTACACCGTAAGGTTATTTAAGAGTTCGGAAAGTTTCATCGCCTCTTTGATAGTTTGGTGTAACGCTTCCTGAGAAATAACTTCTGACTCTTTGATTTCAGTTAGTTCAGCTATCAAATGTTGCTCTTCTTCTATATAGCTACTCGGTGAGTACACACCAGATTTTAAAAGATCGAGTCTGTTTTCTCGTAAATATGACAGATCCTCATTGAGCTTCCGTTGCTTCCGGTCAGACTGGTCCTTCTCTTTATTGAGCTTAGCTTCTAAGTGAGCAATGCCGGTATCGGCTTTTTGGTCCAATTCTTCAAGTTCATGTGGTTCAAGGAATAACTCAGGCATAAGTTTGCCTAGCTCAGTTTCAATATAAGAAAGATTGCAGCTTTTTTTAGCGTTACCACATCCAGTTACACACCGTGAGCTAAAGTATTGAATGCCTTTCTTTGTATATGGTGTATAGACTCGATTACACTCTGAAAGGTACCCCATTTTTGTACAACCATTCTGAGTATTAACAGTCCGTAATATACTCAAGACATATGGGAAAGAAGATGTACCGCACCTCTCCCGAGGTGAAAGAGCAAATCATTGCTCGTATTAAAAACAATGGCGTCAGTGTGCAAGATGCAGCTACTGAACACGGGGTAAACCCAAAGACCGTCTACTCATGGCTTGGGGCGAAAGCACAGGGTACCGTGAGTATCCTTGAGCACAACAAGCTTAAGAAGGAGAACGCCGCCCTAAAACAACTCATTGGTGACATCACCCTCAAGCTCTCGGAAGAGCAAAAAAGGGGCTCGTGATGGACAACAAGAGTGCGCTTGCCCGAGAACTCGGGGTGAGCCGTCGTCTTCTGTACTACACCCACGTCCAAGACGAAAAAGATTGGTACACGAAGCAACTCATTGAGAAAGCGTTACGCGAGCACCCAGGCTATGGTCACAAACGGATCGCGCTTCATCTTGGCATCAACAAAAAGCGAGTCCTCCGTGTCATGAAGAAGTTTGGCATCAAGCCGTATCGGAGAAGAGCAAAGAAGTATGAAAAACGGGTTAAAGACAGCATATTCCCAAACCTACTCCTCACCGAGACACCGCAGGGCCCAGGTGATATATGGGCGAGTGATTTTACCCACATCGTGAAGCATCAAGGGCGATGGGTATACCTTGCCACTATACTCGATCTCTTCACGAGAGAGATTGTTGGCTGGTCAGTGCTCACGAATCACAGCACCCAGTTAGTACTAAACGCATGGTGTCACGCAATCCACTCTCACCCACCACCACGAATTATTCACTCAGACCAAGGCAGTGAGTATACGTCGGCAGACTACAGTGCGTGCGTACACTTCGTAGGTGCACAGCTCTCCATGTCGGCACCAGGGTGTCCGTGGTAGAACGGATTCCAAGAGAGTTTCTATGGCAAGCTTAAAGTGGAGTTTGGCGACCCCGGACGATACGAGACGCTCGGTGAGTTGGTGGCAGCACTCCATGAGGCGATTTACTACTACAACACCGAACGTATTCACACCGCACTCAGGATGGCACCGAGACAGTTTGCACAAAAGCACGCTGTCTAGTACCATGAAATGAACTTAGAACGGGTGTGCAATTTTTGGGGTACTCGTCAGTTTTTTGCAGCTTGACAAAGTATCCGAATATGCTATACTAATTTTTAGTAAGAAATGGCAATTTCATGCCGTTTTTTTGAACCTTAACATTGATTAGAGGAGGAATTACGATTGAAAACGTAAGACTGAAAGGCTTCGTTGTCGGCTGTGATTCAGTTGGCGATGATATGGTTTGGAAAGTTAGAGTCAACGACGAAACCAACGAGCTTCACTGGCGAAAGTTTGAAGTTGCTTCCGTTCACGGAGGTATTCAACTTGCCAAGGGGCTTGAGGTTGAGTTTTTGCTCGGTTCTTTCCGAAAAGACGGGCATCCTGTCCAAAAGGCCGTGGATGTCGCGCTTCTGTGACTCCACACAACAGACTGAGAGGTAGACAAAACAATGTCACTTACAAGGTTACTGATCGGAATCGTTCTGGTCATCCTCATCGCCTATTTCGTGAGCGAGTGGCGCAAATGGCGCGCTCGTGTACGGAAGGAAGAGGAACTTTCCATGACAGAGGTCGAAGGTGATCTGCTGGAAATGGACGAGGACATCGCTCTCCAACGAGCAGACCAGCGTCGTCGTCGTGAAGACATCGACGCAATCAACAACCCTGATGAGGAGCAATAAACCATGCTACGTATTCCCGCAAAACTGATCGTCATCGGCGTCGTCATTGTCGCCATTTTGTTTTCTGTACCCATGCTCATGGGTATCAACGACGCCGGTCATCGGACGATGGTACAGTATCCGAGTGGTACCCTGGTCACGAAGTTCAGTCCGGGTGTATACCCGCAATGGTTTGGTACACCAACTGAGTACGTCGATGTCGTTACTTTCGACTTCGACAAGGCTGAATCCGAAGATGCCACCATCGACCAGATGGGCATCCCGGTTCGTTACCAGGACGGTGGTACCGGTACCATTTACGGAAAGGCGCGTTTTGCCCTTCCTGGTGATGAAGTAACCATGATCAAGCTGCACAAGGACTTCCGTTCCAATAACGGCGTCGCGCAGAAACTGATCAAGTCGGTGGTAGAAGAGGCAATGAACCTCACCGCTGGTCTGGTGACTTCTGAAGATGCCTACGCGGTCAAGCGTGGTACGTTCATTGATTGGGCGCACCAACAGATCTCCGGCGGCAAGTTCATGACCAAGCTCAGCGAGGTCTACCAGGAAGAAGAAGGAACGGGCAAACGGGTACTGAAGAGCATTCCCGTTATCGACTATGGCGAGGATGGCTTGCCGAAGTCTTATCCGAGTGACCTCAATACCTACGGCATCAAGCTGGTAGGCTTCCAGATCACCGACTGGGACTTTGAACCCAAGACCCTCGAACAGATCGCAACCAAGCGTAAGGCGACCATGGCCATCATCACGGCGAAAGCCGAGGCCGAGCAAGCCAAGCAGGAAGCGATCACTGCTGAGGAAAAGGGTAAGGCGAACGTTATGACCGCCAAGTACGAAAAGGAAGTCGAGAAGGAGAAGGCCGTCGTTGATGCCCAGAAGGAGAAGGAAGTCGCTATCATCGCAGCACAGCAGCTCGTCGGCGTCGCCGAACAGCAGAAACTCGAAGCCGAGCAGAAGAAGCTGGCCGCTGCCGAATACAAGCAGGAGCAAGTCCTGCGTGGTGAAGGTGATGGCGAGTACAAGCGACTGGTGCTCGAAGCGGACGGTGCCCTGCAACAGAAACTCGACGCGTATGTGACCGTTATGGGTCGCTTCGCCGCAGAGTTCGGTAAGCAGAAATGGGTACCCGAAGTTCAGATGGCTCAAGGCTCCAGCGATGGTGCGGCCGGTGGCAACGAAGCTGCCAACCTCATCAACCTGCTGACGGCCAAGACGCTTTCTGACCTCGGTCTCGACATGACCGTTAAGAAGGGTGCATCTGTCCAGCAGTAACCCTCATCCTCTAACCTGACCAAGTCCCCGAGCGCTTTCACGAGCCTCGGGGCTTTTTTTGATTGCGTCTGCTTTTTTTATCGTGTAAGAAAATTACTTGTTATGTTTATTTTTAAGCCAATAACAAGTTCAACTTTTCAGTGGCAACCCTGATATCTTCTCTACGACTATATAGTTCTGAAATCCATATGTAGCCTGCACACGTTGAAGAGGCCCGATCTTGTATCGGGTTTTTTCAATGAAACGGTACATTTTGATTCTTGTGCCCCAACCGAAAAACCGCCTGCGGCGGTTTTTCGTTACTTAGCAGTTGCTCGTTTGAGAGTACCCACGAGGCGTGATTTCTTGCGTGCAGCAGTGTTTGGTTTGATAACTCCTCGCTTCGCCGCTTTGTCGATCGCTTTATATGCAGTCGGCATCAATGCCTGCGCCTCCTTGATATTCCCCGCCTGTACGTGCTTACCGATCGTCTTTAGCATTGAGCGCATCTCGCTCTTTCGGCGCATATTAAAGACCTGCTTTCGCAGTGAAACTCGGTGCGCCTTTTTTGCTCCTTTGGTTATTGCCATAGTTAGTGGCTGACACTATACCGTCTCTTTCTCAAAAACACAACCCCCGCCTAGCCCTCGGGGCCCGGCGGGGGTTGTGTTTTTATTCCTCTATTACGACTCGTAGAGGGCAGGATCGAGGTCTACCGTCACGCTGTCGCTACCGTCTACACCACAGTCGATGGTGTATGTGGTTGTGCCATAAATGGTTGCCGGACCCGTGCCATCTGCAGTCACCGTCTGTGCGGTAAAGCCGAAGCCAGATACGGTACAACTGTCGGTCAATGGGTCGCTGACTGACCATGCAAGGTTCACGGTGTCACCATACGCAACACGCTGTCTGTCAGCAGTGATCGATGGTGCGCCAGAAACCGGAGTAACAACGATGGTTACTGCATCCATAACACTTGTGTCTCCCGCATCCGGCCCACACTCAAGCGTGTAGATATACGGGCTACTTGCCGCTGAAAGCGCCCCCGTGTCTTCTCCGGTAAGGTCCGAGAGGCCGCTCCAACCGCCCTGTGGCACCTCGCAGTAGTCGGCATTATTTGAGTCCCAGGTAATGGTTACTGATTCTCCATCAGTAACACTCGTTGAGCCGCCGAAGCCGTTTGCCCAGATGTCACCGCTTTCGGACGGACTTCCCCCTTCGCTACTACCTGAGGTGTCTCCACAACTCGTGTCGTTTGGATAGTCGATATATCCATCTCCATCGTTGTCTGTGCCATCAGAACATTCAGGGGCGTTTGTCTCGTTGTCATCGTCTGCGTCAGAACAATCAAGGTCAGAAAGATCTGCGTGGCCGTCACCATCATTGTCTATACCATCAGAACACTGTGGTACATCGTCCTCATTATCATCATTTGGTCCGGAACAATCAAGGTCAGCAAGATCTATTTTGCCGTCGCCGTCGTTGTCCACACCATCAGTGCACTGCGGCCGGTTTGTAATCTGAAAGTATCCCCAATTTCCCGCATTGTTGACTTCGTTGGTTTCAGTGATGAGGTTGTCTCGATCGACAACGACGCGGTAACAGTGGACGTGATTCTCGCCAGTGTTTGGTGGGATATCTACCGCAGCAACTTGCATACTCACATCCGCCGACCAGCCGCCCGGCACCGCATACCACGGACCGCCAATGTTCCAGGCTGCGTCTGCCGATTGGTTTGCGGCACAAAGACTGGTGCTGTTCCAAATGAACTCAAGGTCTGCCCAGACGGCTTTACTTGATGGTGTGGCTGGACTTCCAACAGTGTTTAGCACCGTACCGCTGAACGTTAGGGTCGATGGGTTGTCGTACACCCGAATACCGCCAGGTTTGCTTGAGTCAAATGCAGGACTACTGATGGAGTTTGCGCTGGTCTGAAGGTCAGGATACGACTGGACAGGGCTACACATTTGTCCACTCCACACGGTACCAGGTGCACAATTCGCCTCTGCAGTATCAGAAGAGATTGAATTGTTGCCGTCCTTGAGGGTATATACCGTTGCAGGATACTTGAAGTAATTTCCATTTATATCGACCGCGTATCCACTGTAGTACACACCGTCTGTTATGTTTCCACTGCCACCATATGAGATGGTCTCGTCGTCCGCAGGAAAGTACCCATCTCGGTACACTGACGGCGACGTGAGGCCCGAGGAGCTCCAAGTCACATTATTGTTACAGCTACTCTTGTATACAGCAATGGTACAGTCTGACGCCTGAATGGAGCCAGAAGAAACCGGCGTTACTACACATGCACTTCCGTCCCATGAGTAGCCGCTATTACAGACAAACTCACACTTCGCTGACGTATTTGATGTGCTGTACGCAGCTGTGGTGTTCACTGAAAGGCCACTATCATCGCCGGTGTAGTAGGTGCTGTTTGCAACTTTCGCTGGGCTACAGATAGGTGTTGCTGCTTCTTCAACTGTGACCGACTGCGTACACGAGTCACCGAATACGCCGTCCGTCTCTTGGATCATCTGCCAACTAAATGAGTAAGTGCCGGGTGTCGTCGGTGCGGTGAAGGTGCCACCGAGGGTCGTACTCTCACCAGGATCAACACTGGTCGAAAGATTTACCCTATTGGTTCCCCAGGTAGTGTTGTTGGCTGGATTTACTGAGGCAAGTCGATAGCTCGAGGCACTGGTCCAGGTAGTATTGCCGGTGTTTTGCACCGTCACACTTCCTGAAAAGGACTCCCCCGCAGTGAGGTTGGATGGAATACTGACACTGCTACAAGACGCGCTGTTTTCTGCATCATCCGCAAGTGCACTGAGTGTGTAGGTGAGCGTCTGTGTTGGGACGTCGAGATCATATGCCGAACCTTGTGAACTGGTACTGAGCGGCACATTACCAGCCCAACAATGAAGTTCCGTAGGAGCGTAGGTGTCGTATGTTGGATCGTAATATTCTCGTACCACGTACTCTCGACTATAGAATCTACCCGTCGTATCTGCAAAATTGAGACCTATGGTAATTTCTCCCCCGCCAGTTACAGTACACGTATTTCCTGAACACGAAAGATTGTCACTTGTCTCCACTACTGATGTGGTCGGTGGCGCCACATTGAGGAGCACGTAGGTACCGTAGGGATAGTTGTAGCCCTTCGGATCAACATAGTCTTCCGTGTTACACGAAAGCGCAAGTGGTCCAGCATTTGTCACCCATCGGCCGTAGGGACTATCGTAATTTTTTCCATACCCAAACCACGAAATGTCGGTATCAAGCGTACTGGTATCGCGCTCAATGCGCAGCCGTGTGCCGATAGGCACCTCCGCCCCATCGCTTATTTCTACACCCGTATCGACATCAGTAAGCTTTACTTTGTAGGTGACTGACACATTGGTCCACGAACGGATGATTTTGCTCCATTGACACAACTCTTCTAAGGGACCAGAGTCACACTCCGGTACAGTAGAAAGCGGTACGTTGTTGTTTTCGTACCACAGGTTTGGGGTGTAGCCATAGAGGTCGGGAAGATTGTCAGCATCATGCTCAAGGCTCCAGGTTGTACTCTTCCCCGCTTCTGCGGTGGTCGCGCCGCCGACAATGAGCAGTGTGAGAACGAACAGGTGTATATATTTTTTCATAGTCATACGCATAGTTAGTTATGGTTGCGGCTCGGTATCATTTGGCATGCGCATGTTTGTCACACCACCACCTTCCGTATCGCGCCTACCGCGTACATACCGAATAAGCGAAATAAGAACGACCAGCACAACAAGGACGCTGAGTGCTGCAATAATAACGCGTTCACCCGCAGTGCTCCCATCTCCATCTGCTTCGTCTGCAGCACAACTGTCGGGAGCGAGAGCTGCGCAGTCATACGTAGTGGTAATCTCTTCAAGTACACCACCTGCGTTCTTGAGTGTCGCAGTGAGAGAGACGGTACCGTGATCACGTGTCGGTGTGTACCGTTCCGCAACCGCCATCATCGCACCGGTGATATCTCCGTCGTACGTATGCTCAGCAAGCACCTCCCCGAATGCATCGGCGAGAGTAAGGGTGAGGGTGTTGCCACGTACTACATCGACATTCGTTGCGTGGACGCACGAGAACATGTCTACCGGCTGCCCCTCCGTAAGTGGATAGCTGGTGATGCTCGGGAAGTTAAGCCGCGTTTCTTCAATACCATCACGTACGTAGCGAATATTAAGAAGCGACTTTGCATCTCCCTCTTTCGCCTCTGCGACAATGAAGGTGACAGCGGTGTCGAGGGTTGGGGTGTCATACACAACATCCTTTCGGCTCTGTGCCGCCACATGTACCGTGCGCGTTTCGGTCGCCATCTGGTGTGATGCGAGGATACCGTCCCATTGGTAGGTGGTCCACGTAAGCTCTACAAGGCGGTCCTCATCGCTATCATTTACGAGTGTCGTGCGCGCCGCGACTGCTGTATCCTTCGCAAAATGCCGAGGTGGGAGCGCGAAACTTACCGGCACCCCATCGAGATACACATCATTTTTATCAAAGACGACCGGTGTATAGCCACCATCAAGTCGTTCGACCTTGAATGATGCTGTGTTGCCGGTAACGTCGTCCGTAAACGAGAGGCCGAGGAGGTTGTACCGATGCGCGGTAGTGAAGAAGAACGCGGTTGTGTAATTACCTGCCGCGGCGTACTCCGGTACTTCCCAGGTAAATTCAATCGGCATACGCTCCCCCGCGGTAAGGGTAATACCGTCTTTCACCAAGACAAAATCAACAAGTGGCTCACCATTTTCCTTGCGGAGACCACTGTCGGTCTGTGCTTGCTTGAACACCTTCATCCAAATCTGACCATCAACAAGCGGGTACGGGTTGTTGTTTATTACCTCCCCGCCAAAAAGGACCGGGTCGGCAGCAAGGACACGACTAAAGTACGGTGCAACATCGACCTGGACGCTGCCAAACGTATAGTAATCAAAACAAGAAACCGCCCCTTCAGTGTTGACCTCTTCCTCTCCTAACGGAGCCTGTGCGGTAGCAATCGCTGCGACACCACTCACCCAAAGGAGAGTAAGCGCGACACCGAGTGCAAGCCACGCACGAAAATGTGTGTGTATGTACATATGCATATTAGTATAGCGGTATATGCCCCTTCGGTGTGTGCATTGTGTGGAAAGCGCGACACCTACGGCGGTGCGCTGTTGTCTTTCCCTGAAATAAACGCTACGATTGGCACATATGATCGCTCGACTCACCGGCACCATTCTTGCTGTTCATGAGACCACTATAGTGCTCGACGTACATGGTGTGGGCTACAAACTTTTTCTCCCCCTTCCCTCCCTCGCTGACATATCGGAATCGGATGAACTTTCGCTGTATACCCACTTGGCGGTGCGCGAAAACGCCCTTGATCTCTATGGATTTCTCCAGTATGCAGACCTAACCATGTTCGAACTTCTTCTCACTCTCCCTAAAATAGGCCCGAAATCAGCACTCTCAATCCTCTCTCAGGCGTCTGCAACAACATTGGAACATGCGATTTGCACCGGGGATGCAACTCACCTGTCAAAAATGTCCGGCATTGGAAAGAAAAGCGCCGAGAAAATCGTCTCTGGTCTCGTTGATCACTTCCCTGGTGCGGTTGTGGGCAAGAACCATCCCGAACACGGAGCCGATACCGATGTTATCGATGCACTCCTTGCACTTGGCTACTCCGAGCGTGACGCGCGCGAGGCCCTGAAAAATATCCCTAGGGATATTATCGACACCCGCGATCGCATCACCGCAGCGCTCAAGCAGGTCGGGTCGTAGCAACAGCGTCCTCCACCAACAGACACCCGTTTGAATCTAGTCACGTTCTCGGGTATGCTCTATTCACCTATGGACACGGTGCTTTACTACATCAAACGTCTCATTCCTCGTTCGCTTTTTCGACTCGCACAGCCTCCCTACCACTTTCTTCTCGCTACATTCGGCGCCTACCGATACCGCTTCCCTTCGAAAGAAATCACCGTCATCGGTGTGACCGGCACCAAGGGTAAGTCCTCGGTGGTGGAGCTTTTGAACGCACTTTTTGAGGCCGACGGGAAACGCACTGCGCTGGCAAGTACAATCCGTTTTAAGATCGGCGAAAAGAGCGAGCGCAATTTGTATAAAATGACGATGCCGGGACGCTTCTTCATGCAAAAGTTTTTGCGTGATGCAGTTAATGCCGGGTGTGAAGTTGCCATTGTCGAGATGACTTCAGAGGGCGTGGTGCAGTTTCGTCACCGCCACATTCACCTTGATGCACTGGTGTTTACCAACCTCTCACCCGAACACATCGAATCACATGGATCGTTTGAAAAGTACGTCGCCGCAAAGCTTAAGCTTAAGACCACCCTCGAGGAATCGAAGAAGCGTCCACGCTACATGATCGCCAATCGAGACGACGACCACGGAGCAGCATTCCTCTCAGCGGCTGTCGAGCGCGCTATTGGATACGGTCTTGACGATCTCGAACTCTACACCCTAAACAAAGACGACATCAGTCTCGTCATCGACGGCACCACAATCCGCGTGCCGCTTGTGGGAAAATTCAATGTATACAATACGCTCGCAGCACTCACCTGCGCGCAGGCGTTTGGTGTACCGCTAAAGACCGCCATCGGCGCACTTGCACATCTGCCTCCAATCCGCGGACGTGTTGAACGCTTCGTCTCGCCAAAAGGTGCTGAAAAAAAGATCACTGCCATTGTCGATTATGCACATACGCCCGACTCACTCGAGAAGCTCTATCAAGCCTTTGAAAAAGAGACCAAAATCTGTGTCCTCGGCAATACCGGCGGCGGTCGTGATGTCTGGAAGCGTCCTGAAATGGGACGCATCGCCGAACAATACTGTGAGCATGTTTTCCTTACGAACGAAGACCCTTACGACGAAGACCCTGAAAAAATTATCGCCGACATGGCGCGCGGCATTGACGACGAGTCGAAACTCACCACCGTAATGGATCGTCGTACCGCTATTCGCAGCGCGCTTGAGCGCGCTCCTAATCAGAGCGTCGTGCTTATCTCAGGAAAGGGCACCGACCCGTACATCATGGGTCCACACAACACCAAGACGCCCTGGAGTGATGCAAAGGTGGTACAGCAAGAAATGGCGGCACTCTACGGGGGCGGAATAAAAAAGTAACACTATGCTTAATGGAATCGCTATCGCAGTGGGAATCATCGTACTTGTCCTTGCACTGCAAGCAAATCCTCCTGAATACACCGACCTAACGGAAGACGCGGGCAGTGGAAACCAGGAGGTAGTGATACAGGCCGATACCCGTGAGCGTAGAGACATAGAGAACGAGCTCATCTCACTCTATGACGACGCACGTGATCTCCAAGACGAAATTGATTCCTATGAGCTCAGGCAGCCGGCATCACCCTACGCTGAAAACGTGACCTTGCACCGCGGCTATATCGGCGGCACCGACCCGGACTACGAGTACCTCATCCTCACTCTTGCGCACGACGCAAACGTACCGATTGCTATTTCTGACTGGTATCTTGAAAGCGTGGTCTCTGACGAACGAGTGGGACTCCCGCTTGGCGTCCGCGTGCTTTCACGACCGCTCGATCGAGCCTCTGAAAATGTCGTTCTTGAGCCGGGAAGCACGGCGTACCTCATCACCGGTGAGTCACCACTTCATAGTTCCTTTCGAGAAAATCGATGTACCGGCTACCTCGCTGAGGAAGACACTTTTTACCCCAGTCTCTATCGCAGCTGCCCAAGCGCTAAAAATGATATGGTTCTCTATGGCAACATCGCGCTCGACAATGATCGCTGCTATGACTACATCGAAAGTCTCTACACCTGTGAGCTTCCTAACGACCGTGATATGAGTAGGGCCCGCATCAACCACGCCTGCGAACGATTCGTTGAAGACAATCTCAACTACGTCGGCTGTGTCGAAAACCACCGTTCTGAGCCCGGGTTTACCAAATATGGAAGCTGGTATATTTATCTAGAAAAAGATGAAACGCTTTGGCGGAGTAAGCGCGAAATTATTCGTCTCATAGATGAACACGACCGAGTCGTCGCAATTTTGGAGTATTAGCTCCGTGGGAGCGTCTGTGCTTTTGCGTTAAATAGAACAATGCCTGTCGCGGTCGCTACATTAAGGGATTCCTTTGCACCATACATCGGTATATCGATAATCGCATCAGTGACACGGAGCGTCTCCTTCGCCACACCGGTCACTTCATTCCCAAAAACATACGCTGTGTGCTCGGAAGGTTTGTAGGTATAGTACGGAATAGCTTCGGAGGCCTGTTCCACCGCAACAACAGCGACCCCCTCTTTCTTGAGTGATGCGATACAGGAAACGCTGTCGATGTACCACTCCCACGGAACCGTGTCCGCGGCACCAAGTGACGTCTTGTGAATATCCGACTGCACCCGACCAAAACGGTCGGTGGGCAAGGGTGTGTACCCGACGAGACATATCTTGGCTACTCCCGCACCATCTGCCGTGCGGAATATTGCCCCGACATTGTGAGCGCTTCTAATATCTTCAAGAATCACGTACTGCATGTGTGCTACACTAGCAGAAATCCTATGTTGAATCTATTCCCTATTCAGTTTTTGTCGCTTATCGCGTACGCAATACTTCGTATTATCGTGGGCGCCCTTTTGGTTCGGATCGGGTACACACACATCGTGCGTCGCGTCGATTTACTCCCCCTCCGCGGCTTCTCCTTTGGACGATACAGCACCATGCTCGTACTGCTCTTTGGCTACCTTGAGGTTGTTATCGGTACACTCTTTGTTGTTGGTCTCTACACCCAAGCAGCCGCGCTCGCGGGGATTGTCCTTTCACTATATATGCTCATCCGCTACACCCGCTTTCCATCACCACATATCCCCGACCGCACCTTTTATATTCTGCTTCTTGCGGCATCACTTTCACTTTTTATCACCGGCGCCGGCATCTTCGCATTTGACCTACCGATTTAAAAAATTCTCGACTTTACCCTTCGCTGTGGTATAGTCTTTTTGCTTGCGCACACGTAATCATCATCCGCCCATAGCTCAGCCGGTAGAGCAGCAGCCTTTTAAGCTGAGGGTCCCAGGTTCGATCCCTGGTGGGCGGACCAGCATAAAAACCGCTTGGCGAGGGCGTTCAGGTCACCAAGCAGTGACACCCGATGAATCACCCGATTCGTCGGGCGTTTCGTTTATATCGAAAGCATCCATCGCTCCAACGCCACCTCAATATCTCGCTTTCCGCGATGTCCGTCATGGTAAATCGATAGAAGTTCACGTGAAAACTTCTCAAGCTCTCCCTCTTTAAAGTTCTGAAGCGTGCGCTTAGCTTTGTTGTATACAAATGGTTTTTGTCCTGCTTCATCGGGACCTTCCGTTTGTCGTGCAAGGCGAAGCACCTTCAGTTGCCACAGCAGTGTACCGATAATTTCTTCGCCCGAGGAGCCGTTGCGAAGTGCCGATACCACCCCCGTCCAGAGCGCTCTCTTGTTCCGAGCGGTGAGCGCATCAGCAAGACTAAAGATGTTACTCGCCTCCTTCTTTGCCGGCAACGCGTACGCAGTACACTCATCTGCATGTTTCTCGAGCGCCTTTCGTTCCGGTGCGTCGAGCCCAGACTCGATAAGTACAACTGTATGGGGAGACGCTGCACACATCGACAGTGCCTGCCACACTTCTGCGAACATGTCGGGGTCTTCGGATGGAGTATCAATAACGATGAGGCGCGAGTTTCCAAAGAGTGACGTCGCACCAACAGCACCGGAGACACTCCCCACAACGTACGTATCAGGAGAGAACTGCTCGGCCACCGTCTCTTCAGTAGTGTGAGCAGCACTATATGCCTGCGCTTCCTGGCGCACGCGTGACGTGTCTGTTCCATAAAATGCGATAAGCATATCTATCCGTTCTTTTTCATTACCTTGTATGCATTCATATTATTCCAATCATCTCCCACCTTCACTTCAACTCGGAGTGGCACGCCACTTGTTTCTTTAAGGCTCAAGGCGTCCTCCATACTTGAGACGAGCTTTGGGACAATTTCGGCAAGTCTCTCTTTCTCAACCTCAAATACTAATTCGTCGTGTACTTGGAGTAACATGTAGGCAGCGTCTTTTTGTGTCGCGAGGTACTCGTGCGCACGCACCATAGCAATGCGGGTGATGTCAGCAGCCGTACCCTGCACCGGAGCATTGATGGCCATACGTTCCGCCTGTGCTCGAATAAACGGCACACTCGAGGTGCTCCCGGGAAAATGCCGCTTGCGTCCAAAATAGGTCTTCGTGTAGCCATGCAGGCGCGCATGTGCTTTAGTTTCTTCAAGGTACTCAGCGAGGCGTGTAAAGGTAGAGAAATAGGCGTTAAGAAATTCCTGCGCCTCCCCGCGCGTAGTATCCTCCCCAAGATTGACACGAAGCGCATTGACCCCCATACCATAGAGAATGCCGAAATTAATGACCTTTGCGCGACGGCGCATGTCGGCAGTTACCCCATCCTGCGGCACCCCAAATACCCGCGAAGCAACACCGCGGTGAACGTCCTCGCCCGCCTTAAAAATCTCAATCATTTTTTGGTCTCCCGAGAGAAACGCCGCAACACGAAGTTCGACCTGCGAATAATCTATTGCCACCAGCTGCATACCTTTCGTTGCAGTAAAGGCCTGCCGTATTGCACGCCCCTCTTCGGTACGGATAGGAATGTTTTGGATATTGGGGTCTTTCGACGCCATGCGCCCCGTGGTTGTCCCTGCCTGAAGAAAGGTGGTGTGGAGGCGACCATCTTTCCCAACCATCGTCGGCAGCGTGTCGATGTATGTGGAGACAAGCTTTTGAAGTTCGCGATAACGGAGCACTGCGGGGATGATTGTGTGCTCTTCACGCAACTTCCCAAGCTCTGACTCTCGCGTTGAACGCTGCCCGGTTGCCGTTTTCTTTTGGTTTTTCGGTTTGAGCCCGAGAGTATCGTAGAGAATCTCGCCAAGTTGTTTGGGTGAGTTGATATTGAATTCAGTGCCCGCAAGTTTGTAAATGTCCTTCTCGAGCGCCATGAGCTCAGCGTGCATGGTGTGTGAAAGGTCCTTAAGGTACGCGGTGTTGAGGGTAATCCCGCGCGCCTGCATTGCCTCAAGCACTGCGATAAGCGGAAGCTCCACGGTACGAAAGAGTTCCTCGAGCTTTTCTTTCTTGAGACCTTCGGCAATGCAGGCGCGCGCGTCTTCAAACGTCGTTGCTTTGCACACCTGCCGCCCATAGGAGAGTACGTCTTCCAGTGTTGGATTTGTGGTGTCTGACTCAAGGAGCCAAAGACCAATGACTGCCTCCTTGAGTGCACGCTCATCCACCGACGCGGGCAGTGCGCTTACTCCGCCGCCAAAGAGCATCTGCACCCGTGCCGCAAGTGTGCGAAACCCGAGCTCATCAAAAAGCGTAAGCACCGTCTCTGTCGAGAGCTTCTCGCGCCAGGTTTGTGTCGGCAGACTAAACTGTATCGGGGCGTCGGTGCGAATGGTGGCAAGCATTTTTGAAAATTGTGCGTCCTCTTCTTGCTCAGTGAGTAGCGTCAGTACCCGCGTGCGAATACCCTTCTTTTCAAAGGCGGTCGGTGTCTTTTTGAGTTTTGCATAGATGGCGTCGAGATCACCAAAACCAGTGATGAGTTCAATGGCTGTTTTCTCGCCGATGCCGCGCACCCCAGGAATATTGTCTGACGGATCGCCGCGAAGTCCTTTGTAGTCGGGGACCAGTGTTGGTCCAAACCCAAACCGTTTCTCAACTGCCTTCTCGTCATACAGCACTGTGTCCTTAATACCCTTTCGAAGAGTGTATACGGACACGCGTGTACCCTCGACCAACTGGAGTGTGTCCATGTCACCTGACGCGATAACGACCTTAAGGTCTTTTTCTTTTCTTGTTTCTGCGACGATCGTACCCAAAATATCGTCTGCCTCAAACCCTGGGTGTTCAAAGATAGGAATACCAAATGCGGTAAAAATATCCCGCGAACGACCGATCTGTTCAACAAGTGCGTCCTCGGTTTTGGCACGGCCCGCCTTATATTCTTTATAGACCTCGTGACGATACGTCGGCTCGGGAAGATCATAACAGGCAGCAAGGTAGTCTGGTTTCAGTTCTTCAAGAATTTTCAACAACATCGCCACCACGCCGTAGAGCGCACCGGTGGGCTCTCCGCTGGGTGAGGTGAAATCAGGAAGTGCGTGGTATGCTCGGTGCAAAATAGCATGCGCGTCAAGCAACACGAGGGTGCGTGTTGGCACTGCTTTCTTCTTTGTTGGTGTGTTAGTCGCCATAAGTTACTGTCCGTGTATGTTCATCAAGAGATGCGATGGTGACCCTGCATGCGCGCTCGGGAATCATCGCGGCAATACGTTCCGGCCACTCAATACAAAGCACACTTCCCTCCTCTTCAAGCAGTCGCGGAAGATCGATGACTCGCATCTCCTCAAGATCTTCGACGCGGTACGCATCAATGTGTATGAGTTTTTTAAACACCGGATGCGTCGTCGCGTACTGCTTCATGACCACAAATGTTGGGCTGGTGATGTGTTCGGTAACACCAAGCACTTGTGCGAGTGCTTTGGTAAATATGGTTTTGCCAACACCAAGCTCTCCTGAGAGCGCGATCACCGCTGCAACACTACCTGCCCCGAAGCGCTCAAGCACCTCGCGGGCAATCGGCTCCATTTCTTCTGGTGTACGAACAGTGGTGGTCTTCATATTGCATTTGCTTTCGGACATTCTACCACCGACCGAACGCACGTGGTGTATTAGAACACAAATGAAAAAGTCCCCAACGCATTCCATGCGTTAGGGACTGTGAGGGGGGCCTACCACGTATTGCGCGGCACATACTGGCCGCATTGATACGCCATAGGTCCCGGGATGTCGAGACCACCACCTCCTTGGGTGCGGTTTCTTCCCGAAACCACAAGAAAGCACTCCATTGCCTCCGGTGGGCGGGATGAAAACCGCTCCGTCCGGTCATAACAGACCGGCACCGGGTCCAGGGTGACCCGGCCGTTTTCGATCCCCGGGTACCAGCAACTCCAGTTGCCGGTACGGAGATGTCCCGGAGCCCGGAGCAGCATATCGCGCGTCAACACGATACGCTTCGGGTACGGGGCGGCCATGTCCCGTACCCGATTATGGCTGTCGCGGCACGCGTCGTACCGCAGTGGGCAATCCGCCTGCAGCAACGCTGGTGCCGCGCGGCCGTACCCGCCGCTCGAGGTGGTCACCGTATGGTGGCCACCGTACATGGCGATACTGCCACACCCTGGCAGTAGACTCGCTGCCGCCAGGAGGAATAAAATCTGCCTGTTCATTGCCGCACCTCCTTTGGTGGTGGGGAAGGGCCTCTATATTTAATTATATCATATTTTATATAAAAAATCAAGTATTTCCCACACACACCCCTTTCGAGGGGGTGTGCATGGTACGATAGGTGGGTACGTATGGCCCAGTTTGATAGCACTCGTGAGGATGCAAAAGTAGCCGAACTCCACCACCGCGAGGAGGAGGCGCTTATCCAGCGCACCGCTACACAACAGGGTTACCAGTATGCCGACCTCGGAGACGTGAGCATCGACCCCGAAGCGCTCCAGCTGGTGACTGAGGCAGCGGCACGTCGTGCTGAGCTTGTGGTGTTTAAACATGGCAACCAATCCGTCTCTGTCGCCGTACGCAATCCCCTTTCTCCGACAACACAAGAGATTCTCGAATCATTTCAAAAACAATCCCTCGAGCCCATTGTGTACGTCGTCTCTCTAAGCAGCCTCGAACACGCCTGGGAACGCTATAAGGACATCAAACACACGGCAGCGAGCGCTCATGGTGTTTTGGATGTTGATACCGAACGCATTGCGGAGCTTGCAAACAAAATCCACGCACCGCTTGACGTACCCGAGCTTATTCGTGCCATTAGTAGTGAGAACAAAGCGGACAGCACCTCACGCGCCCTTGAGGTTATCTTTGGTGGTGCACTTGCACTTAAGGCATCCGACGTACACATCGAACCTGAGTCTGCGGCGGTACGCGTGCGGTACCGCCTTGATGGTGTGCTCTGGGATATTGTGGACTTTGAACCGCACCCCTACCAAAAAATCCTCTCCCGCCTTAAGTTGCTCTCGGGTCTAAAACTCAACATACACGACGAAGCGCAAGATGGCCGTTTCACCTTCGACGTCGGGAGCCGCAAAGTTGAGGTTCGTTCGTCGATTATTCCCGGATCGTTTGGTGAATCGATTGTGATGCGACTTCTCGATCCCGATGCGTCAGCCTTCAAGCTTGACCGTCTCGGCCTCAATGCGCGACTCGACGAGGTAATGCAAGAAGAACTGAAGCGGCCGCATGGAGCCATTATCACGACCGGCCCGACCGGAAGCGGAAAGACCACCGCGCTCTACGCATTCTTGCAGAGTGTACACAGTCCTGAAGTAAAGATTGTAACCATTGAAGACCCGGTTGAATACAAACTGCCCGGCATTGTGCAGACACAAGTAAGCGACGGCTATACCTTTGCCTCGGGACTCCGTGCCGTGGTGCGCCAAGACCCAGATATCATCATGGTGGGTGAGATTCGCGATCGCGAAGTTGCTGAGACCGCGCTGCACGCAGCACTCACCGGACACCTCGTATTCTCAACACTCCACACCAATAGCGCCGCCGGTGCCTTTCCCCGCCTCATTAACCTCGGTATCGATCCACGCATGATCGGAAGCGGCTTCAACGTGGTGCTTGGGCAGCGCCTGGTGCGCCGACTCTGCGAGCACTGTCGTGTTTCGCGCGAGACCACTACCGAAGAACAAAAATTGATTGCGCGTATCATGGACCAACCAGTTGCACTGCATACTATCTTCGACGCGAAGGGATGCGACCAGTGTGGCAACAGCGGATATAAGGGGCGTACCGGTATCTACGAGGCGATTGTTATTACTGAGGCCGTCGAAGCCGCAATCATTGCCGATCCCCGTGAACACAACATTAATGAAGCAGCTGCCCCGCAGAACATTCCGAATATGCAACAAGACGGTATCATGAAGGTGCTTGCCGGTATCACTTCACTCGACGAACTCGAGCGTGTAGTTGATCTCAGTAAGAAAGAGGCCGTGGAAACCACGACACCCGAAGCAAGCGATACTGCATTCGAAGACCATATTGTGTCATAACAAAAGCCGTCGGTTGCAGGTGCAACCGACGGCTTTTGTTTTTGGGCGCATCCGCACACGCTGCTGCCTACAGGTCAAGAGACGATGCGCATCTGGTGTGCTATATTCCAAAAATGGTCTTTAGAAGTATCCAGTAGATAACCCTCTAAGCAAAGCTTTCAGGTATGAAAGTGGCCTCCGCGACTAAGAAATAGTCCCGTGGTCACGCTCATGGCGAGTACCGAACCACCCTCGCAACGGCAACCAATGTTGCTTAGAGGGTTATCGCCTGGATATTAGGAATTGGTGCAGTGGAACGCGCTCTTTCCGGACGAGAGAGCAAACGAGCATTTCGAGTACAATTTTAGCATACCTGTTTTATTTTGTCAACCCCGACTCCTTCCCGCGTACGAGGATGCTGTTCTGGTGTACAATAGATACTATTCTGCCATTATGAGCACCACCACACCAACACAGAACGACAGCCCGCAATTTAAGCGAGACGGTGCGGGCAACCTCGATCAGACACTGCGTCCTGAACATTGGGATGAGTATGTTGGGCAGGCAAAAACGAAAGAAAATCTGCGTATTTTGCTCACCGCCGCCAAAGAGCGCGGTCACGCAGCAGAGCATGTGCTCCTCTACGGGCCACCAGGACTTGGTAAGACGACCCTCGCACACCTCATCTCAAAGACACTTGGAACCAACATGCGCACCACATCCGGTCCCGCGATTGAGCGCGTCGGTGACCTTGCGGCAATCCTCACAAACCTATCCCCCGGGGACGTACTATTTATCGACGAAATCCATCGCCTCTCAAAGGCAATCGAGGAGGTGCTCTACCCCGCCATGGAATCCGGGGTACTCGACATCATCATTGGTAAGGGGCCGTCTGCGCGGACGGTGCAACTTGAGCTCCCCCCCTTCACGCTCGTTGCCGCAACAACACGTATCTCTCTTCTCTCTGCACCACTCCGTTCTCGTTTTTCTGGAGGAACCTTCCGCCTCGAGTTTTACACCGACGAAGAAATCGTAGAGATTCTCACCCGTTCGGCGCAACTCCTCTCAATGAGTGCCGACACGGCCGTACTTCGTACGATTGCGTCTCGCTGTCGGGCGACGCCGCGAACCGCCAACTACCTCCTGAAGCGTTGCCGTGACCTTGCCCAACTCGAACAAACAGCACTGACCGCGGATATCGTACATCGCACCTTTACACTTCTCGACATTGACACTCTAGGACTTGGCGCTCCCGATCGTGCGGTGCTCGATGTCATCATCTCTAAATTTGGTGGTGGTCCGGTGGGACTCAACACCATAGCAGCAGCAACAGGAGAAGAAATGTCCACCATTGAGGGCGTGCTCGAACCCTATCTCATACGCCAAGGACTTCTCGAACGTACCCCACGCGGACGGGTCGCAACCGCACACGCGCACGCACACTTACACGCCAATTAATACAATAAACTGTATGTCCGGACATAATAAGTGGTCAAAGATAAAACATAAGAAAGCGGCGGGGGATGCAAAGAAAAGCAAAATCTTCAGCAAGTACGCACGACTCATCACACTCGAAGCAAAGAAAGCAAACGGTGATAAGAACGCTCCGGGTGTACTTGCTGTCATCGAGCGTGCACGTAAAGAGTCTATGCCTAACGACAACATTGATCGTGCCATTCAAAAGGCCGCGGGTGGTGGTGCCGACAGTATGGAAGAGGTGCTTTATGAAACGTTCGGACCAGGCGGAACTGCATTAGTGATCACCGCAGTGACCGACAACTCAAACCGTACCACCCCCGAGATACGCCACATCCTTTCAAAGGCGGGCTACCAACTCGGTGCTGCCGGTTCGGCACTATGGGCGTTTACCAAGACCACTGATGGCTATGTGCCGACCGCTCCTCTTGATCTTGCCGATGAGGACGGTGAGAAACTCGCCACGCTTGTTGAAGCACTCGAAGAACAGGACGACGTGCAGGATATTTACACTACTGCAGACACCCCCGACGCGTAACCGGTGCTTGTTGTGTATGATGATGTTATGAAAGTCCTCGCAGTAGACCCGGGGTACGACCGTCTTGGTGTTGCTGTGCTCGAACGGTCTGGTGGTGTCGATGTCTTGTTGTATTCTGGTTGTATTGAACCACCCAAGAGCGCAGCGTTCATTGATCGACTTTTGTTTCTCGGAGAAGCATTTGTGGCATTACTCAAAAAACACACCCCCGACGCACTTGCGGTGGAAACGTTATTTTTTAATAGGAATCAAAAAACCGCAATTGGTGTAGCGCAAGCTCGCGGCGTCATACTCTTTTTGGGAAAACAACATAGCTGCGCCGTGCGCGAATTTGGTCCACAAGAAGTCAAGGTGGCAGTCACTGGCTATGGAAAGAGTGATAAGGCAGCAGTGATTAGTATGGTGCACAAACTTCTCCCCAACGCCCCAGATACGGCCCATGATGACGAATACGACGCCATCGCCGTCGGCATCACTTGCCTTGCTCACTTTCGCTAGATCCCTTCTTGCACCCCGCGACATCTGTGGAAATCGCCCAGTTGCAGGATGGTAAAACTTTTGATAGAAACATGTGCATATATAATCGTAATTAGTACTGTATGCTCTTTTCAGCACACACCAATTTCACACACGACCCTGACGAGGAAGAAAACGACCTCGATGAAGCCCTGACGGATGATGGTTTCGATGAAGATGCGGAGGAAGATGACGACACACCGGAACACAACATCTCACACGGAGATGATCATACCGACGACCCGCTTGATGCCGACCTCGACGAAGACGATGAGTATGACGCAGACGAAGAGGATATGGACTACGACTCCTTTGACGATCGTGATGAGTTCTAGTTTTGGCCGTGCTAGACTAACCGCAGTACTACTATAAAAAATGTATGTGGATACAAATTTGTCGTTGTTTTGGGAAAGTGTAGACGCTTTGGTGGAGTTGTTTCTAATTGTTGTTACCATTCTTACTGCTGCTTATATGATTCGGATCCGTCACAACACAACACAAACACCAACATCGGATACCGGTCTCAAAAAAGCGGAGTGGTGGGCTGTGTTTATCCTTTGTGCGATCGATCCTCTTATTGCTGGTGGAGTATTCTACTACGGATGGAAAAAACATCTCCCCAAAAAGGCACACCAAGCAAACCAGTTGTCTCTATGGGTTTTCTTTATTGAGTTTGTACTCTTTTTCGGATTCGTCACTCTGTGGGGATAGTGTGGTTGTTGCACTGCCAGGTTAAAAAACGCGGCCCTTGCCGCGTTTTTTATGGGAGCAATTTCACAAACCGACGCTTTCCCACCTTAAGCACAAGGGGCGCATCGAGAGACTTTGGAAATTCAGTATACTTTTCTCCGGTTTCTGCATTACGAATACCCCCCGCATCAAAGAGACGCCTGAGTTCTGACTTTGATGTCACAACTCCGGCAGCAACAAGTGTTTCGGTGTATGGTGCAACAATCTCAACAAGGTCCTCAGGGATCCCACCCTGCTGGAACGTCGCCACAAACACTTCTTCGGCTGCCCGAGCGGCCTCAACACCGTGATACATACCCACGATTTCACGCGCAAGGCCCATCTTTATATCGCGCGGATTTCCGTCAGCGAGAAGTGTGGCTTCCGTATCAGCAATTTTAGAAAGTGGTACGCGCGTACAGAGTGTGAAGTAGGGTACAATCTCGGTGTCGTTCATACTCATTATCTTGCCGTACATATCATCCGCCGACATTGTGAGTGTGATGGTATTACCCCAACTTGAGCTCATCTTTCGTCCATCGGTACCGTTGATGAGGGTGGTCATAACAATATTTTGCGGCTCTTGATCATAGTGGGGTTGTAGAGCGCGCCCAGCAAGAAGGTTGAATCTTTGGTCGGTGCCCCCAAGCTCTACATCTGCACACACCGCCACACTGTCATATCCTTGCATGAGAGGGTATAAGACTTCCCGGAGCGACACCCGTGTACCGGCGTCTAAACGTCGTTTGATGTTGTCTCGTGCAATAAAATCAGCAACGGAAAAGAGGTTGGCGTGTTCACCAATCTCTCGGTAAGTAAGCTTCTCAAGCCACTCGGAGTTGTGGTGAAACTCAACCTTCTCCATATCGAGTAGTTTCCCCGCCTGTTCTTTGTATGTCTCCATGTTGTGCTCGATTACTTCGTGAGTGAGCATGGGTCGTTCACTCTCTTTGTCCGATGTATCGCCAATAATGCCAGTAAAGTCCCCGACAATGAGCACTATCTGATGCCCCAACTCTTGGAAATCACGTAATTTGAGGAGTGGGATAGCCCGCCCAAGATGGAGATCGGGGCTTGTCGGATCAATACCGAGCTTCACTCGAAGTTGGGAGCCGTTTTTGAGTTTGCTTTGCAGAGAATCTCTATGAATAGTCTCAACAACACCACGAGTAAGCAGCTCTTCTATTTTTTGACTGTCAGTATTAACTTTCATGATTATGGATAACTCTACCACACCCATTCTGTATTCATATATAGACAATACAGTGCTACTATTCCCATATGCGATTTATACAAAAACTGCGTAAAAAGCGAGGTCGCGACCTAGCTGCAGACCTCGTTACCGGCTTTTTAGTACTCGGATGTGTTCTCTTTGGTGCCGGCCTACTTTGGATCTCAACACTTGATATTCCCGACCTTTCTTCGTTTGACGAGCGCCGAGTACTTCAGTCGACCAAAATATACGACCGTACTGGCGAAATACTCCTCTACGACCTCCACCAAGATGTGCGCCGCACTATTGTTCCGTATGAATCCATCTCTCGTCATATAAAAAACGCAACAGTCGCCATTGAGGACGACACGTTTTTTGAACACTGGGGAGTGCGTCCGCTCGCCATACTTCGCTCTATGTGGAGCAATGTTCTCTCCGGCGGCAGTCCTTTTAGTGGCGCAGGTGGTTCAACCATAACCCAACAAGTGATTAAGAACTCAATCCTTGAGCCCGAAAAGACGCTCACCCGAAAGATAAAGGAGGCCATTCTTGCTGTTCGACTTGAGCAGGTGCTGACTAAAGATGAAATTCTTGGGTACTATCTCAACGAATCTCCCTATGGGGGAACTATTTACGGCGTCGCTGAAGCGAGTCAGGCATTTTTTGGTAAATCTCCTGCTGATGTCACACTCGCCGAGGCGGCGTATCTTGCATCTTTGCCGCAACTACCGACCTACTACTCCCCATATGGATCTCACCGCGATGAACTTGATGCACGAAAAGACCTGGTGTTGGAGCGTATGCTTCTCAACGGGTTTATCACCAAAGAAGAGTACGACGACGCCCGCGCAGAAGTGGTTGCTTTTCTGCCCCAGGTTGCGACCGGAATTCGTGCGCCCCATTTTGTGTTCTATATCCGAGACTATCTCGCAGAAAAATATGGTGAGGAAGCACTTGCCGAACGTGGTTTTAAGGTGATCACCACCCTCGATTGGGATCTCCAAGAAGCTGCTGAGGAAATCGTAAATCAAAAAGCGCACGAAAACGAAACAAAGTTTAACGCCTCAAACGCTGCGCTAGTTGCTCTAGACCCAACCACCGGCCAAGTGCTCACTATGGTTGGGTCGCGAGATTACTTTGATGAAGAAATTGATGGAAACTTCAATGTTGCCCTCGCCGAACGACAGCCGGGATCTGCTTTCAAGCCATTTGTGTATGCAGAAGCATTTCGTAGGGGATACACACCTGAAACAGCGGTGTTCGACCTCGAAACACAATTTTCAACCACCTGCGCACCAAATGTCTTCACCTCCGAAGGTGGATGTTACTCGCCACACAACTATGACAACCAATTCCGCGGTCCTGTGTCACTTCGCAACGCACTTGCACAATCCCTCAACATTCCCGCAGTAAAAGTGCTTTACCTTGCAGGTATCGCGCCATCAATTCGACTTGCACGAGATTTGGGTATTACTACGCTCACCAACCCAGACCAATACGGCCTTACATTAGTACTTGGTGGCGGTGAAGTGCGTCTTATTGATATGGTTGGTGCATATAGCGTCTTCGCAAACGAGGGAGTAAAAAATACTCCAGTTGGGGTACTTCGTATTGAAGATAGTGAAGGAAATACTATTGAGGAGTTCAGTCCAACACCCCAACCAGTTCTCGATCGAGAGGTGGCTCTTCAAATCTCTAGTGTGCTTTCAGATAATACTGCCCGTACACCGCTCTATGGTGCAAACTCACCACTCTACTTTGGCGGCGATGCTGTTGCAGCAAAGACTGGTACCACAAACGACAAGCGCGATGCGTGGGTGCTCGGCTACACCACCCATCTTGCGGTTGGTGCGTGGGCAGGAAATAATGATAACTCTTCGATGAACGAGTTGTCCGGTCTTATCATTACTCCACTCTGGCGTGCGTTCATGGATATTGCGTTGGAAAAATATCCTGCAGACACCTTCCCTGAGCCGCCCACACCAAATCCGGACGAAAAACCAATCCTCTCAGGAATTTGGTTTGATCCTTCAGGGCTTATTTCTGAAAAAAACAGTCGGCGAGGTGTCCCTAGTATTAGTGTTGAAGACACCATCGCAAGTGCACACTCTATTCTCTATTACATAAACAAAAACGACCCAACAGGGCCCTCTCCCAAAAATCCAGCCCAAGATCCGCAGTTTGTTTTGTGGGAGTACCCGGTGTCTGTGTGGAAATCGCAACTTCTCACCAACACAGCATCTGGTAATGAATAATCTCCTTTTCTGTATACTATCTTTTGGGTGGATTTTTAGAGTATATCTTTAGGAGCATTTTGTACCCCAAGTCTACCGGTAATATGTGTGAGTATTTCTTTCTTTCGAAGTAATATCTCTGTTTTGATCGGTCCAGGTAGTGTGCAGGTAATGGTGCGGGTATGTGGAGCGTATCGGCATGTATTTGTTTCTAGAGGCACACCCAGAAGCTCCTCCACAACCTCACAAAATGATTGAATAACGGTCCGTTGTGGTGCTTGTAATCGCTGTGTATATACAAAAAAGAGATCTTTGATTTTTTTAATTCCTTCCCCACGTGCCATAACTATACCTCTCTATATAATTACACCAAAAACTACTTATTCATCGGCATTACCAAATATCGCATAGATTTATCATGCACACTCTCAATCACCATTGGTCTCCCCACACCAGCAAAATGAAGGGTGATACTATCATCGGTAATGTGTGGGAGTACCTCTGCTATATACCGCTGATTGAAGTTGAGTGTAATAGCATCTCCTTCAGTTGCAGCATGCAGTGACTCAGTGGTGGTGCCCACTTCACCACTCTGTGCAGAGAGTGTGAGTGATTCTGTATCTACCACCACAGTAAGTTGCATAAATTTATTTAGAAAGATATTTGTTTTTTTAAGAGCGTGAAGGAAATCACTGGTAAGCACTGTACTATGTGTCACATATTCCTTAGGGATAATTTGTTCATAATCCGGAAACGAACCGTTGGTGAGTCGTGAGGTGATGTATATATTTCCCACCGTGAGTGCACATTGGTTTTCGTTGGTAGAAAACATAACCACATCTTCAGCAAGTTCAGCGACTCGGGCAATCTCTAGAGCATTTTTATATGGAATAAGAAGAGAGTCTTGGAGTATAAATCCGTGCTGTGGAGCAGTTTTTTCAATCAAACGAAATGAGTCTGTTGTGGTGAAGGTGAGTGTATGCTCTTTTTTTTGAAAGACATACACACATCCCAACTCAGGTTTAATAGACGACTGAGATGCAGCAAACACAGTGGTCTTGATACCTTGTGCAAACAACACCCCATTTATTGACTGGGTGTTTTCTGTGACTTGTGGAATATGTGGAAATTCCTCAGTAGAGACACTTTTTATTGCTGTTTTTGATGTTTTTGTTTCAACATGTAACACCTCTCCCTCAAGTGATAGTGTGGTGTGTTTTTGTGTATTAAGATTTATTGTTTGTAGAAGTGTTTGTGTGGGGACAGCCACTTCACCATCACCTCCAACTTCTACCGAAAGTGACCCTACAACACCTATCTCAAGATTAGTTGCACTTATAGTTAGTGTTGAACCAACCACCTTAAGAAGAACACACTGAAGTACTGGGAGTGTGAGGTGTTTTGTGCTCACTCGGGAAGCAATCTCAAGAACCTTCCTAAGCCCCTGTGTGTCTGCTGTTACATGCATCATGATAATTTTTTATAACCAACCCCTTTATTAATAGCCCTGTGTATGTGTGTATAAACGTTTTATATGGCTTAAAACCAATATATTTTTATGTTTCTTTATACACAATCACCTGTGTAACAATAATGCTTAAGTGTGGTGATAACTGTTGGTGTATGTAGAGGTGTGTATAGTCTTATGTCTACACACATTCTACTCACACAGCTTCTTAAGAACAAACCCCACTCAATAACCACCACTACTCACACCCTATCCCCACTACTTAAGTAGTGAGCGTATCTGAGCAATCTCCTCCTCAAGGTCACGATCGTCAATAAGTTCACGCTTTATCTTTTCACATGAGTGAATGACGGTGGTGTGGTCACGGCCACCGAGTTTCTGCCCAATGGCGGGGTATGACACCTGAAAATCCTCACGGAGGATATACATAATAAGTTGGCGTGGCCGTACCACCTCTTTTCGTCGCGTTTTTTCGTAGATACTGGTTGGTTCAATATCGAAGTATTGTGATATTTTTTCAACTACATCTACAACTGCAAGCGATTTACGTGGTCGTGTACTATTTTTAATAAGTACACGCACCTCATCAAGACTTAAGGTGCGACCAAGAAGTTGTGATTGACACAAAATAGTGTTGAGTGCCCCCTCAAGTTCACGCACATTACCCTCAATAGTGCTTGATAGGTGGTTAACAACGTCATCACTAAGGGTGATGGTGTTTTGCGCGGCCTTTGCCTTCAAAATAGCACCCCGAGACTCCGAGTCTGGCGCGGGAATATCAACAATCATTCCTTGTGCAAAGCGGGAACGAAGACGCTCCTCCATATTCAACATAAGCGCAGGGTGTACATCACTCGAGAACACAATCTGTTTGTTTGTATCATGCATCGCGTTAAAGAGGTGAAAAAGTTCTTCCTGAGTTTTTTCTTTATTCGCCAAAAATTGCACATCATCCATAATCAACACATCGTATTGACGATAACGATCTTTGAAATTATTTGCGGTACCACTCTGCAGTGAGTTCATATAGTCAACCGCAAAACGCTCACTGGTAACGTAGAAAACCTTTTTACCCACTCGTTTGAGTTGATTTCCCACTGCTTGTATGAGGTGCGTCTTTCCGTGGCCGGTCTTTCCGTAAATAAAGAGGGGGTTATACGCAATCCCTGGTTTCTCCACAACCGTCTTTGCAGCTGCGTGCGCGAGTTCATTGAAGGAACCCACTACAAATGTCTCAAAAGTGTATTTGGGGTTAAGGTTGTCACTCTTGTTGATATAGTACTCCTCAAGAGGAAGGGCGGCGTTCACTGTTTGCTTCTTTGAGGACCCTTGCCTACGGTCACTACGCTGCACGACAGCATATTCAATACTGCGTGCATATGGAGTAAGTTCACGAAGTGTTTTAAGTATGAGCGCTTGAAACTTATCAGCTATCCAATCACGGACAAATACACTCGGCACTCCAAGAGTCACTGTCCCTCCCTCAAGCGAAACAATGTGTGTATCTCGAAACCATGTTTTAAAATTCGCTGGCGTGATAGAGAGTTCTATGTGTACCAGCGCATCATCCCACATCTGCTTCACATCAACCTGCTCGGTTCGAACAATACTCGCGGGTGAATGTGATGTTGGATTCATAGAATGAAGATCATTACGCACAATAGCAAGAATTATACCGACCTGTGGAAAACTGTAAACAACACACACAGCACGGCAAAAAATAAGCGGATTACACAAGAGTGTTGTGTATAGTCTGTGGAAAACGGTGTATATACAAAAACGTCAAGAGCACCCTACAACCAAACGAACAAATATTTGATCAATATGGGTATTTAGTGTACAGTTGTGCTCAAGGTAGCTTAGAATATCTAGAAATCATGCCAAAGCGAACATATCAACCAAAGAAAAAGAAACGAGCAACCACACACGGTTTTCTTGCGCGCACAAAAACAAAGACAGGTGCTCGTGTGGTACAGGCTCGTCGCCGAAAGGGTCGTGCAAAGTTGAGTGTATAAGACACTATGGTGCGGAAAAAAGAACGATTGAGTACGAAAGAGTTCAGTCGCTTTTTTTCTTTAGGAAAGCGACTTCACTCACCCTCACTCACACTTGTATACACAAAGGCGATTGGGCTCAGCGTTGCGGTTGTGGTATCAAAAAAAGTTGCTCGATCGGCAGTGATGCGTAATCATCTGCGGAGACGCCTCTACTCCCTAATACAAACATTCCAACCAACAGGTGGAGTGTATATCGTTATAGCGAAACCACAGAGCGCGACACACACCTTTTTGGAACTCGCATCCGAAGTACAACAATTACTTGGAAGTGCCGCAAAGGCACGGTAAAATGATCCCATTATGTTTAATTCACTCTGGCACACCATTTTTTTTGATCCAATTTACAACAGTCTTATTTTTTTTATTGACGCACTTCCCGGGGGTGATGTGGGACTCGCGATTGTGTGTACGGTGGTGTTGGTGAAGTTGGTACTACTCCCCCTCTCATTTAAAGCGGCTCGTACTCAGCTTGCGATGCGTATGATCGAACCGAAGCTCAAAGAGATCCGTGAAAAATACAAAGACAAACGAGAGGAAATGGCACAACACATGCTTGCTTTGTATAAAGATGCGGGGGTGAATCCTTTTTCAAGCATCCTACTTCTCTTTATACAAATTCCCGTTGTGATAGCACTCTATCTTGCGGTATATCGTGGCGGTGGCGTACCACTCCCAGATGTAAATGTTGCCCTCCTCTACTCGTTCATCCCTTCTCCTGAGACCATCAATCTCCTTTTTCTTGGTCTCCTCGATATCACTACGCGCAGCATCCCACTCGCACTACTTGCAGGAGTTACCCAGTATATACACACCAACCTTACGCTTCCCAAGCACACCCCGCGCGATCCAAATGCGGGGCAAAACTTCAAAGAAGACCTTGCCCGCAGTATGAACCTCCAGATGCGCTATGTCATGCCGGTGATTGTCTTTATGGTGGCGTATAGTATTTCGGCAGCGATTGCACTTTATTTTGCGGTGAGTAATCTTGTGGCAATCGGACAGGAATACCTTGTGCGTCATAAAGGCCTTAAGACCCCAACACGAAATTAGTTTGTTGCTGATTCTGTCGAGCTTGCAGCGTTCCCTGTATCGGTTGTTGGTTGTACTACCAGTGTGGTATCAAATATCCACAAAGTAGTATCGATTTTGTTTATGAAGGAGATGCGTTCTCCTGCTCTGTCGGTGACTAGTTTTGTTGCATCGATTTGTCGCCCACTCTCTTCTTTAAAATTACTCAACAAGAGCGCACTTCCCGCGGAGGGTGCGAGTTCCCAAAGGGCGTCGTCGAAGGAAACGAGGCCTTTATACCAGTCGTCCGGGTAGGTACCCCTCTCGGGGGAGGGTGTTGCTGCACAGTAGAGCACAGAATCTCCCAAAGCTTGTTGTGCACACTTGTCAGCAAGAAGTGGGATCCCAAGTGGTTGGGTGCTTGTACCAATTTTTATATATGTACCGACACCCCACTGTGAGGCACTGTCAGTGTATGAGACCACAAGCCCACCAGTAAATGCAGTAGCAGTAAGGCCGTATGCACTGCCGGTCACGTATTCGAGTGTGTCTCCTCGCGCTCGGTACACAGACCCCGGTTGTGCAGCAGTTGGTGCTGGATATACGTAGATAGCGTTTCCCCACAGAACACGTATATCTCGTATCGGTACCGAGAAGAGCTGCTCACTTGCCTCGCTCGCTATGGTGTACTGGTATCCCACCGCACCGTTTGCGCCATCAAGCACATAAAATACTGCTTCCCCAGACGGGGTAAAGGCCACCTCGTGTGCTCCTGTAGGAAGTCCAAAACCGGTCACAGTACCTCCACCGTCGTCTCCACGAGTAATGGTGCCAACGGAGAAAGAGGCGGTGTCGTCTTGCGGGACACCAAAGAGGACTCGGTTGGTACTCGGAGAAAAATCTGCGGTCACCACACCGGCGAGAGTCGTATTAGTCACTTGTGTTTCAGCTCCAGTAAGGAGGTTAATATCGAAAATGTGTCCGGTGCCCCGCTCCATGAAGCGGACACCACTTTCGGTAAAAGTTGCTCCAGCAACCGCGCGGGTGGTGAGTTGGCGGAGCGGCTTGGGGAGAATAGTTGTGGTGCTTTGTTCATTCCCACCGGCTCTATTGGCGTCCTGTTCCGAGGACGCACCCGAACTACCACCGATAGGAAGCCCCGAGAGGTCGCCGTTCCCAGCCGGCGGCTTTACGAAGAAAAGGTATCCCCACAACGCGACAGCGACGAGGAGGAGAACAATTGCAATGCTGATGAATATCTTTTTTTTCATGAACCAGTTTTGGTTTTGGGGGTGGATCCCTCGAATGTACAGGTATAGCTTATGGTACCACCGGTTGTTGTGGTTTTGATCGAGCCGCGAGAACCATCCCAGTTTTTGCAGTTTTCTATAAATGTGGCGGTCCGTGCTGGTGCAGTACCACCAGCACCAAAGTCCGCTGCACTAAAGGACTCTGTGCGTTGTCCCGAGGCAAAGTCAAAGTTCGAGGTGTCCTTAGTGACACCAGTACATGCCTGATTGAGGCATGTCTGCCCAGGTTGGAGATTGGCCCCTGCCACCGGCGCGGGTGGTGGAATCTCTGTCGCACGACCGAAAATATTCAAATTCGTTAGTTGTGGGTTGATAGTGTTAAGTACCACATACGTAGAGAGTAAGATTGCAAGTCCGAGGAGTGCCCCGTACACGCCTTTTTTTGCATCTGATTTATCGGTTACCACATCACTCACCGACCACTTAATCCCCGCGATTGCTATTTTAATAACTCCATAGAGCCCACCCACACTGATGGTGAGCATATAGAGCGCGTTTATATATGAAACCAGATCCGGCTGGTCGGTCACCCCGGGGATGCCTGCGAGGGGTACGTATCCGCCCGATCCTTGTGCTGCTGCGGTGGTTGCAAAGGATAGGAGGACCCCCACAACGAAGAGACACCAGAGGGTGTGTGTAGCGCTTCTCACTAAGGTGTTTTGTGTCATAGGTTCTTTAAAATGATACCGTAACTAACGACTGGGCATTTTGAAGTAATGTTTCCATGTTGATAATTCGTATACTAAGCGTACTTTCCCCCGAACCTCCGGTACGAGCGATGGTAACCCGAAGCGGGTGTTCCGTGTTGGGGGCTATCGGGGACCCATTGACTTTCCACTCGATCGTTGTGTTGGTACGAGCGAGGGTGTTTGAAAAGAAATAAGGTTCGGCCACAACAGGTGTTTCATCCGAAGTGAGCATAAGTCCTGCGTCTAACGCTACTGAATGAGGGCCACCAAGAAATGAGTATGAATAGAAGTGGACCTCAGGGTTTGTGGCTTTGAGTGTGGTTTTGTTTTTCCCTACCAGAGTGTTGTTTTGGTCGAAGACCTCAACGATGAGATTGGTTGCTGAGTATTTTGGCATCTCGATTTCGACGGAATTTTTCCCGCGAGCCGGTCCGCCAAGAAGTACCGTGGTGCCCAATGTCCACTTGTAGGTGTAGTTTTCAGGATGCGTTATTTCCCCCACAAAGGGTATGGCACTCACGCGCACAGTACTGCCCGCACTCGGTAGCGCTCGCCCAGTATAAAAGTGTGGAGTACGTGTCTCTCCTTCTACAATGAGATCAACAATTGAGGGGGTGACTGTTGTGGTGAGTTCTTGTGGAAAAAGTGAGTCCGGTCGTGTAATGGTGGCGGTAACGACCTGCGAGGAGCCAAGCGGCCCTGTTGTGAGGGGCAGACTGCGATCGTTAGTGTGTTCTGGTTGTTTGACTCCGTCCACAAACCACTCAATCGTTGCGTTTGTGGTGTCGAGTGCGAAGAGCTGCAGCTTTGCTGCCACGTCTTGGTAGGGTGCTGGTGCGGAAGGTGAAATACTCAAGCTCGTGTTAGAAAACGAGGTGGGATTGATAGTTTGTGCGTCTGCAGGGGGGGTAAGGCAGAAAAATAGGAACAAAAAGACACAAAAAAACGAAATATCAAACTGTAATGAGGTCACAACCCGCATACTATTAGCTTAGCATAGGTTCTAAGCGAAAAGTTATAGTCGTTGCATAGGCGCCCTGAGTTGTTGTGGCATGAATTTAGGCACTATACTCTTTTGGCCCTTTTCCATCCTATCAAAGTGACGGATTAGAAAGAGGTTGATCGTTGCGAGCGGGAGAAATGAAATAAAAGGTATGAACTCAATCAGGAGTGTGACAAAAAAGGACACCGCCTTACGTATGGTCAAAGGTACCCCACTGAAGCTAAGGTAGAGAAGTATGATGAGGGAGACCAAAACCGCGAACACAGAAGAAAATATAGAGAGCAGAATCGTAAGAGTAAAAATTACGTCAAGGAGGTCTTTGAGCACCGCTAAGGCAACAATAAA
Organism: Candidatus Kaiserbacteria bacterium; assembly: GCA_020428905.1. Lineage (GTDB taxonomy): Bacteria > Patescibacteriota > Minisyncoccia > Phycocordibacterales > UBA918 > JAGQLY01. The sequence goes on along the minus strand of JAGQLY010000002.1, from coordinate 22,483 downwards.
CCAGAACACAGGCCCCGACAGGTGACTTCGTGTTGCTGCTTTGTTGTTCTCCTTTTGGCGGACTGCCGTCGCCTGCCGTGCCACACTCGTCCTTGCGGTGACACTCACCATTTGTTCTGCTGTTCGGGCAATGTCTTCTGATGCGGCGTATTGTGTAATTTGTTCAGCCGCCTGGTCTTGCAGGAGTCTCTTGTGGGTATTTTGGAGGTGCTCTTGTAAAAGTCTGCCCTGTGCTGCTTTAGCAAAACGAATGTTTGTGTTTCGAATACCCCGTTCGATATTTGTTTCTAGGGGCGCATCGATATATCCCGGATCATTTGCGGCAAATGCTGAAAAAATACCCCCTTCCTGTTCCGGTTGTGTTCTGTGCATGCGCGTATTTCGAACTCCAGAGTGGTTCGAATCACGTTTGGCTTTTTGTGCGGTATTGTATGTCATAGATGCTACCCACCACTCTTAAGTGCCTCACGGTTTTGTTTGATCTGAAGAAGTTGTGAGGGGTCTGAAGTGATAATCTGATCCTCGGTATAGGACGCGATGACTTTGACTGCAACGTGTTTGAGGCCCGCGAAGAAGATCCCCTCCCCCACCCCTGATTGTAGCAACACCATCTTCTCTTCATTGGTAAGACCAAAAACTTCTTGTAGGGTATCAACGGACGTCTTCGATTGTTTCATCAAAATCTGTATCGAGGAGTTGGTAATCATCGGTACGCCATAGGGTGAGCGCAAGAAGTCGTCCACATCCTGGGTAATGGTTGCAATTCCTAGGTAGTATTTACGGCCGCGTTTTGCGAGTCCGTGGAGGAAATTTCCGGTTTCTTCGTATTTCATCATGACCCACGCCTCGTCAATAACGAGGAGGCGCCGCTTGAGTTCTCGGCGTATCGAACTCCAGATGTGTTTGGTGACGATATACATCGCGATAGTCTTGAGCTCATCCTCCATGTCGCGAAGTGAGAACACTACAAAGCGTTGGTTGATATCGACATTGGAGGGCTCGTTAAGAAATCCTGACCACGTTCCGCTGGTGTATTTGGTAAGTCGCTGAACCAACGACTCGCTTCCCTCCATACCCGCGAGTACCATTTCGAAGTCAGAAAGGAGTGGCGGCTCAAGGCCGGAGTAGTCGGTTTCTCCGGTGATGTCCTTGAGGGCGTATGTTTCTCGGAGTGCTTGGTCGACGATGGAGTCTTCCTCCGGGGTAAGTCCTTTGAGCATAAGACGAAACAATCCCACAAGCTCGGTGATGTGTGAGCGGAGTAGGTCGGCCGGATCCTCGTCTGCTTGTGGCATAGGAAGGTCAAATGGGTTGATGTGGTGGTTTGAAGAAAGTGAAATGTTGAAGAAGCGACCACCGGTGGCCTCGGCGAGATACTCGAATTCCCGTTCTGGGTCAATGACGATCACCTCCGTACCAAACATGAGCGACCGCAGAATCTCGAGCTTCGCCATGTATGACTTGCCTGCACCCGAGGTTGCGAAGGTTACGGAGTTATAGTTGGGAAGGGAGAAGCGGTCAAAAAGAATAAGTGAAGAATTGTGTCGGTTAATGCCGTAGAGGATACCGTTGTTTGAAGTGAGGTCGAAGGAGGTGAATGGAAAGAAGCTTGAGAGAGGTGACGAGTTGAACTTGCTGTGTACCAAAAGCTCATCTGTGTTTATGGGGAGGACACTTTGAAAACCCTGCTCTTGTTGGAAGGTTGCCGGCTTAAGGTAAATGAGTCGTGCGTCGAGCACCCCTTTAATTTCCGCCTCGGTTTTGTTGATGTCGGCCTCGGTATCACCGTAAATGGCGATATACAGCCCCACATTGAAGAGCCGCTCTTCCGCTTGCTGAAGCTTGTCGCGCAAGTCTTCGAGGTTGCGGTAGGCGGCATCAAGTTGAGGGTCGCGCACCATACCCTTTTCGTCCCTGATATTGATCTGGCTCTGCACCTCAGCCACCTTTTTTTGGAATTTTTTGAGCGTGTCTTTGGTATCGATGGGATGTACCACAATCGAGACGTCGATTTCTTTTTCAATATTGAGGATGGGCTCCAGCCAGCCATCGTTGAGATAGCGCGGATACGAAACTGCAAAGAGGACACGAGAAAGCTTCCCGCTTACATTGATACTGCGCGGGGTGATATTGATTGCCGATGGAGCAATAACGTCAGGAAGCGACATTCCCGCTTGGTCGGCTGCTGTCTGCTCGGATTGTTTTTCGGCAGCAGCTTTTTTGCGTTTGAGTAAATCAAGAAGTCCCATACGTACTATTGTTTCGGTGCCTTGGAAAGGTCCTCAGGGTTAAAGATATGATAAAAGAGCTCAATTACTTCATCGTTCCCCAACATGGTTGTGCGGATGCCGGTACGAGCAAGCCCTTCCTCGACCAACGTGATGCGCTGCTCCAACTGGCTGCGGTCCTCGGCAAACTTTTTTGAGTCGAAGGCGCCCGCCTTGGTCTTGTTTGCGCCTAAGAATTTGGTGATACCGCTGACGGTTACTCCGGGTGTATATGGTACAACTACGAAAAAGTTTTTCGACATGATATCGACCTCATTTGTAAACGTCTCGATAAACTCCATATATTCACGGAGCTGGATTTTCATGAGGTCGTTGTACTGGTCCGCTTCTTTGGTGCGGAGCATCTCTATGTAGGGACGGATATCGAGCCGGCGTGACTGCACGTATATTTGGAGGGAAAAGTCGAGTGTATTGAGAAAGGCCTGGAACTGCGCGAGAATTGCTTGCTGCTCCTCGACAGATTTCAAGGTGAAGTTGACCGAGGTTGCAAGTAAAATTGCACAGAGCTGGCCACTGTCCAAAATCGCGATACCATCTTTGATATCTCGTATTTGAACAAAATCTTGTGTGGCGTTTTTTGCAGGCATATATTATTCGGGTGTTTCGGGTTCGAGAGTATTAAGCTCCAGTTTACTTGAAAGTGCGGTGATGCCGCCGGTTCCGGTCGGGATAGATTCCGGTTGGTATGATTGTTCAGGTACCACCACGCGCTCCTCCCCTGTCACCCGCTGCACCTCGGCACGTTTCCAAAGATAGAGTTTCTTCCGTGTCGTATAGTGTACAAATGATTCCAGAAAGGCGGAAAAGGGTCGGTTATTTACTTGATGAAATGCCAGGAAAACCGCGAGCGCGATAATCGGTCCGCCAATGAGAAGAAAAAAGAAAAACGGGAGCACGATAAAGAGCATTACCGCGGCTCCTGCGCCTCCGGCGAGGTACACGAACTGCTTCCAAGTGAAGGGTCCGAAGATCTTGTCCTCCACATCAATGAACTGCGGCACTTCAAATCGCATACACTTCTATTGTACCGCATATGTGAGAATCCCAACCCGTATGGTGCGGATTAGTGCGGGCTAGGAGTCTTGCTGTGTGGTGTGTTGTGCGCGAGCAACATCTTCTGCCATGGTGCGTCGTGGAGAGAGCGAGGCCATAAGTTCATTGCGGGTGAGTGGGCGGGCAGTGTCCGTGTTCGGCGACTGTGGCGGCGGTACCGTACGTGGCGGCTGCTTGGGAGTGCCGTCCGGCCAAAAAGCGAGTCGTTCTTTCGGCGCGGCAGCTGGCTGACGCGGCACCACCACCTCTTTTGCGGCAGGTGTCGGTGTGTGTGGCGCGGTGGCTGGGGGGGGTGTTGGGGGTATAGGCGAAACTTCGACCGCCTGTGGTGTATACGCGGGAGTGGCAATTCCTTCGAGCGGTTGTCGCACCACACTCTCCGACCCCCGTTCTTGTTGCAACACCTCCATTTTCGACAGTGTCCCGGGGATTGGTCTGAGGAAGGTGTCGATCTCAGGCAACATACGTGCAACCACCTCTTCTGACAGTCCAACCGTTTGTGTAAGCAGCTTTGACAACTCGCTTTTTCGATAAAAGCCGAGTATCACGTCTCCAATAGCGTCGATGAAGGGGCCGAAGTCCTGAATGTCATACATCTCAATGAGACGTGCATTAAAGGCGGCACTTTCGACAGACGAATAAAGATGTTGAAATGCGGGATCCAACTGCAAGTATCGCTCCATTCGTTCTTCGAAAGTATACATATGCAAATATAAACTATTTTATATCAAGCTAGCCTCTTCCGAAATGTTGGCCAACACGATCAGTTTTGAACCAGTCGTCGTAACGTTGCTGTTCTTCGGCGGTGCCGGTGGCCTGAACATGTCGCATGACCATATCTTTGAGTTCTTTTTGTTGTTTTTGATTAAGGTTGCCGCCGGCGGCGATTTGAGAAAGTACGCCGGTAGAGATGCCTCCGACACCAAGCTTTTTAAGGACGTCAAATGGAAGTTTTGCCACCTCCGACTCCTTACGGTCCAGAAGGAAATCACGAGTTTCACGGGTAAGTCGACGGGTTCTTTCTGTATCAAGATCACCAAATTCACCAGACGGTAGCCTTGCTTGCAAGCCCTCCATTTGCTTCGAATTCAAGTGCTGCGCATTAGCCCTAAGAAATTCGTTACCAAGAGCAGCGAGATGCTCCACGCTCGCTTTCCCAAGAGCTTTAGAGTCGTTCCGGTAAATTTCTTGGAGCTTTTTGCTGCGAGCCTCCTTAACCTCACGTGTTTGAGCGTCATTACTCGCTGCCTTTGCTACACCCTCGATTTGTGCATCAGAAAGAAATCCTGCAGCCTGTTTAAGTTGCTCGGTAGAAAGCTCGGAGAGCATAGCGACCGACGCCTTTTCGGCCATGCGCTGCACCTCTCGCTCCGCTGCCTGTATGGCGGCGGCGTCCCCGCTTGCAATTGCTGCAGAGTGAGTAGCGAGTGCTTGTTCGAAGTCCTGTTGTTCGCGAATGCGTGCACTGCGACTACGCTGGTCTCGCTCGTACGCTTGGTTGTCAGCGTGCGAGTATGAACCGCCAAATTTTGCATTTTGTCCGCTTGCTACAGTGCCACGAACGGTCCTGCTTCCTGCGACAGCAGCGAGGCCGCGTTTAAAAGGCTTGGTTCCCTCCTTGGTATTGCTTGCAACGAAGGCGTCGATTTTCTTTGTAAGAGCTTCCGAGGCACGGCCGATAGTGTTACGCCCCGCATAGCTTTGTAGTGAACGACGCAATTTGTTGGCGTTTCCAAGAGTCGCATTACGAAGGAACTTCCCGGTACTACTGGCCCCATTTCGGAGCATCGAGACAGACTTGTCTCCACCGTATATGCTCAATTTTTTAGCGATGGCAAGTGCTGCAATGATAAAGCCCGATGCAAGAAACAGATTGAGTACTGGACTGTAACCATTGTTCGCTTCCCCAAGCCCCGCCATCGTTTGTCCGAGATTATTTGTTGCGCTGATACCCATACTTGTTTGAAGGCCGGTGAGTACCAGGATGGTGGCATACAACATGAACATGTACGCTGGAGCAAAGAAGGAATAACTGATCAACTTTCCCCACAAGTCCTGCGCGGCGTTTTTGGAGAATGAGAACACGCCGGCAGCAAACAGAAGTGGCGAGAGTATCATGAGTAACACCAGTGCAACAAAGCGAATGATTATAAGAATGCCGCCGGCTGCGAGCACGTACCCCGCAATCATAAGAAAGATCATCCCGACAACATAAAACCAAAACCCGTCTGGCTTGGCGTACTCGATCATTTTGTTCGTGTCCTGTGGTGTTTGGTACAGGGTGCTGATACCAAGAAACTGGGCGAGCTGTTCACCAATGTTTATCGATGAATCGTTGGTCATCTTTTGGTGGAGTTCTACAGCCAGAATATTTGAGGCATCAATGATTACCTTTGTGAAGAAGAGACTGAAATTGATGAGGATGGCGCCGATAATGATAGACGCTAGTGTTTTTTTGGTTTGAGCGCTCTCATAATCAAAGATGGTCATGATACCGATGTACACAAAACCAAATATAAAGAGAAGGTTTGCAATGTCTCTCACGATAGTCCATCCCTGGATGATTGCTCCCCCAACTCCGCTTGACGAGTCGCCCACATAGCTATGCATTTCTAGGATGAGTTTGGAGATTGTGATATCAAGCAACTGACCCCCAAGCCCGGCAATGACTGCGCCGAGAGTGAGTAGACGGTACCCAAACCAGGTTACAGGATCGGACCAGAAGGATGGTGCACCACCGCTTCCGTCGGACAACACTTTGAGGGCTATGCCTACAGGGGTTGCTCCCAGTCCTGTCGCCGCGCCAGCAATTACATCGCTTGCGGTAAGCTCTGCCTTTGCGTGAAGCGGTATGGCGGCGGCTCCCAAAAATACAAGCGACACAAACACAGCCGCACACACCCTCGCAAGGAATGGTTTAGTGTGTGGTTGTGTGTGTGATGGATTCATGGTGCTATTTCCTGTGTTGTTGCGGGGCTGCCCGTATACGGTGCGTGTGGCCGTGCGGAGCTCGACTAGCGTGCGCGAATTGCCTCACACTGCCACTGGTTATCGTCCGGATTGCTCGCTACACACTCACAGTACGGAATAAGATTTATTTGCTGCGGCTCCGGCACATACAGGCGGTCTTGTGCTCTTGCTCCGGCTTCTCCCACGATTTCATATATCTTCGGCAAGATCTCGTTGGTGAATTTGATGTTAAAACCAGCCGCTTCTTGGTGCAGTTCGCGTCGGGCAAGCATGTTGCCGTACTCTTGGAAGGCCTGCTTTGCTATATCGGAGTCGGGTGATGTGGTGCGCGCAAGTATGTCGTTGAGCCGCACGAGGAGTGTGTCTATCTCGGCGATAGTTGTCTCAGCGTCGGTCTTGAGTTCTGTGAAGTACTCAGGTATCTCAATGTCGCATCGTTCATCGATCCACTCTTGAAGCTCTACTTCTGCCTCCTCAACGACTGCAATAAGCTGGTATAGTTCTGTGCGGTAGTTTTCCTCATCGGAGACACTTACTTCAATTTGGGTCGCAAGATTCCCACCCTCAACGAGGCTTGGCGGCAGTTCGCCCGTGTCGTTGTAGAGCCGGTTGGTGTAGCCGGACGATGAGAGTCCGCGGAGTCCGCCGGTACCAAAGACAGCGTTCACGAGCTGCCCAAGGAGCGCTCCCACAAGCTCGTCAATTTCGTCTGCGACCGTGAGCCGTCCCGGAGGGATGCCGAGGTGGGTCTCAAGAACGCCCTCGACGACGGTACCCGGGGTGGATATTTGGCCATTTTCATCTTTGAATGAGAGGAACCCTTTACCAAAGTCAAGCAGCTTTACCTCACGCCCTTCTGCGTTCTTGATGCGGATAGAGGCCTCGCTCTGCGCGGTGAGAAGTATGCCATAGGGGTTGTTTTGCGGCTTGGTGACGACATTAAACCATCCATCCCAGCCGCCTGAGGCGAAGTCGCCGTCGAAGAACCCTTGTACGTTGTCGATAACGCCCGAGAGTGTACACTGTGCTTTCTCGCGGAAGGTCTCTTGGTAACCAATCTCAAGCGCAAGGCGCACATCAATAGAAAACGGCGAACAGAGAATCCCCAGCCCCAGCTCCTCGTCGATAAACCTACCAAACTCTTCGTCGGCGATATCAACCAAAAATTGTTTGAGGTCGGTCACGAAGGCTGGGCTACCATTAAATCCCGAGTTGACCCAATCGGTCACACTGGCGATCATTTTTTCCAGGATGAGATTCACCAGTCCCCAGTTGAGGAGGTCAAGGAGGTATTCTTTGATGTAATCTGCATACGCCCAGACATTTCTCGCCACGTCGAGAATGTAGCTGCCGGCGGTCTGTATGGCGGTGATGATGTTTTGACTCAGGTTGGTAACATCAATTACTGGATACTTTGCTTGTGCATGACGTGTTGTCGGCGCTGAAGGGCTGTACACCACCATGACCATGGCAAGAACCATAAAGGAAGCAAGAAGGGATTTGAGAACAGTTGTACGAAGGTACTGCATCATGGTGTATAGGGAGTATCAAAAATGTATAAAAAGTACGCCGGCTCATCGCTCGCATAAACGACTCCCCGTGCCGTCAGTGCAGAGTAGAGTGTATAGAACGCGGTGTAGAGATTTGTTGCGTCTGCGTCATAGCGCTTGAGGCGCGCATAGGCATAGAGCGGATCGTCAAATATGAGTTGCATGGCCGTAATATCGGCACGAAGAGCTTCGAATGCATTAATGAGGTCGCGGTGTTGGTTGGCAAGCGATACTGGCGCAGGGAGTGCGCGGGCGTCTGCAACGAGCCCCTCATAGGCACCCTGGATTGGGAGAAGTTCAGTAAGCACTGCTGCATTTCGTTCTTCCATTGCGCGCTGCAGTATCAAGAGCTCGTGATCACTGCCACCCGCGGAATTGCGGAGAACAATCTCCCCCACCGCGTTTCCATAAGCACGAATCGCTACGTCTGAGTCGTCGGTCGTTATCACATCGGCGCGGGTGTACCGAAGTGCAGAAGTCTCGCGCTCCACCGTTGTTACTGCCCGATTTACAAACTCCTCCTGCGTCTGTGGAATGGCGTTTCCGGTTTGGGTATTGAAATAATCTTCAAAGAACGAACGTGCGAAACGGTCGGTATAGGTAAGTGAACTGGTGTCGGTGGTGCTGGTACTCACTAACTCCTCCGGGGTGGCGATTTTTTCGAAGACATTTTTTGAAAGCTCTTCTTCCCAGTCAGGAGTACCGTTGCCATTTGCATCAAGCTCGCCCGTATAGGGAACATTTTTAATCGAAACTAGGGTGGTGTTGCTGCCTACCCCTGTAAGATGTTCGGTGGATTTGCGACTCACATAAAAAGCTCCGCCGATAATAAGTACGGCCATACACGCTGTTACCCCTATACTAAAGGTCCCTTTCACAACAAAGGTCTGTTAGTGCGAGGGCGAGCCACTCTACACGACGGGCAAGCACCGCACATCTTCAGTATAACAGTCATATGCGTATAAAGTGGGTAGCCCTGTTCAAAACATGTGGCGAATGTGTGGATGGAGTGGTGACAACGTGAGGACTAGTTCGGCGTGGTGAGAAGGCGAACGAGATCAAGCCATGCTTCTGGCGAGACATCTTCTCCGCGAATGTCGGTGGGTAAGTCGAGTGTGGAAAAGATCTGGATAAGTACTGCTCTATCAAAACGAGCGGCAAGATTGCCGAGGAGTTGCTTGCGGCGCGCGGCAAAACCAACGTGCAGGAGGTCAAAAAAGACCTCCTCGGAGAGATTACGACTCGCAAAAGCGTCTCGAGAAATGTGAGATATGGCAATGATGGCTGAGTCCACCTTGGGGGCGGGAGAAAAATTCCCCTTTCCCACTTTCTCCACATACCGCGGCGCGCCGTAGACTTTTACTGAAAGAGAAAGGAGAGACTCTTTAGGATCGTGCACTATCCGCTCGGCGACCTCCTTTTGTACCAAAAACACCAAATCAGAGGGCTGAACAGTCGTTTCGAGGAATTTCCGAAATAAAAGCCCTGAGAGGTAGTACGGAATGTTCGCTACCACCTTGTAGTGATGATCGGCTATAGGAAGCGTGGTGATATTGTAGTCGGTAATATCGCCGTGGATAAGTGTTAGTTGTTTGTTTTTGCACTCTACAGGGAACGCTTCCTCAAGTATAGAAATAGCTCGAGCGTCTGCCTCAATGGCGATAACGGTTGCGCCACGGTCAAGGAGTGTTCGGGTGAGTACACCAGTCCCGGGTCCTATTTCCACCACCACGTCACCTGCGGTTACAGAGACAGCATCAGCCATCCGCCCGGGTACACGGGGATTGTTAAGAAAGTGTTGCCCCAAAGACTTCTTTGCTTGTATACGGCCTCGTTCTTCCATACAACAGAGATACTATATAGCATTTTTCTGCGCCGCGCAGCGGTTCTGCAGTGATGCGTAAGTACTGTTCAGCACGATCAACCACGCCACCGACCAACCATACTACTAGGTACCCCACCCCACCGGACCTCACAGCACTGAACGGCTACACTGTCCGTCCCTCGATCAGCTGTATCAGTAAAAAATAGAAAAGGTGGCACCATAACGTCAGACCTATAGGTCTGACTTTGTGATGCCACGGTACGACACAGGAAATACAAAATAGAAATTAAGTATCAATTAAGTATCAAGATCAAGAATGTGTCTGTTATAGACCATGAAGAGGTTTGTATACTGAGAACAGTGCGTCGGCATTGTACAGGAACAGTGTGCGTGGGGTAGCGCGGATAAAATGGTCGGATGTAAAAGCTAGTCGAGGTAAATGGCAGTTTCATATCCGGATTCGGAGGGATTGTTGTGCTGGATGAGATCACCACTGATATCTCCCAAGAAAGAAGAGGGAACATTGACTCGCTGACTGCCAAAAATGGTACGCATGTGTGCAAATGAAAGAAAGACTTTTTTCTTGGCTCTGGTGAGTGCGACGTAAAAGAGTCGGCGCTCTTCCTCAGTGTCGACGTCTCCAGCTGGACCGGCGGACGGGTCGGATAATCGTTCGTGTGGAAAGAGTCCTTCCTCAAGGCCGGTGATGAATACATACGGAAACTCGAGCCCTTTGGCGGCGTGCACTGTCATGAGACGGACTGCGTCTTGATCTTCCTTACTTTTGAGTTCGTCCTGGTCACTTTGAAGTGCAACATCCTCAAGAAATCGTTCCAGCGCCTCTTCGTGATCGTACTCAGCATAACGTGAGGCAAGCGTCACCAATTCCCGAATGTTCTCAAGGCGTTCAAGGCCCTCCCCACCATCTTTGCGGAGATGTTCTTCAAGGCCGCTCCGTGTGAGGATGAATTTCAATGTCTCGGCCAGGGTCTTGGTCACGGCAATCTCGCCAATGTCACGCATTAAGGATTCAAAGACCGCCACTTTCTCTGCAGTCTTTCCAGTGATGAGCTCACGCTTTCCCTCGACAAGTTTCAGTACAGTCACCTTCCCGATACCGCGCGGTGGCATATTTACGACACGTACGAGGTCTGAGACACTCTGGGGGTTGAGTGCAAGGCGCAAAAAAGAAATAGTATCCTTAATCTCTTTCCGCTCAAAAAATCGGGTTCCCAAAACCTGATACGGTACACCAAAGTTGATGAACGCCTCCTCGAGCGCACGCGATTGGAAGTTTGTTCGAAACAGTACCGCAATATCCGAGGCGGACGCACCACTTCTCATAAGGTCTTTTGCGGTAAGCGCGACATGCTCAGCTTCCTCCTGTCCCCCAAGTGCAGCATAGAGCGATAGTGGTTCCCCTTCTTGGTTTTTGGTGAAGACGGTTTTTGCCGGACGGTTCACATTTTTCTCAATTATGTCATTTGAGGCCGCGATGATGGTCTGTGTCGAACGATAATTTTCTTCCAGAAGAACAATTTTAGCCCCCGGGAAATGTCGTTCGAACTGCAAAATGTTCTTGATGTCAGCGCCACGCCACGAGTAGATGTTTTGATCGACATCACCAACGACACAGAGGTTTTGCTTTTCTCCCGCGAGAAGGCGCGCGATGTCGTACTGCACAGTGTTGGTGTCCTGGTACTCATCAATATGTACGTAGGCGAAGCGCTCCCGATACTGTGCCAGTATGTTCGGGCGGCTGCGCAACATATCAAATGTTTTAAGCAACAGGTCGTCAAAATCGAGCGCGTCTTCTGCGCGGAGGGCCTGTTCGTAGTGCTTCCAGACCTCAGCAGCAACACGTTCGACATATGAACGAGTGCCCCCCGCGTACTCTGTTTGAGAGAGGCCGCCACCTTTTGCGCGACTGATAAGAGATAGGATTTTACGCGGCTCAAATTGTTTGGGGCTGTATCCCGCTGCCTCGAGGGCACGCTTCACCGTTCGCGACGAGTCACTTTTATCAAAAATTGAGAAGTGTTTCTTGAGGCCGAGGGCATGATGTTGTTCGCGCAGCATGCGTACTCCAAGGGCGTGGAAGGTAGAAATGGTAGGAAGTGCTTCTTGTACAGCACGCGCCGCAGGCGCGTGCTGTACAAGAAGCTCACGCACCCGCTCACGCATCTCGGCAGCGGCTTTGTTGGTGAAGGTTACAGCAAGGATATTCTGTGGAGCAACCCCTTTTTCTATGAGGTGAATGATGCGATAGGTGATCACTCGTGTCTTCCCCGAGCCAGCTCCCGCAAGCACCAAGAGCGGTCCCTCGATATGTTCTACCGCGGCACGCTGCTCGGTATTAAGTCCATCAAGATACGAATGTTGATCCATAGAACGGTGTGTCTCACACTATATCGTGGAGCAGAAGAAGCGCCTAGTGAGAAACCCCAGAACACAGAGGGATAGACCGTTACATCGTTGATATACACCGCTGTCAATACCAAAAAAAGACTGTGGGTAAGCCACCGATATAACATTCGCAGCACACTGTGGACAACAAAATCTGGCAAGGTTGCAGACCGCACCCGCTTCGGTATCATTGTTTTATACCAGCGTGGTATGAAAAGAGCAGCATGTATGCTTTTTTGTTTTGGGAGGACTATTTCCGTAGCGACAGCAGTGCGGCGAGGCCACTAATAGACGCGTATTAAACCAAGTAATCAAGATTCCGAACCCTCATATACGGTATCTCTGGGTCGGATGGTATACCAACGAGCGAGTCGTCTCATTCTTGAGTTCGTGCCGCTCTTTTTGATAGTTGCTGTTCCTGTGTCCGTCCACGCAGGTGTTTTTTCTTCCCTCTTTTTGCAAAACGAGACCGCTGTTGCGGTATCGCAGCCGCAAGTTGCGGGGGCACAGACGGTGGCGCTACTTAAGGCAACGCGTGCAATTGATCGTGATTCAGCGGCAGGGGGCGGTGATGTTTTAGTTGAAGATGGTGCGTTAGTGCCAAGTGGTGATATTGATACGAATGATACAGATGCCAAGTCGCGCACCTCGGGAGGAGAGATTAGTTTGTACGTAGTACGCCCCGCCGACACACTTTCTCAAATCGCAGAAATGTTTGACGTGAGTGCGAAGACGGTGCTGTGGGCCAACGATATTAGAGACCCAGAAATTATTCAGCCAGGAGATACGCTCATTATTCTTCCTATTACTGGCGTACAGCATGTGGTGAAGGCGGGAGACACTGTTTCTTCTATTGCAAAGAAGTACGATGGCGATGTTGAAGACATTCTTGCATATAACCAACTTGCTTCAGCCAATGACATCAGTGTCGGCGACACGGTGGTTATTCCGGGCGGTGCGATGCACACGACGGTACAGACAAGTGGTGCCGGCGGCGGACAGCGCGTGGTAGCGACAGGAAGTGGTAGTGCCGGATACATTAACCCACTTCCCGGATCGGTCCGCACCCAAGGTATTCACGGATATAACGCGGTTGACCTTGGTGCATCGGTCGGAGCGCCAATACGCGCGGCTGCGGCAGGCGATGTGATCGTCGCAAAAGGTTCTGGCTACAACGGTGGGTACGGTCTCTACGTGGTGGTGCATCATGCAAATGGCACCCAAACGCTCTATGCGCACATGAGCTCCCTAGCGGTAGCGTTAGGCGATTCGGTATCGCAAGGAGAGACTATTGGATATGTGGGTAATACCGGACGGTCAACCGGACCACACCTCCACTTCGAGGTTCGTGGCGCCAGCAATCCGTTTTAAGGACACGATAAAACCGCGGGAGCCGTTGGCCCCCGTGGTTTTATCGTTGCATCGTTAGTACCCACGGAAAGAATCTGAGAGAATACGCTGTCGAGGCACCCTTTGTGCACGAAGTAGTGCGCCCACACCTTTGATCATGCCGGGGGCTCCTGAAATCAGGTAATAACTTTCTGTTCCGTGCGCATGGACTGCCTGTGTTATTGCCGCGTTGGTCTCCTCTACGGTACGTGTATAGGTGATGCGTATGTGAGGGTCTTTCTGTGCCACCTCATCGAGAAATTCTTTGAAGTAGTATGTCTGCGGACATGCGTATACAAGTTCCACAATTCGTGTGTTCGTTTGCTCGAATGATTTAAAGAGGGCACGAAATGGTGTGATGCCAATGCCGCCTGCGACGCATATCACTGGGGTGGTGGTATCCTGAAGACGAAGCCACCCATACGGTCCGTAGAGAGTAATAGTGTCTCCGGGCACGAATGACCGGAGTACCTGCTTGAAGCTGCTTGGTGTTTCGGGTATCTTTGTGGCAATACGAACACAACCTTCTTCTGGTACAGAGGCGATACTAAAGGCGCGCCACCGCTGGCCGTGCACCTTTTTTCGCGGGAGTGTGAACAGGCCGTGTTGTCCCGCTTCCCAGCGCAGGCCTTTGGGGAGGGTAAACTCAAAGATGATGGCATCGTCGTCGGTATACGAACCTATAAGCGAAAGAGTGTGCCTTCGCATGATGCCGCGCAGGTCCCAAAGCACTGAAAGATTCATATGTTAGTACTGTAGCACAGCAACCACGCCGCCATCGGCGTCGCGTAGTCGAATGGTCTCATGTGTGCTCAACCACAATTCGCGTGATGCACCCAAATAGATACGCCAACCGCCTGACGTAAAGAAATCAGTGTCTGTCTTGTGTGTGTCAACACAACCATCGTAGCTCAGGGTGTTTTCAATAAATTGGTCACAGCTCATGGGGAGTCGGGCCGCATCGAGCTCAGCATCACTCGTCGTTTCGCACTGACGTATGTCGGAGACGAAGGTATAACAGCGGTCATCGTCGTCACGAATATTCTCTCCATAGCGCAGGAGTTCGTCGGTAGGGAGCGGACAGCGCTTCCCAAGATTTGGTGTGAAAGTCCGTGTGTTGGTGAGATAGCCAGTGCAGCGATTTTCTCTAAAGGATACGAAGAGTGGTGATTTACCGGTCACGAGGTATGCTTGTTCTCCGGGTAAAAGAGTGAGGGGCTTTGTTGATCGATAGTAGGTGCTTTCGAGTGTGCGTATCCCCTGAGGAATTTCCTCGGTGCGTTGCGTCGGTACGCTTTCGATTGTCCAATCAGAAATAGTGAGAGCGGCGTCGTTGCTCGAAGCGGCAACGAGCTCGATGTACTCTTTGTCAACATCAGTTGCCGAGGCACCACCCTTCTTAAGAGTTACCCTACCCGCATAGGGAGACAGCGGTTCATAGTATTCAGCGAGAGGCGGACTAGGAGTGAAGGTTCCGACTGGTTCGGAATTCGGTTCCCCCGAAAGGATTGGCGTGTTTGGGGTAGCTGTCTGCGAGCTGCCGGATGTCGCTGCGGTCTCCGGCTCGTCCTCGGCAATGTCTTCAGATTTCTCAAACCAACCGACCATCCCTTCCGGCACATGACCGCCGTCTTTGTAGTAAATGATGCCACCGACACCGACTAGTATAAGAATAAGAAAGACATTAAAGCGCATAGGAGTACCTCTGTACTATACGCCGATCGGCGCCTAGTTCAAGTCGGGCTACATGTTCACTCGGTACTGGAGCGCCTCGAGTACGTGGGTGGGGGCAAGTGTGTCTTCCCCACCGAGGTCTGCGATTGTCCGGGCGACCTTAATAAGCCGATGGTAACTGCGCGGAGAAAGTTTCAGTTTTTGTGCGGATGTTTTAAGGAGATCGCGTACTTCATTAGAAAGCTCAATGAATGTCTCAATATCGCGAGCCGACATTTCGGCGTTCGTAGTGATACCGACACTTTTAAATCGTTCTGCCTGACGTCGTCGTGCCGCCGCTATCTGTGCGCGAGCGCGTGTCGTTTCATCTGAGACAGCAGAACGTTCGCGCTTTGCTGTCAGCGTATTGTAGTCAACGTGCGGTACCGGAAGCCACAAATCAATACGGTCGAGTATGGGGCCGGAGATTTTGTTTTTGTAGGTTTCTAGCATCTGGGATGCATAGTCGGCGCCCGCATCTCCGCCACGAGAGGGGTTGAGTGCGGCGACAAGAATGAAGTCCGCAGGAAAGAGCGCCGATGACTGAACTCGGGAAATTGATACCACCCTATCCTCAAGCGGCTGGCGCAGTGCGTCGATGCTTCTTCGTTCAAATTCAGGTAGTTCGTCGAGAAAGAGTACGCCGCGGTGCGCCAAAGTGACCTCTCCGGGGCGTGGGTTGGCACCGCCACCTACGAGCGAGGTGTGTGAGGCGGTATGATGGGGTGCTCGGAATGGTGGTTGGGAGGAAATGGTTCCCGGTTCGCCAGCGATAGAATGAATCGCACACACTTCGAGTGCCTCGTCGGTTGAAAGCGGCGGCAAGAGCGACTGAAAGGTGCGGGCGAGCATGGTCTTACCGGTGCCAGGCGGACCGACCATGAGACTGTTGTGTCGTCCGGCTGCACCAATGATGAGTCCGCGTTTAGCACTCTCTTGTCCGCGGATATCCTCAAGACGTACGGTCCCTTCATGCCAGCCGTCGGGTATATCGGTAGGTGGAGTTGTAGCGATACGGGCGTGATCGTCGCGAGTGTGATCGAGGTGCCTAACGACTTCAATGAGTGTTGTTGATCCAATGACACGAATGTTCGGAATGAGTGCCGCTTCACGTTCGTTCTCTTTCGGGACGACCACTTCCACGAAGCCTTTTTGTGCCGCCGCTTGCGCAATCTGCAACACACCACGGACCGGACGCAGTGTACCGTCAAGACCGAGCTCACCGACCAAGATGGTGTGGGTCAGGTCGGCGTGCACCTTTTGTGCAGCGACCAAATATGAGAGTGCAATCGGGAGGTCGAACAACGACCCCTCCTTCTTGAGATCAGCTGGCGCGAGCGAGACGACCACCTTTTGATTTTCACTCTTTGGTGAGGTAAAGCCAGAATTTTTAATTGCGCTACCGACACGATCGCGCGCCTCCTCGACCGCCTTACCGGGAAGACCAACAACAGCAAACGAATACAGACCCCGAGAAAGGTCTGTTTCTATCGTGACCACATCGCCGCGAGTAACTGAGGGTTGTATGGAAACTGCACGTGCTATTGCCATAGAGTGTTATGCAGGAAGTTCAGATTCGGATTCTTTGTGTGTCATGCAGGTGCGTGCGGCTGGGTTTGCTGCAAGGCGCGCCTCCTCGATCGTTTCTCCGCCGAGTTCACAGACACCGTACCCACCGTCTTCGATTTTTTTGAGTGCACGCTTGATCGCGTTGTAACGGTTCTCGAGTGTTGCTACGAGCGCCCGACGCTCGTCCCATTCCTCGACACGGTCGGCAGCATCGTTTAGGTCAGGAAGTGTCTCGTTCATTTCTTCCGGTATGGCGATCCAGTCGCTTTCGACCTCAGGGTTGTGAATACCGACCGTCGAGAGTTCTGTAGTAAGTTCGTCTTGCATCGCGAGCAACTTTGTCTTATATGCGGCAGTATCGATGGACATGATTGTGAGGTTAAGTGTTGATACTTGTGTATGGTATCACGGAGCGATGCTTTGTTGTATCAGGAGAGAAAGTGTCACAAAGGCGTTCGGCGTTTCTGTGATGATAAGAAAGTTTCGTCCGACAAATCCGTAGACTGCAGCAGTGGTACCCGGTGTGAAATACTGCGCGCGCATACTCTGTCCTTCAATTTGGATGTCGGAGAAGGAGGCGGTGTGTGTCACGGAAAAGAAGGGGTACAGGTCCGTCGTGAGCTGTGCTTCCCAGGCAAGCATGCTTCCGAAGGTGGTATCAAACGAAGGTACCGATATGATGATGAATGGCTCACGCTTCTCGTCCACAGTCACAAACCCAACCATACTGGTTTCGTCTGCGGTACGCGCGAGTGCCGGATTGAGGTGTGGTGCAAGTACCGACAACAGCTCACTCGTGGTTGTTGGGGTGGAGCTGCCAACGGTCACCACTGGGTAGAGTTGTTCTATTTCGCTCGTATTGATGTTTCGATGTGCGGCAAGACTTTCGTGGAACGTGCCGGTGGACGGGTTCAGTAGGATTGGTGTCTGAAGCGTTACTGGGAAAAACGACGGTGCTGCGGGAGGTTCTGTGGCGACCGGTTGTGTTGGACGAGCAAGATACCACGATGTTCCGCTGCCAATGAGGAGCACGCCAAGGAGCCCGACAGCAAGTGACTTTCGGTGCGCAAAGAATGCGTGAAGGATACTCGTTGTGCGACGGGAAACTCTCGGCACGCTCTTTTCTTGCTGTGATGCACCGTGGAACACTGCTGATGCGGTGGTTTCTGGGGCGCTTTGTTGTGGGGCAGATGGAGCTGTCGGCAGCGGTTTGGGTGTTGGGGGTGCCGTCGGTAGCGGGGCCGGCGGTGGTGTGGAACGCTCGGGAGGAATCGTTCTCGGTTGTGTTGCTGTTTCTCCCACAAAGTGCCCCCACTGAGCTGGTCTGGGTTTCGGCGCCTCCCTGAGCGTGATTGGTTGGTGCGATATATGACGGGCGTCACTCTCTAGTGTTTTGATGCGGGAGATGACCGATTTGTGATCATCTGAGGGGCGTTGTTTGCCGAAGGTTGCCGCTTCAGTGATGACCTCGACGCGCTCGCGGGGATCAGCAACAGTAAGCCCCGGCTCTTTGGTAAAAATTGGTAGCTGTTCTACGCGGGACCTCGCCCCCCCAGCCCACTCCTTCGATGCGTCACGTACGACCGACCACATCGATCGACGTTCGCGTTTTTTGTCGGTCACGATGGTGCCCTGTTCGACGATCCCTTTTTCGGCACCAATGATATCAAACACATCCCCCTCGTTCGTAAGGACCGAGTGTTGTTTCTGATATGCACGCGGTTCGGAGGTGGTGTTGGCTGTGTGTTGTGTTGGTTCCGACATACTGCTGTGTAGTATGGCATGAAAAGAAACGCGCGCCCACTCCAGTGGGCGCGCGTTTCTCAAAAGGGAGCACCTACGGTGTTGGTCGCTTTGGTGCAGATGGTGTTATCCCCTTCCGCGCCAGAAAGTCCTCATCGGCGCGTTTAATCGAGAGACCGATTTTTCCATCCTCTACTTTCGACACAACAACCGGCACGACCTCTCCAACAGAGAGCACAGCACCCACCTTCTCAATTCGGAATGGTGCGATTTCAGAAACATGAATGAGTCCCTCGTTCTGATCATTGAGTTTTGCGAATGCGCCGAAGTCGGCAATGCGGGTGATGGTCGCATCAAGTCGTTCGCCCACCACGAAGATGCGAGTGAGGTCGCGAATGCGAACCTCGGCCGCTTCGGCTGTACCGTTTTTGCCGGTGATGTAGACAGTACCATCATCTTCGATGGTGATTTCTTCGACGCCGGTGTCATCTTTGATGCCGTTGATCGTTTTGCCGCCACTGCCGATTACCAGGCCGATTTGGTCGGGGTCAATAGTGAGTACCACAATCTTTGGTGCGCGCGGGGAAATGTCTGGACGCGGAGTGGCAATCTCCTGCTCAAGCACATCAAGAATCTGCAGTCGCGCGAGTCGTGCCTTCTCGAGCGCTTCGGCGAGGATTGGTACGGGGATGCCGTCTACCTTGATATCCATCTGAATTGCAGTGATACCCTCACGTGTTCCTGCGACCTTGAAGTCCATGTCGCCATACTCGTCTTCTGGTCCCTGGATATCTGTGAGGAGTGTATACTCGGTTGGACTTTTCATCATGAGACCCGACGCGATACCCGCAACCGGTCGAAGTATCGGCACACCACCATCAAGGAGCGCGAGTGTTGAAGCACAGACCGATCCCATTGAGCTCGAGCCGTTTGAGGCCATCGTTTCAGAAACGAGACGAATGGTATACGGGAACTGCTCTTTCGGAGGGATCACCGCAGCGAGTGCTTTTTCGGCGAGTGCACCGTGGCCGATCATGCGTCGATTGAAGCCGCCAACACGTCCTGCCTCCCCCACAGAAAATGGTGGGAAATTGTAGTGGTGCATGAAGTGCTTCTTCGTTCCGTCCTCTTCGATGGTGTCGAGAATTTGTGAATCGTCGGGGCCGCCGAGGGTAAGTGCGGTAAAGATATGTGTCTCACCGCGGTAGAAGATACCGCTTCCGTGAAGTGCGGGCGAAATACCTCCCGCTTGTGCATAGAGCTCACGCACTTCATCCATACCACGACCGTCGGCGCGGACACCGTCTTCAATAGCTCCTCGGTGAAGCTCGGCATCAATCGCATGCTCAAAGAGATCTCCCGCTTGCGCAGTGTCCGCGCCTTCAACGCGTTCACCAAGAAGTGTGAGCCACTCTTTTTTGAGCGCATAGAGATGACCCTTGCCTGAGCGATTTGAGAAAAGCACGCCCGAGATTTTGGGTGCGATTTCGGTCTCAAAGAGTGTGCGTACTTCTTCGGGGATTGGAGTTGGGGCGAGGACACGCTTCTCTCTTCCGATCTCGGCAATAATTTCTTTTTGCCAAGTCTCCAGTGCGGTGTTGAGTGCAACCGACTCAGTAAGTGCAGCTACAATATCTTCTTCGTGTATCTCATGTCCTGCTGTTTCGATCATATTCACGTTACCGTCTTTGCCGCAGGCGAGGACCTCGTACGCGAGCCCACCCGCTTCCCGTTCTTGATATGTTGGGTTAACAACCATATCTCCGGTATCATTGCGTTTGCCAATACGAACCGCACCCACCGGTCCGCCCCATGGAATGTTGGAGGTACCAAGTGCGAGTGACGCACCTATCACACCAAGAACATCAGGATCACGCTTCCCCATTGCGAGTACCGAGATGACAACTTGTACATCAAAGCGAATACTGTGGTCGAACAGAGGCCGAATGGTGCGATCGACGATGCGCGCTGAAAGTACCGCCCCGTCGCTGGGGCGACCCTCGCGACGCATAAAGCGACTCCCAAGAATTTGTCCGGCAGCATAGTACTTCTCCTCGAATTCAACCGAAAGCGGGAAGTATGGCATGCCCGCTTTCTCCTCCTCGCCCATAACGGCAGTGACCAAGACCACTGTCTCCTCCATTTTGAGAATGACTGATCCATGCGCCTGATTAGTGAGGTTGGTAAATTCGGCGGTCAGTGTTTCGCCGCCGATCGTGGTCGTGTATGTTTTTTTCTCCATTGTTTGTGCTGTTGTGAGCGATACGAGTTGCAGATTTTCAGTACATGAAAAGCTGGTACCCAAATCGCTCGTTGGTAATGCTAGTAGAGTGTAGCAAAACTAAAGGAAAAGAAAACCGCCGGCGCCCGAAGGGCGCCGGCGGCTTGGGATCGATCCTTAGAGCTCGTCGGTATCTGTGCCGACTACTTTTTTGATACTGCGCTTGAAGCGATTGCCGCCGCGGGCACCAATAAGAAACTGTTTTGGGTCGACGTCCATATCGATAAAGTCGTCTACAACTTCTCGAAGTCGAGATGACGAGGATTTACCAAAAGAAATCGCTTCTACCTGACAACCGTGATTTTTGACATACTCAACAAGTGGTATGAAGTCCCCGTCTCCGGTTGCGAGCACAATGGCGTCTACTTTATGGGAATGTTTGATTGCGTCGATCGCCATACCGACATCCCAATCGGCTTTCTTGGCACCACCAAAGAAGATTTGGAGATCTTTGGTCTTAACCTCGATACCGATTTTTTCGAGCGCCTCGAAAAAGGACTGCTCCTCCCCGGTTTCGGTGGTGACCACGTAGGAAATAGCGCGAATAAGTTTGCGTCCACCCACAGCGGCCTTCACTACTGCGTCGAAGTTCACCTTTGCTTTGTAGAGGTTTTTTGCACTGTGATAGAGGTTTTGTGTGTCGATAAATACAGCAACACGTTGATCTTCATGTTTGATAACAGACATGTAAATAACAATTACAATTCGTATAAAATAATTTCGCCAGGGAGAGAGGTGTTGCGTATAGAAACAATGCTCCCCCGAGTAGTATACCGCAGCACGCGGAATACGTTAGTGACGATACGGATACGGGCGTTTCTTCCAAAGAAGAAACGCCCGCGCATCAGTATGCTGTCCGTTACGCCTTGAGTCCGAATTTTTTTACGAGCGCCCTATGGGCTTTTGCGTCCTTTCGTTCAAGATACCGAAGGTGCTTGCGTCGGTCGGCGACCATCTGCAAGAGACCGCGGCGTGAGTGAAAGTCTTTCCTATTCTTCTTGAGGTGTTTAGAAAGCTCGTCAATCTGCTTGGTAAGGAGTGCCACCTGTGCTTCCGGAGAACCGGTGTCGCTATCATGTCGGCGCACCTCCTTAAGTGCGTTTTCTTTCTTTCGTTTTGTTAACATAATTCCTTATTTCGCGCATGTTCGGTGTAGATACGCACCGTCAGCGGACACTACAATAATTGAGCGAAGTAACTCTATTCTACCATAGATTGACATATTTTGCAACCCCTGCTGTAGTGCTGGATCGAATGTATGTACGGAGTCGCCGTATAACATTGTGCGACGTATACGGTACACTATAGAAGTCCTATGTCACTCCAAGACCTCAAACGAGAATTTCTTGAATACCTTGAAATAGAAAAGGGGCGTAGTTTGCATACGGTGAGCAACTACGATCACTACCTCACCCGCTTTCTCGACTATGCAAAGACCGACAACCCCAAAGCAATAACCGAAAACATGGTGCGAGAGTACCGTCTTTGGCTCAACCGTCAACCAGGTACCAAGCAAGGTCGTCAGACGGACACCCTTAAGCGTAAAACACAAAACTACTACCTCATCGCTCTGCGGGCGTTTCTTAAGTACCTCCGCAAGCGGAATGTCGCGTCGCTCAACCCGGAGCGTATCGAGCTCGCCAAGGTGCCGGAACGCTCGCTTGATCTCATTTCTTCGGCAGAATTGGAGCGTCTT
>JAGQLY010000013.1 GCA_020428905.1 Candidatus Kaiserbacteria bacterium | reverse complement strand
AAATGTACACAATTACACTTACTATCACTGTACCAAGAAATCTAAAACCACGAAATGTCCCGAACCTTGTATTCGCCAAGAGGAATTAGACAAACAGTTATCAGCGCTCATCAAATCAGTTTCTTTGACTGCTTGTGTGAAAGAGACGGAAGCGAGAATCTCTGCCATCTCGCAAAAACTGGAGCGACTTCTTGATGGATACCTGGAGCAAGATATTGAGCGCGAAGTATATCGAGCGGAGAAAGCTAAACTCCTTTCCGAAAAGAAGTCGCTCGAAGAAGAAATTTACAATCTTTCACACAAGCAGAATAATTGGCTCGAACCGATGAAAGAATGGATAAAAGACGCTCAAAATCTGGACAAAATTGCTTCTGATTGCGACCTTTTTGCTAAAAAGGTCGCCGCCAAAGAAATCTTTGGCTCGAACCTCCTCCTCCAAAACAAAACAGTGTGCGCTTGCGCGCTCAAAAGCGTTTCAAAATCAGGCGAAACAGCATGGTCGGCGCTGTGCGCCGCCCATGCGTCCGTTGGTCAAAAACCGCTGAGTCAAATTCTGGTGCCGGGGGCGGGAATCGAACCCGCACGCCAATGTAACTCGGCAAGGGATTTTAAGTCCCTCGTGTCTACCAATTTCACCACCCCGGCATATGGAGTAAGTATACGATATAAAATAAGCTCCTTCGATTCCCCAAACGACTCGCTCTGCTCACTTGAGGCCAGGATGGGTGAGAAAGCGCGGGGCGCTTTCGCAAGACCTTGCCAGACAGTTTGTGACCGAAGGTAAACAAACTGTCGGCAAGGTGTACTGATTCTGTAAGAATTCGTTCGATTACCGTCCTGAGACGTGAGGCCAGGACGGGAATCGAACCCGTGCATGGAGGTTTTGCAGACCTCAGCGTTACCACTTCGCCACCTGGCCGGCAGCTTAACTATGTCCTCTTTCCACACGGCTCAGGGTAACGCTGAGGTCTAAGACCTCCGGTACCACATGCTCCCAGCATCTGGTACCTACTTCGCCACCTGGCCGGCAACTTTCCATTTTGTTGCACAACTCATGCACTGTGCACACGCTACTGTACCATACTGCGCTCTCGGAAACCAAGATAGAGCGCGTGTTTGACGCGACGTAGGTGTGAGGTGTATAACGAACATGGAATTGAAATCACCCATACCCCCCAGGAGGTGGTGACATGTTCAGAATAAAAGGTCGGGTTCCCGCTGTGGTCGCCCTAGTGTTCTTGTTGGGTGGCGGCACAATTGCTCACGGAGTGTTGGGCGGAGGCGCCTTTTTGCGGCTCTGCGCAGACACCGGGGAAACACCAGCGGTGTTTGGTCTGACGTGGTATGAGGGCGGCTTCCAGGACGGTGCGCGGCATGCGATTGCGGCATCGCACGGGAAAACATCCTGCTCGTTTCCCACACCGCTCAAGAGTCGCGAAGTGGGGATGCGACGGGAAGTCTTGGTAACGCAAACCAACTGGGATGTTTTTTCCGGAGAAATATACATCCTTGTTGGGCCGCGTGATGATCCCGACGGCACCCACTCATCAGGGATGTGGGTACCGAAGAACCTCGAAAGAGGGGAATGGAAATTCGCCCTCAATATGGATCAAGGAAGGATAACCCCCTCACCGACGTAGGTCGGTGGGGGAAACAGAGAAATAACGGCCGCCGCGAGGAGCTCGCGGCGGCCACAGTGTTTTTTTTAGATCTCACCCTCTTGCCGCAGCAGATCGTCTATGTGTTGCCGATGTCGCTCGCCGTAATCAATTTCAAAATCAATATGTGGCACGATTTTTAGATTGCTCTGCTTCATGACGCGTTTCCGAATCTCGCTGCCTTTTCGTTTCAAAAATATGAGTGCGTCTTGTTCACCCCCCTCCGGGATGGTAGTGATTGCCACTGTCGCCTTACGATAGTCAGGAGAAATATCGAGGCGGGTGAGTGTAATGAGTGGTTCCGGATTTGCTTCGTCACGAATAAAGGAGGCGACAATTTCAGTAATGAGCGACTTTACGCGGTCGTGTCTGTCGAATGGTTTCTGATGCATGCGCCTAGGTGATAACAGTTTCAAACGCTTCAATGTAGTCTCCGGGAGCGGGTTCTATCTTGGCATCCATTTGCATACCAAACTCCCCGTCGGTGATAGTGTTCACATTTGATTTTTGTTGCTGAAGGTTCTTGAGCGTTCCCATGCCGATCTCAATGTCTCTGCGGAGTATGCGTACTGTCTGTCCGGAAGCAAGTGAACCTTCTTCGTGTCGAGCGCCGAGCACATGTGCATTCTTTTGTGTGCTGAAGTGTTTTAATATCTTCGCTCGGCCGGTTACGCGTTGCTCCTCGCGTTTTGGAGTGCGGTTTTTGAGTGCATTCTCTAACCATTCAGAAAGTTCATAGATAATACTGAAGGTGTCGATTTCAACATCGAGTCGCTCAGCGAGATCAATCGCCGCCCGCTCTACCTTTACGTTAAAGCCGACAATAATCGCGTTTTCGGTTGCGCTGACGTTCTGTACATCGCTGGCGGTAACATTACCCACACCAGCATCAATGACGCGCACAATGACACGATCAGAGTCGAGTTTGCCGATTTCATGTCGGATAGCGTCAATGGTCCCGAGTACATCTGCCTTGATGAGAACCGGAATCACCGGCAGCTCTGAGTCAGTGTATGAGATGGCTGCTTCGTGTTCTTCAGTGTGGGAGGCGACGGCTTGCTCGGCTTCTTTCTTTGAGGTAACGGTAGTAAAAGATGCGCCGACACGCGGCACAGTGGTGAAACCAACAATACCAACCGGTTCGGACAGTCCTGCTTCATCGACGGTCTCGCCGTTCCAGTTTTCCATAATACGTACCGGGGCGTATGATGCACCCGAAACTACAAATGAACCCTTGGTGAGGGTACCGTTTTTGATCAAGAGTGTGCCGGTGTTGCCTCGCTTCACATCAAGATGACCCTCAATCACGCGGCCTGCTGCGGGTACGCTGGGGTCGCCGGTTAGTTCCGCAAGTTCTGCGGTAAGGATGAGGAGGTCGAGGAGCTCAGTGACTCCCGTTCCTTCTTTTGCAGAGATAGCGACCCACGGAATGTCACCACCCATGCCCTCAATGTATATCTCGTTCTCAATGAGACTTGCTTGGGTGCGCGGCACATCAGCCCCGGGTTTGTCTATTTTGTTGATTGCGACAATGTAGGGGATATGCGCCTGTTTGATACTCGCAAGTGCCTCGAGTGTCTGCGGCTTTACACCGTCTTCTGCTGAGACAATCAAAATAGCAACGTCGGCCACATCCGCGCCACGGAGGCGCATCTGTTGAAATGCTTCGTGGCCTGGTGTGTCGAGAAAGGTGATCTTTTTTTTCTCACCCTCACTCGTGGTGTGTTCGACGACATAGGCGGAGAGATGTTGGGTAATACCGCCCGCTTCGCCGTCGACTACGTTTGAGTTGCGAATATAGTCGAGCAGCTTTGATTTTCCATGGTCAATATGCCCCATAACAACCGCAACCGGCGGACGTGGAATAGTATTCGGCTGTACAGCTTGATGTGACATACGGGGTGGATATTACCTGAACCAAAAAGGCCCAAGGGGCAACAGTTCATGATGTGCTCGAGTATACCGTTTCTGGCCCCAATAGTCCACCAAGTATGCCGACTGTCAATATCACGAAATCTCGGCTATAGTAGTGAACACCAATGCAATTATTTCGAAAAAATAAACGTATATATCTAGATCATGCTGCGGCGACTCCGGTGGCGCCCGAAGTGGCCAGAGCGATGCGGCCATATTTTAGTGAAGAATACGGCAATGCAAGCGCTATCCATGCTGAGGGGGTAGCTGCACGACGAGCGATTGAGGACGCGCGAGCGAAGCTCGCGCGTCTCCTACGCGTCCGTCCGTCCGGCGTCATTTTTACTGCAAGCGGCACCGAGTCTAACAATCTCGCGTTGTTTGGGGTAGTTGATGCGCTCATACGAGAGGGAAGAAAAATCGAAGAAATCGAAATTATCGCAACCGCAATTGAACATCCTTCAATTCTTCGTGCACTTGAAGTGCTTGCCGAGCGTGGAGTCACGGTTCGATATGTGTCGGTAGGAGAAGATGGTCGCATTGATGTCTCTGTACTTGAGGCAGCACTGAGCATACACACCGCACTCGTAGTGTGTTCATATGTGAACTCCGAAGTCGGAACTGTCGAAGATGTGAAACGTGTCACACATCGTGTACGTACGTATGCCGTCACGTGCGGAAAGAAAATACACGTGCACCTCGATGCGAGTCAGGCACCGCTTTGGCTCCCCATCCAGATGGACTCGCTTGGTGTCAGTAGTATGACACTTGATGCGGGGAAGTGTTATGGACCAAAGGGCGTGGGCATCCTTGCACTCCAGCGAAGTGGGGATGGTCTTGCGCCACAGATGGTTGGTGGCGGACAAGAACGTGGCCTTCGCGCTGGAACAGAAAATACACCACTCATCATAGGATGTGTGGCAGCAATTGCGCGCGCTGTGCGGGCGTGGAAGTCGCGGAGCGAGGCTGTGGCCTCGCTCCGCGACTTCCTGGTCCACCGTCTGCTTACGCACATACCAGGCGTGACACTCAACGGTTCGACAGAACACCGTGTCGCCAACAATGTAAACATTTCCATTCCCGGTATAGACAGTGAATACGCAGTAGTCGTGCTCGACACACAGGGCGTTGCAGCGTCCACCAAGAGTGCCTGCGCCGGCGCATCTAGCGCTGGCTCCAGTGTCGTCCGTGTACTCACTGGTGACGATACGCGTGCGACTTCTAGCATCCGTTTTTCTCTCGGTGAGAACACAACCAAACACGAACTCAAAAAAGCGGCCAACCTACTCGCTGCACACGTCGCACACATGCGTGCGTTTGAGAACAGTCGTCAGGGATAGGGCCTAAAACATTGACATACAAGAAAATTATTGTAACATCTCTAGTACCACATGAGACAGACTGTCAGCTTTACTCGCGCGTAGTCTGTCACGTATAATGGAATTAGTTTTCTATGCCTAACTTTCAAAACTTCACATCACGCGCAAAGGAGGCAATCCGAAAAGCTCATGAGCTTGCTATTGAGCGCGGTCAAAATCATGTCAGTCCGGCGCACCTTCTTACTGCGCTTGTTATGCAGGATGAGAATACCGTCATTTCGCTTTTGGATCGCCTTGATATCGATGTTATCGCCTTCACCGACCTTCTTCTTGAGTCACTTGAGAGTCCTGATGCGGGTCAGACGATCTCACAGTCGTATCAGCTTTACCTTACACCCGACCTTGCACAAGCACTCGAACAGTCGGGACGTATCGCACAGGAACTGAACGATTCGTATATTGGTGTCGAACACCTCTTTTTGGCATTGCTCGAGCACCCGGGTCCTGCGGTAGAAGTGTTGCAGCGTTCTGGTATCAACAAAAAACAAGTTGAGAATGCACTCCAAGATGTACGCACCCAAAGTGCCGACGATCCTCAAACTCCCAAAAAATACCGCGCCCTTACCAAATACACGCGCAACCTTACCAAGCTTGCACAGGAAAACAAACTCGATCCCGTCATTGGACGTGATGTTGAGATTCAACGGGTGATCCAAATACTTTCTCGACGCACCAAGAACAATCCAGTTCTCATTGGTGAGGCAGGAGTAGGAAAGACTGCAATCGCCGAAGGTCTGGCGTCTGCTATCGTGCAGGGCAATGTACCAGAGTCAGTTAAAGAAAAAGAAATTCTTTCCCTCGACCTCGGACTCCTTGTTGCTGGTACAAAGTTTCGTGGAGAGTTTGAAGACCGTCTCAAATCGGTCATGAAAGAAGTGGAGCAATCGAAGGGTGAAGTTATTCTCTTCATCGACGAGCTTCATACTATCGTAGGTGCCGGACAGGCAGAGGGTTCGATGGATGCGTCAAACATGTTGAAGCCTGCGCTCGCGCGCGGCGAGCTGCGTGTTATTGGCGCGACCACACTCAAGGAATATCAGAAGCATATTGAACGTGATCCCGCGCTCACTCGCCGCTTTCAGCCGGTGTTTGTAAACGAGCCGTCGGTGGAGGATACGGTTGCTATTCTTCGTGGTCTTGCAGAAAAGTACGAGATTTTCCACGGGGTCCGTATCACCGATGATGCAATTGTCTCGGCCGTGAACCTTTCCAGTCGGTATATTACAGATCGTTTTTTGCCAGACAAGGCCGTTGATCTTATCGACGAAGCAGCATCCGCGCTTCGCATATCTCTTGAAAACAAGCCGGAAGAGTTGGTAGCGTCGGACCGTCTGGTGCGTCGTCTCGAAATAGAAAAAGAGGCACTTAAAAAAGAAGAAGAGGCGGCAGAACACAAGACAAAAATCCGCAAACGACTTCGTGAAATCGACAAAGAAATCGGTGAATTGAAACAAAAGACCTCCGCTCTCGAGACTAAGTGGAATAATGAAAAGGATGCGGTTAATGAAATTCGCGAAATGAAAAAGCAGCTCGAAGAGTTGCGACTCGCTGCAGATGCTGCTGAAGCAATGGCTGATCTCACGCGTGCAGCAGAAATCCGTTATGACAACATTCCTAAAATTGAAAAACAGCTCGAAACAAAGTCAGACAAACTCCGCAAGTTGCAACGTACTCGTCGTCTTCTCAAAGAAGAAGTGACTGAAGAAGATGTTGCTGGTGTTGTGTCACGCTGGACAGGCGTTCCGGTTGCGCGCATGCTCGAAGCAGAAGCTAAGAAGCTTGCGCGCATGGAGGATGTTCTTAAGGAGAAAGTGGTAGGTCAAGACGATGCGGTGAAGCGTATTGCAGATGCGGTGAAGCGTTCTCGTGCCGGCATTGCCGACCCCAACCGTCCTATTGGTTCGTTCCTCTTTTTGGGGCCGACTGGTGTGGGTAAGACCGAGCTCTCCAAGGCGCTTGCTGAGTTTATGTTCGATGACGAAAGTGCGCTGGTTCGTGTCGATATGAGTGAATACATGGAGAAGCATTCTGTCTCCAAGATCATTGGTTCGCCTCCGGGCTATGTTGGGCACGAGGAAGGAGGGACGATCACAGAAATCGTTCGTCATCGCCCATACTCCGTTATACTGCTCGATGAGATTGAGAAAGCGCACCCGGAAGTATTTAACATATTGCTTCAGGTCCTTGATTCGGGACACCTTACCGATGCAAAAGGGCGCAAGGTGAACTTCAAGAACACGGTCATCATCATGACCTCAAACATTGGCGCTGAACACATCGACCGCATGAGCAAGTTTGGCTTCTCAAGTAAGAGTGACGATGCGTCCCAGTATGCACAAGCAAAAGACAAGGTGCTTGAAAGTCTCAAGAATTTCTTCCGTCCGGAGTTTCTCAATCGACTCGATGAGATCATTATCTTCGATATCTTGAGTACCGAAACTATCCGTAAGATTGTAGAAATGCAGGTGGATATCGTAAAGGATCGTCTCGCCCAAAAAGAAATTAAGCTCACTGTCACTACCGATGTGCTTGACTATATTGCTAAGGAGGGATACGACCCACGGTTTGGTGCACGACCACTGAAGCGTGTTATTCAATCAAAGATTCTGACCCCGGTTGCTTCCATGATGGTGGGGGAGGGAATGCTCCAAGGCGGTAGTGTGTCCGTCAGTATTAAAAACGGCGAACTCAACTTCGTTGCCGCAAAAAAAGGTCGCACTATGAAGCCGACACACAAAAAGGCATCGCGTAAAACAGCCGTTTCGGTGTAGGTATTGAGTAGAGACACCAGAATAAAACTAGACGGCTTTTTGGAAGCCATTTGGTGGGCGGCCCTGTGGGCCGCCCATGAGGAAGTCGGTCGAAGACCGCATAGTTCTATATTGGTGCGCCGGGCTGGATTCGAACCAGCGAAGGCCGAAGCCGACAGATTTACAGTCTGTTGTGATTGACCACTCCACCACCGACGCATGGTCATTATATTGTTAAAGAAGGATTGTTTAAATTTTCTACATTTTGCTGAACGTCATGTAGTCAATTTCATTGTCCTCCCTTGGCTTGTTCGCTGTTGCTCACATCAGCCAATCTACTCGCTATCGCTCGTAGACCGGATAGAAAATGAATCAACTTCACTTTCTATCCACTCCACCACCGACGCATATATGTAATTGTGTACGCGTTCCTCTGCCTGTGTATTCTATCAGACTGAAAATCTGACAGATTGCTGTGATTGATAATCGTCAACCAACATGGGAACCACCACCGTATCACAAGTTGTCCGTGGTGGAAAGGTTGTGTATAGCTGTCTAATCTGCGTGATACAATACTAAGAAATGAAAATGTCACTACGCTTTCTTGTGGCCCTTCTTTTTCTTGTAGGTACTTTTTCTATGGTAGTACCCGTACGGGCAGAAACGGTGCTGGAAGGTGTACAGGCACGTGTAATCCAGCTTGCTGGCCAGATGGGCTTTGATCGGGTAAACACTTGGTACTTTTGGCTCACGAATGTTGTGCGGGAAATAAACGGTGTTGCGGTTCCGAACGAACTCCTTACACCTGCCGAGCGCGCTCGAGTTAATGCATGGTTGACAGAGGGTAGGCATCCTTTCTTCGTACTTGAAGGTGAATCTTCGATGCGAATTCCGGTAGGATCGACATTCGTTGAACCCGGGTATACCTTTTATGATTGGAACGGCACAGTACTTGGCGATGAGACAACGGGTGTCGCAGTAGTGACCGGTTCTGTTTCAACAAATGTCGGCGGACAGACTTTTTCTATCGTGTATGAGATACCCGATTTTCGCTTAACGCGTGAAGTTATTATCGGCGGGCCGGTGACCGCCCAAGAGATCTTGGAGGCGAGGATTTCAGAACTCGCTACTCAGATGGGGTTGGGCACGGCAACGGGATGGTTTACCCAAGCAGGTGTTCCTGTAAAAATAAATGGAGTAGACGTACCGCGTGACCTGCTGACACAAGCAGAACAAGATCGACTCAATGCGTTTCTCACAACCGGAGCGAAACCATATATTGTACTGAATGGGGGAGACGTGACAGTACCGTACCGGGGCACCTTTGTTGATCCTGGGTATCGGTACTATGACTGGGATGGAACGCTGCTCGATGCTGGCTTCTCGGGACTTGTTGAGGTGTGGGATTTCCCCTGGACGAATTTTCCTGATCAGACGTTCGATATTTGGTACCGTACCCCAGCAGCATCTGCAATTCGAAAGTTGACTGTTGAACCAGAACAGACTTCGTCATCAGGCAGCACGCCGGGCTCTACAGGTGGTTCAACGAGTGGATCTTCGGGGGGTACCTCAGGTTCGACGGGTGGTTCTGGCACAACGCCTGGCGGCTCATCAGGTAGTACGCCAGGGTCTACAAGCGGTTCAACAAGCAGTTCCGGTGGCACATCTTCAAGTCAAACAGGTACGACGGGTGGGGCTGGTACTGGCGGTTCGACGGATCAGTCATCGGGGGGCGGTACTACCAGTGGGTCAGGGAGCAATTCAACGGGTTCATCTGTGGGTGGAACAGATACTTCGGGAGGAATGGTCATACCAATCACACCAACCATCATTCCTTCAGCAACAAACAATCAAACTTCGTCATTTGCCAACGGCGACACAGGATTGGTGCCGTGCACCGGTCCAGATTGCAATGCGTGTCACCTGGTTACCCTTGCACAGAAAGTGCTCCGCTGGCTCATTGGCTTCTCAGTCGTGGTGGCAGGTGTCATTATCGCCTGGGCCGGCTTCCGTATGACAATGGCCGCAGGTAACACCGGCGAACTCGAACAGGCAAAGGGTATGATCTGGAACGCGCTTATTGGTATCGTTATTATTCTCGGTGCATGGCTCGTCATTGACACACTCATGAAAGCATTTGTGGGAGACTCTATTGGTGGTGAGTATGGTCCGTGGAATCAGATACAGTGTGTTGATCAGGGTTCGGTTGTAGGGACGCAAGATTCGGCTGCCGGATACACCAGCGGAGGGGAACTCAATAGTAGCAAGGGAGGCGCCTCGTTGCTTACTGCAAATGTGGGCGGAACACCTTCCCATCTTAAAAATTTTGCAACTCTCCAAGCGGCTGGTATTGGCGTAAGTGCGAGTGGTGATTGTCCCCATAGAAATCAAAAAGACTGTACTTCTCTTGATGGTATGAAGCCGAAAACAGTGCAATCAATAGTCGATTTCAAAAATGAGTGTGGCGGAAATTGTGACGTTGTGGTGACTGGTGGTACGGAGATAGGGCACATGGGAGGTACTGCCCCAGGAACGCATGGTGGTGGTGATAAATATGACATTCGTCCCACTGATTCTGTCAATCAATATATGAACGGCGGTACCTTTTCAGATGCTACGGTCGGCGGTCGGCGGGGGCGGCTCAATAGGGGGACAAAAACTTTCTGTGTTCGTGAGGATATTGGTACGAGCAACGAACACTGGGATTGCATTGTCACGTCTTAGATAACATTTGACTGGAGCGAGCTCCTCGCTTACCATGCTACAGCATAGCGTAACGGGTCTATAGTTTAGTGGTAGAACACTGGTCTCCAAAACCAGTAGCCGAGGTTCGAGTCCTCGTGGACCCGCAAAATGAAAAAATCGAAGCGAGCCTGCGCAGCTTCGATTTTTTCGTATTTTTGCGAGGGTCACGAGGACTCGTGGCTGTTCGGAGATATCTTAAGAGCGGGGCGAGGTTATCTTCCCATTACACTCTCACCCAGAAACGCACCAATGGTCTCAAAAATTTTCGCTTCCTCATCACATGCGTACCAGTGTACGCCGGACATATGCCGAAGCCAGGTCATTTGACGTTTTGCAAATTGAGCTATTTTTGTCTCAAGCGTGTCGATCAGCTCGTCTTTTGTTAGTTGTTTTTGTAAATATTTGGCGAGGTAGCGATACTCGAGTCCGAGTTCGTCCATGCGTTCATAAGGTACACCCTCTTGGCACAGCCGCTTTGCTTCCTCAATCATGCCATTGTTCATACGAGCGATAAGACGATTATGAATCTGTTTTCTCAGAGTGTTCTTATTGGTCTCTATACCGATGATATATGCATCGTACATCGTCTTCGCCTCTTGTTTAGGAACCTTCCCGAGGGCATGCACCACCTCGAGTGCACGAATGATACGTCGTTTGTTGTGGGGATCAATGTCGGTCGCACGTCGTGGGTCCTGTTCGAGGAGTATGGTATAGAGACTCTCGGTGCTCTGTGCGTTGAGTTCGTCTCTGAGGGTCGGGTTGGGAGGCACCTCCGGTGCCTGTATGGTACCGATGAGTGCATCGACATAAAAAAAGGTACCACCAGCAATAATAGGCACCTTTTTCTTTTTGTGAATACTTGCGATTGCCTTACGACCATCGCGAACAAAATCAGATATGGTATAGACCTCGCGTGGGTCGGCGACGTCGAGGAGGTGGTGTGGTACACCCCGCATCTCTTCCCGCGTAACCTTGCCGCTTCCAATGTCGAGGCCGGTGTATACCTGGCGTGAATCAGCAGATACGACCTCACCGTTGTATTTTTTTGCAAGGGTAATGGCAAGCCCTGTCTTGCCGGAGGCCGTTGGACCGACAACCACAAGTACCTTGGGAAGACCGGAGGACTTTTTTTTGAATGCGTTCATTACGCATGGTATTATAACAGCTCATTTAGTTACGATAATTTTTACCCTATGATGGATGAATTAACTTACGATGATCTCTGGGGACCACTCACTGTCGGTGAAGTGGTGCCGGAAGACGTTTCTTTTCCCGTATTTCACAACGAGGAAGAGCACTCACTGAGCTTTAAGGAGCTTCGTGGAAAGTGGGTGGTGCTCGTGTTTTATCCGAAAGACTTCACATTCATTTGCCCGACTGAGCTTGAAGATATGCAGAAGCATTACGAACGCTTTCAGGCGGAAAATGTAGAAGTGATCTCAATGTCGACCGACACTATTGAGGTACACAAGGCGTGGCACGATAACTCACCGGCAATCAAAACAATTACATATCCAATGGGTGCCGACCCATCACACGCAGTAGCGGAACTTTTTGGCGTTCTTATCCCTGATGAAGGGGTGACGCACCGCGCGACCTTCATTATTGATCCGGAAGGTGTGATTCGTTGTATCGAAATAAACCACGACGCAATTGGTCGTAGTGCAGCTGAGACGTTCCGCAAGACCAAAGCTGCAAAATATGTAAATGAACATCCGGGCAATGTGTGTCCGGCAAGCTGGCAGGAAGGCGATGATACGCTCCATCCGGGACTTGATTTGGTCGGTAAAATCTAGGCTGCGAGAAAGGGAAGTGGGAACGAAAAACCCGACGCCGTAGGCGTCGGGTTTTTCTTCACGTCACTCTCTGGTCACAAGTACATTTGGTGGGCGTGGAGGGAGTCGAACCCTCATCCCTTGCGAGATACGATTTTGAGTCGTACGCGTATACCAATTCCGCCACACGCCCATCAAATGACCTCATGTCTTTGATTGGATACGAGTCTACCAGATATATTGAAAGTTATAAACAGGAGCACCAAGAGAACAGTGTGTTAAAATGGCGACAATGGCATACGAGGGTAATTCAATTTTTTGGGTGGAGGTAGAAAAAATCGTTCCTAACCCGTTTCAGCCGCGGCGCGAATTTGATGAATCAAAGATAAAGGAACTCTCTGAATCGATACGGATGTACGGTATCTTGCAGCCGCTTGTGGTGACACGCAAAGAAATCCCACGTGCAGATGGCGCGTTCTCAAGTGAGTATGAGCTCATTGCCGGCGAGCGTCGTTTGCGTGCCTCACGTATGGCCGGACTCACGCAGGTACCAGTAATTATCCGAAGCGGAGAAGAGACCGAGCTCATGAAGCTCGAACTTGCGATCATTGAAAACCTTCAGCGTGAAGACCTCAATCCCGTTGATCGTGCACTTGCGTTTCGACAGCTCGCTGACCACTTTGAGCTCTCCCATGTACAGATAGCTCAAAAAGTCGGACGTAGTCGCGAGTATGTTTCAAACTCAATCCGACTCCTTCAACTCCCCGAGACCATCTTGAGCGCACTGCGCCAAGGTGATATCAATGATGGCCACGCGCGAACGCTCCTCATGTTGAATGATCGACCGGAAGAGCAGGACACAGTCTTTCGTGAGGTG
The DNA here is from genome assembly GCA_020428905.1 of Candidatus Kaiserbacteria bacterium. Lineage (GTDB taxonomy): Bacteria > Patescibacteriota > Minisyncoccia > Phycocordibacterales > UBA918 > JAGQLY01. The sequence continues at coordinate 946 of JAGQLY010000013.1, read as the reverse complement.
CTTCTCAAGAAATTGTCAGTGCGCGAAGTGGAACATATTGCGCGTAAGATCGCGACCGATAAAGTACGCAAGCGCACTTGGAAAGATACTGACCCCGAGCTCATTGCTATCGAAAAAGAATTTACTGAAACATTGGGAACGCGGGTACAAATTTCAAAGACCGATTATGGAGGTACTCTTAGCATCGACTACTTCTCACAAGAAGATTTGCACAAGCTGCTGGAGTTGGTGAATGGTGGCACACATAGCACCGCGGAAAAGCCAGAAGCTATCACTGCTTCGGCACCCGAACTTGAACAGCTCACGGAGGCGACACCGCTTGAACCAGTTATAGATGTTTCGGAGGTGTCCGAATCAGTGCCTGTGTCAGGCGTAGCGACTACATCCATGACGGAGTTTCCGACCACTCATGCTGAGTCGGCGGACGCAGTCGTTGGAGAGGAGTCAGAAATGCCGTCTACCGAAACGACACAAGAGTCACAGAATATCGTCGTTGAAACGTCTGCGGAAGTACCGGTGCACACTCCAGAACCAGAGCAAAAGGAGGATCCGGACCTCTATTCACTTAAGAATTTTTCTTTGTAGTTGGCTTCTCAGCGCCAATCGCTGAACGAATACGACGCTGGGCAAGTGAGGTCTTTGCATATTCAAGCCATTTACGACTTGGCTTACTTGATGATTTGGTAGTGATCTCGACGATGTCACCGTTAGCGAGATGGGTGTCGAGTCCAACGAGTTTGTTGTTCACCTTTGCTCCCGAGGTACGGTCACCGATCTCGGAGTGCACCGCGTAGGCAAAATCAATCGGGGACGCACCTACGGGTAGGTCGATCACGTCTCCTTCGGGGGTGAAGACAAAAATCCTATTCGAAAAGAAGTCATTTTTGTCGATCACGTCTCCTTCGGGGGTGAAGACAAAAATCCTATTCGAAAAGAAGTCATTTTT
>JAGQLY010000012.1 GCA_020428905.1 Candidatus Kaiserbacteria bacterium | reverse complement strand
CACTATCTATTCCCTGGAAAGAGATAGCACCCATTCTTCGTACCTCTATTCCTCGTGCTCTTACCCTTTCACTTCATCAGCTGGTACTCCTCGTGCTTATTGCGGTGGCCGGCAGTATGACCGTCGGGTCGGTGTCGGTGTTTCAGTTTGCATTCAATCTACAGTCTGTGCCGCTTGCGATTATTGGGGTGAGCTATTCGGTTGCCGCGTTCCCGCTATTGGCACAACTTTACGCAGAGCGGCAATTCGCGCAGTTTGCCAGACACATTGAGACTGCAATGAGACACATTCTCTTTTGGTCGGTGCCGGTAATTGCGCTTGCAATTGTGATTCGTGCACAGTTTGTGCGCGTGGTGCTTGGGTCGGGAGCATTTGATTGGGACGATACCCGTCTCACCGCGGCTGTGTTTGCACTTTTTATGCTATCGCTTGCAGCGCAGGCCATATATCTGTTGGTCGTACGGGCACTGTATGCAGCCGGAAACACACGGTTGCCATTTTATGTCACGCTCGGCTCGTCCCTTTGCGCAGTGGGGGCTGCCCTCACGTGTCACCAATTGGTGGTGTCGGTGCCAGCCCTTGCTGAATGGTTGGCGGCACTGATGCGTCTTGAGGGGGTCTCTGGTATTGAGGTATTAGCACTACCGCTTGGGTACAGCTTTGCCATGCTCGTAAGTACCAAAGTACTGGTGCTTCTGGCGCGTAAGGAGCTTCGTATTCGGCTCCGTACTATTGGTGGGCACGCACTGCAGACGGTACTCGCGGGTTTTGGTGGTGGTGTCGTTGCCTACTTTGCTCTTAACATATTGGTTTCGGTACTCCACACAGAACTCCTTCTCGGCATCCTCCTCCAAGGGTTCTTGGCGGGTATCGCAGGAATCTGCGGTACGGCACTCGTCTATTTTTTGTTAGGTAACGAGGAACTTCGTGAAGTATCCGAAGCGCTGAAGCGGCGCATCTTTAAAACGGAGGTTGTCGCCCCGCAAGATGAGGACCACTTGGCGGTTTAAGGGGACTAGGGTAGAGTGGGTGCCACATACATGAGACAGATTCGTAATTTTAGTATTATTGCTCACATCGACCACGGCAAGTCGACGCTGGCTGATCGTATGCTCGAGGTGACGCACACGGTTGAGGCGCGCAAGATGAAGGCGCAAGTACTCGATTCCATGGAGCTTGAACGTGAACGTGGCATCACTATTAAGATGCAGCCGGTCCGTATGGAACACACCTATGGTGGTGAAGTATACGAACTTAATTTGATTGATACGCCCGGCCATATCGACTTCTCATATGAAGTGTCCCGTGCGCTCAAGGCAGTCGAGGGCGTATTGTTGCTTGTCGATAGTACGCAGGGTATACAGGCACAGACTCTCACCACACTCGAGATGGCCAAGGCGCAGAAGCTCGCTATTATTCCCGTCCTGACCAAAATTGATGCACCGCATGCGCGGAAGGCCGAGGTTACAGACGAAGTGGTGGCCCTCTTGGGATGTGACCCAGGCGAGGTGCAGTATGTTTCAGGGAAAACAGGTGAGGGAGTCGCAGCGCTTCTTGATGTTATTTGTGAGACGGTGCCGCCGCCACAGGCGGCGGCACAAAACTCGTTTCGTGGTCTCATTTTCGACTTTCAATACTCGAATCATCGTGGAGTTATTGTTTTCCTCCGTGTATTTGATGGTGTGGTTACAAAGGGTGATCAGCTTCGATTTCTTGCTGCTGGGCAGCAATTCCAGGCACTTGAAGTAGGTATACTTTCTCCTGAGGAGCGTCCGACGAGTGCGCTCAGTGAAGGGGAGATAGGGTATATCGTGACCGGTATCAAAGAGCCGGGTATCGCGTCGGTGGGGGATACGCTCACGCTTGAAAAGGGTTCTCGTGAGCCGCTCGCAGGGTACCAGTCGGTGCCGCCGGTGGTCTGGGCCAGTGTGTTTCCGGAGAGTCAAGACGACTTCACAATGCTGAAGCAGGCACTGGATCGTCTCAAACTTTCCGACTCGTCGCTCTCGTATGAAGAAGAGTCGTCGGGAGTCCTCGGGCGTGGTTTTCGGTGCGGGTTTTTGGGAATGCTCCATCTTGAAATTGTGACCGAGCGCCTGCGTCGTGAATTTAACATCGAAATCATCATCACCGCACCTTCTATTGTGTACGAAGTAACGCATGAGGGGGGGAAGGTGGAAAATATTTATGCCGCGTCACGTTTTCCTGAATACGGTGCCAAGGTATCAGTACGCGAACCGTGGATACTTGGACAGATTATTCTTCCGCCCAATTATGTTGGTCCAACAATGACCCTTCTCTACGATCACGAGGCGCAGGTGATTGATACAGAAATATTTGGTGATGGCCGCAACCTGCTCACTATTGAAATGCCGCTCCGTGAACTTATGCGCAACTTCTTCGACAAACTCAAAAATGTCACGAGTGGATACGCGTCACTTTCATACGAAATCGCTGAAATGCGGGCGGCAGATGTGGCACGGCTCGATGTATTGGTTGCAGAGGAGCTGGTACCGGCGTTTTCTCGGGTGGTGGGTGTACGTAGGGTGGAGACCGATGCTCGTGCCGTGGTAGAGAAGCTCTACCACACACTACCGCGGCAGATGTTTGTGACCAAGATCCAGGCACGATCAATGGGGCGTTTCATTGCATCAAAGACCCTCTCGGCACTCAAGAAAGATGTAACCGCGAAGCTTTACGGCGGTGACATCACTCGAAAGATGAAGCTGCGCGAAAAGCAAAAGAAAGGAAAGAAAAAGATGCTTGAGCGGGGCAGGGTAACCATCCCGCAAGAGGTGTTTATGAAAATGATTAAAGATGACTAAGTCTATCTTTGTGAGCTTTTGCGGTGGTTTGAAGGAAAAGTGAATCAGATTACCTAAAAGGTGTATAGATCTTGTAAGAATTACAGACGATTGGTGTCATAAGTTCCACCAAAAACCTTTCGGTTAACCGAAAGGTTTTTGGTGGGGTTGTGAGGGTGTTAAAACAGTCCTGCGCCGCCGGAGTAGGCGAAGATCATGCTGATGGCGATAAGGAGAGCAAAAATACCCCATGCCCACTTGATAATTCGTTTCGTTTTCTTGTGAAAAAGGAGACTCATGTTTGTGATGTGTAGCTTATGGTATGTAGATGGTAGTATACTAGTTTTGGCGGGAAACGCGAAGCGTTTCCCGCCACTTCCACCCACGTATCTATTGCAACCCGCGTTCTAAATACATGTTCGACTTTTACGAAAAACGAAAACTCCGAAACATTCTCTATTCGAAGTGGGTGGTTGCACTCCTGGTGTTGTTTATTGTGCTATTGGCAATAAGCACATTTCGTCGATTTTCGGTTGAACGTGAGATGGCAGAGAAACGTTTTCAAAAAGAACAAGAACTTGAACTGCTTAAGCAGCGCGCCGCACTACTCGAAGAGAAGGTGGGGCATATGCAGAACGAACGTGGTGTGGAGGAGGAGCTCCGTCAACGGTTTGATGTGGCCAAAGAAGGTGAGCAGGTGATTATCTTGCTCGACAATGGAAAAAGCTCTGAAGCGGCTTCACCCATGCCCGACGATGTATCTGAAGAGAAGGGACTCTTTGACTTTTTAAAGTTTTGGTAATGCAGTAGCTGTGGGTATCTACCCAAACAGCATCAGACACGGTATACTAGTGGTGTTAGAAATAAATCTAAGATATTTTTCTGAATATGGACACACAGGTAACTATCTACAGTACCCCAACCTGTCACTTTTGCCACGCAGCAAAAGAGTTTTTTACCGCCAATAATGTTTCATTTCAAGATCATAATGTCATGGAAGATGCCGAAAAGCGTCAAGAAATGATTGAAATGACCGGCCAGATGGGCGTTCCCGTTATCCGGATTGGTGATGATGTAGTAGTGGGTTTTGATGAACCGAAAGTGAAAGAACTTCTCAAGATTGCGTAACGAAAGAAAGGTACAGAACCATGAAAACACGCGGGCCTCCGGCCCGCGTGTTTTCATGGTAGAGTAACCAAACCCGCCCTGGTAGTTCAATGGATAGAACAACTCCGTCCGCGGGACTGAAACAGTCTGGGGGACTGTTTCAGGGTAGGTTCGATTGAGGAATCGAACCAGAAAGTAGTTCCCGCATCCGCCCTGGTAGTTCAATGGATAGAACAACTCCGTCCTAAGGAGGAAATGTAGGTTCGATTCCTGCTCGGGGCACCAAGATAAAACGTTTCGGCTTTTTGAGAGCCAGACCGTGGGCGGCACGAAGTGCCGCCCATGCTGTTTGGCTTGATTTTTCGCCGTGGATTTGGTCGTCGCCTTCGGCGACGCGCACTGTTTTCTCGCCAAGAAGCAGGTTCGAGCCAAAGATTTCTTTGGCTTTGACCTTTTTTGCAAAAAGGTCAGTATCCCGTGCGATTCCATTTAGAGCATGTCTGAAAACCCTGTACAACCACCAGGTCAGGTGGTGTGGTTGAAGTATCATAAGGATATACCAGCTTCAAACTTGATATATCCTTATGAATCTTCAACACGTAGAGCGGGTTCGCTACGACACCGATATATCGGATGCACGGTGGAAATTAATCAGTGATCTCATTCCCGAATCACAATCTAATAGTACCACGGGAGGTCGACCTCCAAAGTACGAACGCCGTGAGATACTCAATGCCATTCTCTATATTGCGCGCACCGGAGTACAGTGGCGCATGATGCCTCATGATCTGCCGCATTGGAAAACAGTGTATACCTATTTCACAGAGTGGGATGATGCTGATGTGTTTGAGAACATCAACAACCAGCTACGCAAGGAAGTTCGTACGAAGGTAGGCAAAAACACTGAACCAACTGCGGGAATCATTGACAGCCAATCAGTGAAGATTGTTGCAAACATTGGACATTCTGGCTTCGACGGTGCGAAGAAGGTGAATGGCAGGAAACGCCACATTGTGACCGATACACTCGGACCCCTCCTCACCGTGGTCGTACACGAGGCAAACCTCTCCGACCGTGCAAGTGCTGAAACGGTACTCGCCAAAGTACACGCGTCATTTGAAAAGATCACAACCATCTTTGCTGACCAGGGGTATACCGGAAAACTCATTGAGACTATCCGCACCACCCTTAACATAACCATTGAAATTATCAAACGGACCGAAACGAAAGTCTTTCACATTCTGCCACGAAGGTGGGTGGTGGAACGTACCTTCGGTTGGTTTGGGTACTACCGGAGACTTTCAAAAGACTACGAATGGTATCCAAAACACTCTGAAGCATTCGTATACATATCCATGTCAAATATCATGCTGAACAGGTTGGCGGAGGGTTTTTGAACATGCTCTAGAGCAGATCGAAGATGAAGTCGTTGCTCTTGGCCATCACCCAGCCGTTGCCAACGAGAACCGCTCGCTCTCCACGTCGATGACGGGACCCTGCACGTAGCCGTCGAGCGCGATGCTCTTTGGCGCGAGGTCAGAGAACTGGGCAACGAAACCGCGATTGATCTGGATGTTCATTCTATCCTCCTGTTTTCTTGCTCGTGGACTGTTTGTCCGTGAGCGGGAAATTAGTGCGTTCTCCGCACCTCGAGGCTACTCGACATGAGTAGCACACTGGAAATCTTTTGAGACGTCCACTGTGCTACTCACGAGGAATCCATTCGCTAGTTTTATAAAAGTACAAATTCTGTTTCGTCCCTTCGGACTCATCAGGGTAAGTACACACTTACCTACAGAGAGGGTTTTGTTAATCCAGACCCTCGAACTGGAGTTGTGCGGCGAGCAAGCGGACTAGAGCACCTCGGCGTCCTCGGTGGGCGGCGCCGAGACCGCGTTCCGGTTGTCCCACTCGGACTTGGAGAAGTGCTTCTTCTCCACCTCCGCGCCGTTGTGGGTGTACAGGTACACCTCATTGGTGCGGCGACCCGACGTGTGGAACGCGACCGACTGGCCGGTCTCGAGGAGCACGATCACCTCGGTCGAGCTCTCGCAGGCGTTGCCCGCGGAGCACTCCTTGAGAATCGTGCCGGTGGTGCCGTCCTTGATGACGCCGACACCGCCGCGGAACCCGCCCGCGCACCCGACGAACAGGAGACAACGATTGCTGTCGTCGCTTCCGGGGACCACGAGGATGGTGCCCTTCTCCTTCGTCTTGATGACGCGGAACTTGCCCTCGGGGAGCGTCGGCAGTCCGGCCTTCAGGTCGGCGGTCGGCGTCCAGTACGAGGAGCTCTCGGCCTTCGCCTTCTGCTCCGCGTCGTACTTCGCCTTCGCCGCCTCGGCCGCCGCCTTGTCCGTACCGATGTACAGGCTGGTCTTGCCGTAGTCGGCCGTGACCGTGTACTGCGTCATCGGGGTCACGTCCTTCACCGGCAGGAACTCGCGATCCCGCTTGTTCCGACCGTAGACCAGGTTGGCCCGATAGGCCGGGAACGGGTCGGTACCGAACTCCCACGCGTTGGTCAGGATGATGTGCTTCATTGTCTTTCCTCCATTCTTGCCCGTGGCTCTTGAGCCGTGGGCGTGAATTGCGGCTTACCGCCGCGAGTCGCCACTCAACATGAGTAGCGCGCTAGATACCTTGTTTAGATACCCACCGCGCTACTCACCAAGCGGCAACATCAGAGGAATTTTCGCTAAATCTCGCTTATCAAAGAGCTATTTTTTCGCTAATTTGAGAGGTTTTTCACCATCCTAAATTATGCGTTAATTGTAGCATATCTGTTCCATTCTGTCAAGCAATTTGCTATGCTTAAAGTTTGGGGTAAAAAACCTCTGATTTTAAGCCATTTCAGCCGCCCACACCCCAAACCGAGCGGCGAATTGGCACTAAGCCTCCGCCTGCCCGTGAGGGCAGAACGCCGAAACAAAATTTTCTTCTTCCTTAATTGAAAAAAGAAAACGGGCGCGCGCAAAAATCAAAAATGCAGAAGAAAATTTTGTTGAGGCGTAGCCGCCGCTTTGCGGCGGCGCGGAGGCGTTCGTCAGGTTAGCGATTTTGGAAATAGGTGCGAGCTTGGTAAAATAAAGACACCAATACAGAACGAATCGGCTTTTTCAAAGCCAAGTAGTGGGACGCGCGAAGCGCGTCCCACTGATTTCCCCCTATTTTTCCTAACAAATTTGGAGCGTCGCCTTCGGCGACGCGCACTGTTTTCTCGCCAAGAAGCAGGTTCGAGCCAAAGATTTCTTTGGCTTTGACCTTTTTTGCAAAAAGGTCAGTATCCCGTTCGATTCCATTTAGGTTTTGAGCGTCTTTTATCCATTCTTTCATCGGTTCGAGCCAATTATTCTGCTTGTGTGAAAGATTGTAAATTTCTTCTTCGAGCGACTTCTTTTCAGACAATAGTTTTGCTTTTTGTGAGGTGTAGTCCACTTGGTCAATTACTTGGTCGAGATAACCAGTAAGAAGTCGCTCTAGCTTTTCTGAAATTTCAGATATTCTATTTCCTTTTTCTTTCACACAAGCAGTCAAAGACTGGGCGGAGTTTTTATGTTCCTCTAACGCCATGCGGTTTAGCTCCTCCGCCCAGTCTTTGGGCAAAGAAACTGATTTGATGAGCGCTGATAACTGTTTGTCTAATTCCTCTTGGCGAATACAAGGTTCGGGACATTTCGTGGTTTTAGATTTCTTGGTACAGTGATAGTAAGTGTAATTGTGTACATTT
>JAGQLY010000011.1 GCA_020428905.1 Candidatus Kaiserbacteria bacterium | reverse complement strand
TATACCGAGGTGCGCACCGTCCTCGCTTCCATTGTGGCCGATGGGGCAGCACAGGCGATGAATATGTATAACTAATACACCATACGAAAATACCGCCGCGGCCCATGGGCCTCGGCGGTATTTTCTCATACCCGTTACGCGTCTTTCTTGTACGAAAGCGTCATACGCTGATTCTTTGGTTCAAAGAGGGTAATGGTAAAGGTGTAGCTCTGTCCGAGTGAGAGGTGATTCTTGAGATCGGCCTCATTTTCAAATTCAGAGATATGTACCAGTCCAGCAACACCTTCCTCGATAGAGGCAAGCGCACCGTGTTTATTGTACTTGATGATGACACCCTGCACCTGCTGGTCTTTTTTGTACTTCTTCGCAGCAGACACCCATGGGTTTTCTTTAAGTTGTTTGATAGAGAGTGAGATTTTGTCATCCTTCACCTCGATGATCTTCACTTCTACCTTGTCGCCGACCTTATAGAGGTTGCGAGTGTTCTCAACCAGACCCCAATCGAGTTCTGAAATATGTACGAGTCCCTCAAGACCTTCTTCGAGTTTTACAAAGACACCAAAGTCCACTGCGCCGGTAACTTCGCCCCCAAGGACATCGCCGACACTGTACTTACTGACTTTCTCTTCCTTCTCCTCCTTTTCTTGAGGACCCTTTTCGGAAAAGATGAGCTTACCTTCACGTTGGTCGGCAGTAATAATGATCACGTTGAGTGATGTTCCTACGAGGTCGTTGAGTGCGGTGAGGATCTTGTCTTTGTCGCCGTCTTCGACGCGTGGATAGTGCTCTGCGGCAAGTTGTGACGCAGGAAGGAATCCGGAAATACCCTGCCACTCAATGATGAGTCCACCTTTGTTGGCCTCCTTAACCGGGATTTGCATGATAGTTTGCTTTTTCACTGCCTCTTCTGCGTCTGACCAAATCAGTGCCTGACGTGCTTCCTTGAGTGAAAGTTCGATGTAGCCGTCCTCGTTGCTTGATTCGACGACTTTCGCTGCGATGGTATCACCGACACTGACCTTGCGGAGAATGTCGCGTGCATTCATAAACTCACGACCAAAGATGAGGCCGCTTCCGAATGGGTGGATTTCTATGTAGACGCGTGCACGGCCGATAGCTGACACAGTGCCCTCGACAATATCACCCTCAGTAGGAAGAGCGGGGCTTTCATTAATAATGCGCTGCATTACCGACTGTGGGCCGGTTTCTTTTACATCCACTACTTCTTGAGCAGTGTCTCCTTCGTCATGTGCTGTAGTACCCCGCTTCATGACGGAAGTGATTCGGTCAAGGACCGATGGTTTATCTGTTGACATTATGTGTGTATATCCGGCGATACGTGTCCACCAAACCGTTGCTCATAGCCATGGTCCGCGATGGCGGGGTTACGTGTATGCCGCTAGAACTAATAACTCTTTCGAGTGGGAGGATTCTAGCACATCGGTGAGGAAAGTCAAAAGGTGTGGTCAGTTAAATTATGACAAGTGTATATGTAAAAAGTCCTTCCCCGGAGGGAAGGACTTTGGTTTGCTCGCGGGACGTGTTTGTGTCCCGCGCAGTTCAGGCCAACGCGGTGTCCAGGGAATCGCCGGCGAGGAGGACGACAGTCTGCGGCGCGCAAGCTGCCTGGGCGATGTCGTCGAAAATTTCTTCGTAGTATTTCATTGTGTGACCTCTTTGTTTGGAACAGTTTGGAACAAACCGGGTGCTTTACCCGGTGAGGCCGAGGATCCGGCTTCACTTGCAACTATAGCGTGTTGGTGTTAATGAGTCAATGGGGTTCGTTGATGGGGTGTGGAAAGTGGAACCCACGCCGCGCGCGTAGCGCGCGGCGTGGGTTTTTGCTATACTCACTCACAATGGTAATTACATATCATGGCGGACGCTGCTTCAAAGTCACCTTTGGTGATCGGACGCTCGTGTTTGATCCTATTTCAAAAAAGTCCAAACTTACACCAGTTAAGTTTGGTGCGGATGTTGCATTTGTCTCGCTCCAGCACCCCGACTCAAATGGTATTGACGAAGTAACATATGGCACAAAGGTGCCCTTTGTGGTGGATTGTGAGGGAGAATATGAAATTGGCGACGTTACAGCACGTGGCTACAGTGTCAAAACAACCTACGCTGGCACCGAACAGTATGTCACCATTTTCCAGGTCGTACTCGAAGGCATCAACATACTCTTTTTGGGTGCGCTTGGGGACGAAAATCTTGGCACCGACATTTTAAGCGAGCTCGGAGATATTGATGTACTCTTTGTCCCTATTGGTGGCGGTGACGTTCTTGGCGTACCACAGGCGTCAAAGCTTGCTACTAAGCTTGAGGCACGGTGTATCATCCCAATGCACTACGATGCTGCAGCATTGAACGCCTTTCTCAAGGAAGAAGGATCAACGAACGGCAAGCCACAAGAAAAGCTCACCCTCAAGAAGAAAGATTTGTCGGTGATGGAGGGTGAGATTGCTGTACTAAAGAGCTAGTCGCGTTCTGTGGACAGGGGCGGTGGGGACGGCCCCGGCCGCCT
>JAGQLY010000010.1 GCA_020428905.1 Candidatus Kaiserbacteria bacterium | reverse complement strand
TCTTACTTACCTAACGCGCTTCTACCGCTTCTTCTGGCGATACTACATACGTGCTGATGTTGGATATGTCTTTTACCATATGGGTGCAATCTATAACATTCTCGCTGCGCCATTTTTTTGTATACGCGCACTAAAAAAAACGAAATTCTACTGGTGGAAAGCACATGGGCATATAAACATCTGGGGTAGGGTGGCAAGTTGGTTTACTGACCGCATTTATACTTCAACAGCGTCCGGTTTTCCTATCAGTACACCCAGACGACAAGTCATTGGTCAGGCGATCGATACTGTAGTCTTTACCGACACAGAATCCCACCGCGACACGAGTGCTCTTCTGTGTGTGGGAAGGGTGCAGCCGGTCAAACATATTGAGCTCGCTATCCAGCTCGTGGGTGAATATGCAAAAGAGGGTGTTGTATACCATTTGAACATTGTGGGGCCGCTGGTGGACGCTACATATCACACCGCACTGCAAAAAAAAGCAAAGGCACTTTCGGTCACAGAACGAGTCACCTTTATCGGAGGAAAAAACCAGACAGAATTAGTGCATGAATATCAGTCAACATGCATCCTGCTCAATCCCTCCCAAACAAACAGTATGGATAAAGTGGTGCTTGAGGCAATGGCGTGCGGAGTCATCCCGATTACCTCAAATGTTGCGTTTCAAGAACTGCTCGAACCGTTCGGTCTCTTTTGCGCACATACTGTTGCAGCGTATCGCGCTGTTGTTGAACGTGTTTGTGCACTTTCTGAACAAGAACGTCGGCAGCTTTCGCAAAAGCTTCGAGCAACCATCGTTGAGAATCACTCACTGACGACATTGCCAGCGCGTATTTTTGGTGTAGGGTAGTGGAGTATGGTAGTGGATTTTATCGGTTTAGGTGCACAAAAATCAGGCACTTCGTGGGTGTACGCCTGCCTCTATGAGCATCCCGAAGTCTGTGCGCCGGTAAAAGAGTTACATTTTTTTAGTCGAGAGCGTTTCAGTAACGGAAAGGATTGGTACGAGTCACACTTTAGGCGATGTGCGCCAGAGAAAAGGTCTGGAGAGTTTTCCACCTCGTACCTCTATTCACCTGAAGCGCCGGCGCGTATCAAGGAGTATTATCCGAACGCAAAACTGATTGCTATTCTTCGTAACCCGATTACCCGTGCGTACTCGCAGTACCGAAATGCCATAAAGGCAGGTGAGGTTTCCAAGGGCACCAGTTTTGAAACATATCGAGAACAGGAGCCGAGCTGTATTGAGCAAGGCCGATACGTCGAACAGCTCGAACGATACTATCGCTATTTCTCCAAAGAACAGATACTCGTATGTCTCTATGAAGACATTGATGCAGACAAGCTCGCGTTTATACAATCTATCTATCGTTTTTTGGATGTCGATGCCACCTTTGTGCCGACGATGCTGTATACGAGAGTGAACACGGCGCGTACTCCGCGCGTGGTGTGGGTAGATCGGCTTATGCACAGGACAGCCGAGTTTTTACGTCGCATCGGTCTTGATGCTTTAGTATTTTTCGTAAAGAAAAGTGGTGTGACCGATACTATCCGAAACATTAACACTGGCGCGGGACCAAAAGAAGGACCATCTGCATCGCAGGATCTCAAAGGATACTTCAGGGATGATGTAATTCGATTGAGTGCCCTGATTGGTCGCGATTTGAGTAAAGAGTGGAATATATGAGTGTCCACATCAAACATCGTATCCGTGACGGCAGTATCTGGTTGCTGACACTTTTGGGTATCAGCGCGCTTCACCGTGCGCGAACGAGGCGGCGCGGACCCTTAGTGCGAGTGATCGCCTTTCACCATATTAAAGACGTAGAGTGGTTCGAGCGCACTATTGCGTTTCTGGTACGTGATTTTCATGTACTGACCCCGGAGGAATTTCATTTGCGCGCGTTTGATCTGGAACGAATCAATGTACTGATAACCTTTGATGATGGGTATGCGTCTTGGGTCTCGCGAGCACTTCCTGTATTGGAGAAGTATGGTGTCACGGCGATTTTCTTCATTATTTCAGGTCTTCTAAACAAAGCGAAAGACCAAGCGGCACGGCAGGCCTTCTTCAAGGAACGACTGTGCATCGTCCCCAAGCCAGCTCTTACCTGGGAGGGGGCGGCAATGCTTGTTGCGCACGGCCACACCATTGGTGGGCATACGGTGACTCATGCGCGGCTCTCGACTCTTTCGGCGGCTGACATTGAAAAAGAAATACACGAAAATAAACACGCACTCGAGTCGCAACTTGGTGTACCGCTTACCGACTTTGCGTATCCATTTGGTCGGCACAGCGATTATTCGGAGGAAAGTCGGAACAGTGCAACAAAGGCGGGGTATACCCATTGCTATTCTGCGGAGTCGGGCTTCTTTGTAGACGAAGCGACTGATATACCACGCACACTCATCGAACGCGGGCAGTCCACCGCCTCCATTGGTCGTTGGATTCGTGGTGGGTATGATGTATTTGCACTGTTAAATATGTTTAAATAGTGCATACATATGAAGCGGTCAGGTCTCCAAGAGGTGTATGAAACACATAATGCGCGCCGCGGCAGGGGATTTGCGATACTCCAAGAAGACCGAGGATCATTTCTTCGGAGATACATTGGAACAGGTAAACGCGTGCTTGATATTGGTTGTCGAGATGGGAAACTCACCGCTACCTATGCCACCGGCAATACTGTGACCGGTTTTGATATTGACGCTGATGCACTTCGTATTGCTCACGATACGATTGGTATCGACACGATTCAAGGTGACCTCAATAGTGACTGGGATATCGGGGAACAACCCTACGATGTGGTTGTTGCGTGCGAAGTTGTCGAACATCTCTATTTTCCTAGGAAGGTATGCGAACGTGCGGCACAAGCATTGGTACAAGGGGGTCTTTTTATTGGTACCGTGCCACATGCGTACAGTCTCCAATCCCGAATTAAATTCCTTTTAGGAATAAAGCGTGGCACACCACTTCAAGATCCAACACACATCAACCATTTTTCTTATCGTGAGTTAGTCACGGTACTCTCAGAACTTTTCGACATAGTCGCTATCGAAACGTATGTGCCCCCGCGGTACCGTCTTTTTGCAAAAATAGCCCCCTATCTCTTTGCTGCGGATCTCAAGTTTGTGTGCGAGAAAAAAACATGAAGCAGAACACAAGCATGCAACCCGTACGGCGAATAGCGTATGTTATTCCGGGGTTATCTGTAGGCGGAATGGAGCGGCAGCTGGTGCAACAGCTCACAGTCCTTGCGCGTGATGAACGGTATCGTTACGAGATAATCACACTTAATACTCCGGTAGATACAAGCAGTATACGTGCTACACTGCCGCAGTCGGTCACGGTGACGCAATATTCGTTTAAGAGCGGTTTCGGTATTCAATTATTGCGGACTCTCTATACACACTTCAAAACAAGCACGCCCGACATTGTCGTTTCTTCGGCATTTATGTCGAATACGGCCGTTCGGCTTCTCAAGCACTTTTTCGGTTATGCGGTTATAGCACGAGAACATAACGTGTACCCGGAACGTACGGTACTACAGCGGATGCTCAACACACTCCTCTATTGGACGGCCACAGATGTCTACGTTGCTGTATCACAAGAGGCGGCACGTGCAGCCGAGCAAGCTGCATGGTTACCGAAGGGGTCTGTGCAAGTGATAGAAAATGGTATCGATATTGAGGCGTGGGAAGCTAAAAAGGTGCTGAGTAATTCACCGCACACAGAAAAAGAAGCACTAGGTATCAAAAAAACCGACCGCGTGGTTCTTGCAGTTGCACGCTTTAATTCTAAGAAGCGACTCGATCTGCTCATTGATGCTTTTGAACTCTTCTGGAAGACCCATCAGTCGTGGCACCTCGTGTTGGTGGGTTTCGGTGAAGGAGAAACTTTTCTTCGTGCGCACGCAAAAAAGAAACGCGCGCAGACACATATTCATTTCGTCGTAGGTCGATATGATGTCGAGAACCTTTACGCTATTGCTGATGTGTATACGCTAGTCTCTCTGTATGAAGGGTTTCCCAATGTGCTGCTTGAGGCACTGTTTTTCAATGTACCGATTGTGGCAACCGAAGCCCCTGGTGTGTCTGCGGTGGTAACAGATGATCGTGTGGGGAGAATTGTGGGGTCCGATCCAGAACATATTGCTGCGGGCATTGCCGAAATAGCATTGTGGAGTAAGAGAGAGCGCAAAGTATTCGGAGAGCGGGCGTTTGAACACATCCGTTCTTTTGATATCAAGACGGTTTCCGCAGCATACCGCTCATTATTTGATACCCTCCTCCGCAGATAGTTTATTGCCAGAGTAGTATATTTGAGTACACTAGAGTCACTATGGACTGCAAGGGTATATTCAGAGCACTTGATGGCGCAGATATTCCGTATTGCCACTGGAAGAGTAACGAGCATATTCTTGCGGGTCTTCAGGGGAGAACTGATCTTGATGTATATATACCGCCGTCAGCTGTTGAGACGGCACGTGCCGTGCTTCGTCGTGAGGGCTGGCTACTTCTTACAATCCAGAAAGACGCAATGGGTACAGAGGACTGGCTCGGTTTTAGTGAACAGTCTGGTTCACTTTTCCACATACACCTACATACAGTGTTTCCTATTGGTTCCACAAAGAGAAAAATATTTACAGTACCAGCGTTTGATCCAATGGAGCACACCGAGGTACTTGAGGGTGTCCGTGTGATAAACGCACACCAGGAACAGGAATTGTTGATTGCACGCATTGTGATGAAAAGCACACTTCGCCAGGTGTTGCGTGTACTTTGTAAGGGGCGCACACTCTATCCTGAGAACATCATAAGAGAGGTTGAGTGGTTGTCACAACGGGTCCCTCATGCACCGCTGGCGCCAAAGATTTTTTCAGGTTGTTCGGCTTTCATTTTGAAATCAGTACATGAGCACATACGGGAAGGTACTGCTTCCATCATACGACTCTGGCTGCTCTCATTGGCATTACGTGTGTGTATGATCAATACCATCTCACTCAGAAGACTCTGTCTTGGGCGTATTGTGCGAAACAGAAAAAAGACGATAGTCGGTCGTGGTGGGGTTTTTGCTTTTATCGGTGTTGATGGTTCCGGCAAGACGACGCTTACCGAGGCGCTTGCTGCATGGGCAGGGTGGAAGCTGTCAGTTCGTGTAGTGTATCTCGGTCTTCCCAAGAAGACCTTCTTACATCGTTGTATTCGTCGAGTGTGCTACGCGCTTTCACCCAAAGGCGGACTTTTCCACGTCTGGTCAGCCATCTACAGAGTGCATCAATCTCGTAGTGCTGCACGAATGGCCCGCAGAGGCACCATTGTGCTTACAGACCGATACCCATTGCCGATGTTATGGCACGAAACGCCGACAATAGACGGTCCACGAGCGGTGGGTGTGTGGGGCGTGCTCGAGCGGAAGATATACACACAAGTCATTCCTCCCACGGAAAGTATATACGTCCGAGTCTCTCTCTCTTCGTTAATAGCTCGTGATACACACACCTCTATTGAGCAAAAGAAACACAAATTTAAGCTGTTAGAAGAAGCTGTTTCTGAAGATAGGCACGTTACCATTTTAAATGGTGAGTCTTCTCGCGAAGAAGCTCTTCTTGAAGCAAAAAAAACACTATGGAAAAAGCTGTACGCATTATCGAAGTAATGGGTGTTCCCGGATCAGGGAAGACCACTTTTGTGAACGAGCTTCGTAACCGAGTGGGTCATGATAGTGGAATAGTCTATGGGAATGACATTCCCACGCCGCTTCTTGATCGGTGGACACGGTTCTGTCTATTTGTATTAACGAGACCTCGATTATACAGACCGCTGTGCCGTGTACTGTGGCAGAGGTGGAGAAGTGGTTTGTATAAAGACACTGCACTTGTGTTGCGTCGGTTTGCACAACGTGTGGCACAGTATGCGTATGCAAAGGATACGTATCGAGGGTATACGGTGGTATTTGATGAGGGTCTACTTCAGCGTTTACACGGACTCTTCATATTTAGTCCGACGCGATTTGATGCAGAGGCACATTATCGTTTGGTACAGTGTATGCCGCCGGTTGATACCGTTATCCTCTTGCGCCAAGACACACCGAACGCACAGGCACGTATCATGAAACGCGGTGTTCCACATCGATGGCGCGGAAAAAGCAAAGAAGAAGTAGAACAATATCTCGAACACACACAAAAACTTATTTCGGATGTTGTGTCTCAACAGAAGACGCTCACTCGACGATTTCTTGTGGACCCTACCGTTGAGGTCTTACTAAATGCGATTGCTTATGGAGAAGAATAACGTCATTTTCATTCTTGGTGCAGGACACTCTGGTTCAACCGTCCTCGATATGCTTTTGGGCACTTACGATACCGTTTGCGGGCTTGGTGAATGCGAAAAGCTAGTCAGTAGCTATAATCAGGGGTTGGTGTGTGCGTGCGGGGAGACCCTTGATCGTTGTATATTTTGGGGTGGATGGATTCGCACACATGCTTCCGACATACGGCAGGATACATATCGATGTATACGTGGTCTTGTGGGCGGACTTTTGGGTGTATCTCGATATCACTGTATCCGACGAGACGGTCGTACAATGGCAGAAACTGATCTTTTGCAATACTGTGCGACGGCACAGTCAGTCTACTATTACGCTAGACGGCAGTCTGGGGCAACTGTGCTTGTTGATTCATCAAAGAACGTAGACAGATGCGAGCTGCTTTACTATAGGGGTAGTGTTAACCCAATTATTATACATCTCGTGCGCGATGTGCGCGGTGTGGTGTATTCAGGTAAAAAGAAGGGCAAGTCGGTATGGGTGATACTGTGGTTTTGGGTAACACAAAATATAAAAGTACGAGCAGCATCACGTCGCATGCACACGGTACCGATTACTGTTTTGTATGAAGAGCTGGTTGCACACCCACGCGAAACGACGGATCGTATTCTTCGTGCTTCAGGACTGGATCCTGCTGACTTTGGTGCGGTGTCTTTCGAGCGTCAACAGCATCAACCAGCAGGTAATCGTCTTCGTAGCACCCAAACACCTCGTCATCTCACGCTTGATACTGCGTGGATGAGCGAGCTGTCTGTGTGGGAGCGGGCGGTGAGTATTATATGTGCGGGGTGGCTTCTGTGGTATCTGCGTCGCTGTGCCCGTTAGTGTGTACGTCCAAAGACAATGAGTTCATTAGCGTCTGGGGCCGGATCACGATAGACAATGTCAAAACCCTTCTCAAGAATTAAATTCTCGGGAATTACCGCCGTTGAACGTACCGCGAAAAACCGTCTTGTCATACTGGCAAGCGCGGCAAGCGCACTGTCTGCAGCGTTTCGGTCCTTCCGTACTATGTGACCGTAGACACTCAGGAGTAGGACAATATCGTACGAAGGGAGAAGGTGTGTATTAGTTGTCACTGTCTCATCCCACTTGAGTAGGTCTGCCTGCCCAAAATAATACGCGCCGTTGGGTTCTTGCAGAAATAGTTTTTGCGCTGTTGTGACAGATACATCTTGCAGATCGAGACCGTGTACACATACGGCGCCATGTCGGTAAAACTCGCGCGCAATGAGTCCTTCAGCGCACCCTGCGTCGAGCACAGAATATCCTTTTGCTCGCCCGAGTAGAAAGTCCATTCCTTGCAGTCGTGTAACAAGGTCTGTACCAGGTCGTCTTCCGCGGATTCCGAGTTCGGGTATCTCGAAGTATGTTTGCTTATTGTCTTTCGAGTAACCACCGGTATAGCCAAAGAAGCTACGTATTTTTCTTTTGATAAGTACGAAAAAGTGTTTCATTACAGTCGCATGCGCATAAAAAGGATACTATACAATATACTATTATAGAGTCGAGTAAGTAGTAGTGCCGTCACCACTCCCCAAATGCCGTAACGTGGCAATAATATAAGGGTGAGGAGTATCTTACAGAGAGGAATGCTTATTTGTGATATATACAGCGAACGTTTCTGTGCGTGAGCGAGAAGTGCTTGTCGGAAGGGCATGGTGCTCGTAAAGAGTATGGTGAGCGCGCCGACTTGAGAATAGATGACTGCTTCGGTGTATTGAGGAAAGAGGTATGTAAAGATATATGGAGCAGAGAGAATATACACGAGTGTGACACTGGAAAGTAGACAAAAGAGCAAGAACACTTTGTGAGGAACGGTTTTTCGTATGGTGCGTACATCCTTGGTGCTGAGGTATGGAAGGATGATGTTTGAGAAATTGTAAAAGATGCCCTTCAATCGTTTGGGCAGATTCAGTGCTACGGTATATGTTGCCAGTTGTGCCGCACCCAAAAAGTGGAATGTGAGCACCTCATCAATCTGGTTTGCAACTTCAGACAAAATCGACATAGCACTGAGATGTTTGCTGTATTCGAACGTTTCCGGTGTTGCGTTGGTGCGCGGTCGGTATGTGGTTAGTACATATACAAAGGTAACGCTGTACACGAGCGCTTGTGAGAAAAAAAATGTACCGACAAGGACGAGGACACTTCCGGAAAAATATGCCACGGAAGCTAACAGAACACCAAAAAATAACTGTTGCAACCCGGCTATGATAGTCTTCTGTTTAAAATGCAACGTTCCTGACAAGTAGCTTTCGTATAATTGAAAATTTTTAATTACAGGGAGGGCGATACCGGCGAATAGTAGTCCCAGAGCCATCACGTCGTTGTTATTGAAGTGGTAATACAGGGCGCAAGCAGTAGCACCAACGGTAATACCAACACTCCAGCGTAGACCTAACACACACCCCTGTACAAAAGAACGATCCGATCCTTGCGCAATTGCTCGGGTAAGTGCAGTGGGGAGGCCGGTAAGGGAAAAAGTTGTAAGCATGGCTCCCAAAGCAAGTATGTATTTGTATGTTCCGTACACATCCTTTGGGAGTATATTCGCCATAACCACCATTACCAGGAAGCTACTGATAGCAGTTACCATTGTTTCGCTTATGACCCAAGAACCCTGTCGGAACACTTTTGACGCATCCATGCGTAATGTACGGCTAGCTATCGAAAGAATTCGGGTAAACATATATATATATAGAGTACTTTTGGAGTGTGTATCGTGTTGTAATTTTCGTTCAGTCTACAGATTATAGTGCGCTGTCGGCATACTTTCAAATATCACATCTCAATTATCGGCATGGTGTATACTTACGATCTCTTTTTCTTAAGTTATGTATGCGGGATGTCCCTTTTAACATTAGATCAGATGTTGTACCCAATGGCCAGGCGGGGACGGTAGTGTTTTTTACTGGGCTCTCGGGGGCGGGGAAGTCGACGCTCTCGACACTTCTTGCTAAGAGACTGGAGCGTGAATATGCGCGGCAGGTGACACTGCTTGATGGGGATGTTATCCGTACCCACCTCACCCTCGGACTTGGATTTTCAAAAGAGGATCGAGACATGAATGTTATGCGAGCAGGTTTTGTTGCTGCCGAAGTTGCAAAACATGGCGGTATCGCGCTCTGTGCACTGATCGCGCCGTACCATGCTGCGCGGCGGTGGGTGCGCGATCGTGTTGTAGCACAGCAAAGCGCGTTCATTGAGGTATATGTTGCCACCTCGCTCGCAGAGTGTGAACGACGTGACACCAAGGGTCTCTATGCTCGTGCGCGTCAGGGGGAAACAACGGGACTCACTGGTGTCGATGATCCGTATGAAGTACCCGAAAACCCAGAAATCGTCCTTCAAACAGAAGGAACGACCCCGGAGATACTGGTTGAGGAGATACTCACCTATCTCCGCAGGCGTGGTCTCAGTATTGACCGCACCCAAGGAGGTTCTCGGTAATATGCTATAGTGTCGATCATGAAAGATTTTGCTAAGTGGGTGATGTATGGGGGTGTCTTTATTGTGCCATTCATCCCGCTTATTATCGCTAATTCGTTCTTCTTTCCGTACGTTACTGGAAAGAACTTTGCTTTTCGGATTATTGTTGAAGTGGTTCTCGCTGCATGGGTGCTGTTGGCGCTCTACGAGCCGCGATATCGGCCCCGATTCTCATGGATCCTTACAGGGTTCGTGTCACTTGTCGGTGTGATGTTTGTTGCGGATTTGTTTGGCGAATATCCACTAAAGAGCTTTTGGAGCAACTTCGAGCGCATGGAGGGGTTTGTGACACTTGTGCACCTCTTGGCGTATTTTGTTGTGCTCGGCAGTGTGATGATAACGGACAAGCTGTGGGATCGTTTCTTTAATACAACCATTGCGGCCGCTGTGATCTTGTCGCTCTATGCGTTTCAACAGTTATCCGGGAACATTGTCATCAATCAGGGCGGTTGGCGTCTTGATGGTACATTGGGCAACTCTGCCTATATGGCGGTGTATATGCTCTTCCACATCTGTATTGCGGCATATATGGTGGTGCGTACACCATCTCGGCGACTCCAGTATCTCTACGGGGGCCTCACTGCACTCTTTGTCTTCTTACTCATTCAAACCGCCACTCGCGGCGCGATACTCGGGCTCGTTGGTGGGACGTTTGTTACCCTACTCTACACCTTTTTTGCGCACAAAGAAGTACGACACCGGAAGGTCGGCACGGGTGTTCTCATCTTACTCACACTCCTTGTTGGGTTGTTTGTCGCGTTTCGAGATAGTGCACCCATCCAAAATAATCCGTACCTGGCACGCGTTGCGTCCATTAGTCTCAGTGAGGGTGATATTCGTTTTGCCATTTGGGGTATGGCGTACGAAGGGTTTAAAGAACGACCGATTTTGGGCTGGGGGCAGGAAAACTTCAACTACGTTTTCAATGAACGCTACAGCCCGACGCTCTATCGGGCGGAGGCGTGGTATGATCGCGTGCACAATATTATTTTCGATTGGCTGATAGCGGGAGGCATTCTCGGTTTTCTCGCGTACTTCTCACTGTTGGCCGCAGTGCTCTATTATCTTGTGGTATTGCCGTTTCGTGGCAAAGAGGTGCCGTTTAGTGTGGCGGAACGAGGACTTCTTCTGGGGGTCCTTGCCGCGTACTTCTTTCACAACCTTTTCGTATTCGACAATATCGTCAGCTACCTCTTCTACGCCTCGATACTTGCGTTTATTCATGCCCGAGTGACGAGGGATAGTGTCCCGCGACGGGGTCGTATCTATAATCCCGATACTGTCGCGCACGTTTTTGCGCCAATTGTGGGCGTACTGCTCATTATTGTAGTGTATTACACCAATGTGCCCAACCTGCGTGCGGCGAATGATCTTATTGATGCACTCTCGGCTTCTTCGGTGGAACAGTCATTGTCTGCCTTTGAAATCGCCCTTGCGCGCGGATCGTTTGCTGATCAAGAAATCCGTGAACAATTGATGTTAAAGGTGCAAAGCATACTTCAGTCGCCAGAAGTATCTCCGGAAGTAAAACAGCGAGCGTTTACATTTGCGGAAAGCGAGCTTCTCAAAGAGATTGAAGCGAAGCCTGGTGATGCGCGTCTACATGTATTTCTCGGTTTGCTATATCGTATGAGTGGCAAGTTTGATGAAGCAACCATTCAGTTAAACAGTGCACACGAGCTTTCTCCAGAGAAGCAACATATCTTGTTTGAACAAGGTCTCGTCTTTCTACAGTCTGGTGAATATGGGAAGGCGGTCTCGTATTTTAAGGAAGCGTTTGAGGTTGATGAGTCGTATGAATATGCACGCACGCTGTATGTGACAGCGCGAATCTTGAACCAAGAACCGGAGTATTACGATACCCTCATTGTTACTGAGCGATCTTCGAAAGAGTTTTTGCTTAACGATCTCGCCCTGCAGGCGGCATACACCACAGAAAATTACCCGCTCCTTGTCAAAATGTTTGAAGCTCGTATTGTCGATGATCCCACCGACATACAGTCACGGGTAAGTCTTGCAGCTACACTTGAGAAGCTCGGTGACGTCACCGGTTCTATCGCTATACTTGAAAAAGCGGTGGTAGATTTTCCTGAGTATACGGCGGATCTTACTTCCATGATTGAAGATTTGCGATAGTTTTTTGAACAGACCGCTTGCAGTCATGTGTGGTTAGGGTATACTTGTATATGAGTGTCGTGTATGCGACCTCTATAAATAGTGAAGTCTACGCAAAGGTCCCTGGGGTGGGGATTTTTGCGTTATACAGAATGTATAGCAAAAATCACCACCCCAGGTCCCTGGAGGTGGGTGAGGAGTGACACCAGTCACTCCGCAAGACCTTCAGAGATATTTTGAAGAATGAAAAATATCCTGAAGGTGTACTGTTTCTGTAAGAAATTTTTGCGTTATACAGAATGTATAGCAAAAATCACCACCCCAGGTCATTGGGAGCGTTTCCCCGCAGTACCCTGGTTTAAGGAACCATAAAGGTGCTATGATGTAATTGGCTCGTCTTTCGACACAGCCAGTGGCGGCACTCACATTTTAGACTTTCACTTTATTTTGGAGCTCGCTCCCACTGGTGTTGTTGGTAGGTGAGCCAGTTTGAGAATTGGTACTCACGCGCTGTTTATTTGATACCCTAAAAAGTCTACGGCTTCTCTTTGAAGTTTGTTTTTATGCAGATTACACCAATACAAACGAGGAAACTTCAACCGCCACAAGACGATCTCTTGGCGGTATTGAAAGAGTCAATCAAAACACTTTCAGAGAAGAGTGTTGTCGCTGTGAGTTCGAAAGTGGTCGCACTCTGGCAGGGGAGGTGTATAAAAATTGATGAGTCGAATCGACGTGCGCAAAAAGAAGCGCTTATTAAAGAGGAGGCAGATCGCTATCTCGAAAAAGACCCGGCATTTCTTCATTCGAGACTCTTCACTATTTACGAGGGTGTCTTCACTAGCAGTGCTGGTATCGACGAGAGTAATGGCAACGGGTACTTTGTTCTATTGCCTAAAGATGCGGCTGCGGCAGCTGCCGCTATACGTGCATTTCTTATCGAGCGATATGCCGTCACAGAACTCGGTGTGGTCATTGTTGATTCGAGGACTATGCCGATGCGTAATGGTGTCGTCGGGGTATCGCTTGGACATGCCGGTTTTAAGGCGTTATATGATTATCGAGAGACGGAAGATATCTTCGGACGAAAACTCAAGTTTGAGCGACTCAATGTTGCTGATGCGCTTGCGACCGCAGCAACTCTTGCGCTCGGAGAAGGAAGTGAATGTACACCACTTGCGCTTTGCGCTGACATACCGCACTGTGTCTTTCTAGAAGAGGACTCAGAAGATGCTCTCCTTACCCCCAAGGTTCCGCTTGAGCATGATGTCTTTGCACAATTCTTAGCACCACATCCATGGAAGCAAAAATCTTAAATACACCACCACCCGAACTGGTACGCACGCACGTACCACTTGCACCGCTTACCACATTTTCTATTGGTGGCGCTGCCGAGTACTACGCTGAAGTGTCTGACAACAATTCCCTTGAGATTGTCACCCAATGGGCGCGAGAGAACATGCTCCCTGTCACCGTACTTGGCGGCGGCTCCAATGTACTTGTCGCCGACGACGGTGTGAGGGGACTCGTTATTCATCCGACTCAGTCTCATATCGAGAGTGTGGAAAACAACACCACAGTCACACTTCGTGTAGGAACGGGTGTTGTGTGGGACGAGCTCGTTGCATACACCGTTTCTGAAGGACTTTGGGGTCTTGAAAATCTCTCGGGCATACCGGGCTCTGTTGGTGCGGTACCGGTGCAAAACGTTGGTGCGTACGGTGTTGAGGTGAGTACCTACATTACTCAGGTACATGCGTACGATCTTATGGATCGTACAATGGTGACGCTCGGTGCAGCAGAGTGTGCATTTGGGTATCGTGACTCAATTTTCAAACGAGAGGGATTGGGGAGGTATGTCATTATGGAAGTAATCTTTTCACTCTCACGTACGCCACGACCGCTTCTTGCCTATAAAGACCTTGCACATACATTTGAAGAACAATCGTCACCGCGACTTTTAGAAATACGTGAGGCGGTACTCGGTATTCGCGAAGGAAAGTTTCCTGATCTTGCTGTGGTGGGGACGGCTGGTTCATTTTTTAAAAACCCCATCGTACCGGCCAGTACTTACACAGAGCTCACCACAATTCACCCTGGTCTTCCCGGATTTCCGGTAGACGAGGGTCGTGTAAAGATTCCGCTTGGATGGGTACTCGAACATGTGCTTGGGTTTAAGGGGAGGACAGAGGGCAGTGTTGGTCTTTACGAGAAGCAAGCACTCGTATTGGTTAATCATGGCGGTGCCACCGCAGAGGACGTAACACACTTCGCAGAAGATATCATAAGATGCGTACACGATGCGACAGGAATCGCTGTCGAGTGGGAGGTACGACCGTTATCGTAACCACCAGTACACACAAAAATATAAGAATAAACACACACACAAACTTTTTTGCACACACGTAACAAAAAAATTTTTAAAAAATTATTTTTTATTATCCACACACGTAACAAAAAAATTTTATTGTAGAAATTTTTTTATGCGTCATAATACTTAGTAAGCAGACGTTCTCACTGTACATGCTCTTTGACACAGGGAACAATGCGGTCGAGTTATTATAAAAATAACTTTTCACCTATCATGCCAGCAAAGAAGCGTTCAACTCGCAAAGCTCCAGCAAAGCGAAAGACAACAGCACGTCGTAAGACTGCTCGCAAAGCTCCAGCAAAGCGAAAGACAACAGCACGTCGCAAGACTGCTCGCAAAGCTCCAGCAAAGCGAAAGACAGCTCGCAAGGCGACCAAGAAGACCGCAAAGCGCCGCAAGCGATAATCGCCCAACCGGAGAACATGAAAAAATCGCCATTCTCGGCGATTTTTTCTATTGTCTCTTTCATGGTATGCTGTGAGGACTTTTTGATTTTTGCACCCAGTGTTATGTCATTTCTTGATAGATTCTTTGGTCCCACATACGAAAAAGAGCTCAAGCATATCCGCCCCATAGTGGCGGAAATTAATGCGCTCGGAGAGAAAACTGCTACCTACACCGATGACGAATTACGAAGTGTTACCGATGCGCTCAAGCAGCGAATTGCGGATGGTACCACACTTGATGTGGTGTTGCCGGAAGCGTTTGCAGCAGTGCGTGAAGCAGCAACACGCACCCTCAATCAACGACACTACGACGTACAACTCATTGGCGGTGTTATTTTGCATCGCGGCAAAATTACCGAGATGCGCACTGGTGAAGGGAAGACACTTGTTGGTACGCTTCCTGCATATCTCAATGCACTTACCGGTGAAGGTGTACACGTGGTGACAGTGAACGACTATCTCGCACGACGCGATGCGGTGTGGATGGGACAGGTGTATCATGCGCTCGGACTGTCAGTGGGTGTTATCAACCAAAATGAATCTTACCGATACGACCCGACACACACCGAGCGTGACGCTGAACGTGACGAAGACGGATCATTCAAAGTAGTACACGAATTTTTGCGACCATGCACTCGTCGTGAGGCATATGAAGCCGATATTACCTACGGCACCAACAACGAGTTCGGGTTCGATTATTTGCGGGACAATATTGAATTTGATGCCGACAAGTTACGCCAACGTGCGCACGCCTTCGCTATTATCGACGAGGTGGACTCAATCCTCATCGACGAAGCGCGTACGCCGCTTATTATTTCCGCTCCAGCGGAGGAGTCAGAAAATCTCTATACCACCTTTGCGCAGGTGGCCAACCAACTCAAAAGAGAAGAACACTTTACCGTTGATGAAAAATTGAAGAGTGCGACCCTTACTGACGCAGGCATTGAGGCCGCCGAACGCATGCTCGGCATCGACAACATCTACACCGATCGCGGTATCAAATATGTGCACCATCTCGAGACGGCGGTACGTGCAAAGGCATTGTACACGCGTGATAAAGAGTACGTTGTCCGCGACAACGAAATCATAATCGTTGATGAGTTTACTGGTCGTCTGCAACAGGGAAGACGTTGGTCTGACGGGCTCCACCAAGCGATCGAGGCAAAGGAAGGTGCTGCTATCCAGCGTGAGTCGCGCACCTATGCCTCAATTACCTTCCAGAACTACTTTAAACTCTACACTAAACTCGCCGGAATGACGGGTACAGCATTGACCAGTCAGGAAGAATTCTATAGTGTTTACAAACTCGACGTTATTCCGGTCCCGACACACCGCGCAGTACAGCGTAAAGACCACAATGATCTTATTTTCCAAACAGAAAAAGGTAAGCATATGGCCATTGTGCGTAAGGTGCGTGAAGTCCACGAGACAGGACAGCCGATTCTCATTGGTACGGCGTCCATAGACAAAAATGAAGAGTTGAGTGTTGAGCTCACCAAGGCAGGTGTGCCGCATGAGGTTCTTAACGCAAAGAACCATGAGCGGGAAGGAGAGATCATTGCCGCAGCTGGTGAGAAAGGACGAGTGACTCTCGCGACCAACCTCGCTGGTCGTGGTGTGGATATTAAGCTTGGTGGTGTACACGCTACTGACGAAGAGCACCAGGCAGTCTGCGATCTTGGTGGACTCTTTGTTTTAGGTACCGAACGACATGAGGCGCGTCGTATCGATAACCAGTTACGTGGTCGTGCCGGTCGTCAGGGTGATCCGGGCGCAACGCAGTTTTTTGTTTCCATGGAGGACTCACTCATGCGCGTCTTTGCCGCAGATACCGTAAAGAACATGATGGGGCGCTTAGGTATTCCGGAAGATCAGCCAATAGAAAATCGTATCATCACTCATTCGCTCGAATCCGCCCAAAAGAAGATCGAAGGATTTCATTTCGATGCACGTAAGCATGTGCTTGCTTACGATAACGTACTCAATCAGCAACGGCAGGTCATGTACGACAGACGGCACAAGCTTCTTTTGGGGTCTGCCGAAGACGTGCGGGAGCTCCTTGTGGAAGTGGTTGCCTATGATCCACGTGTATCCGAAGCGGTAGAGAAACGTGAAGCCGAGCTCGGTGCTGAAAAATGGATTGAAGTAGCGCGACGGCTGATGCTCCAGGTCAATGATATTCTCTGGGTAGAGCACCTCGAGGTGATGCAATACACACGCTCAAGCGTCGGGCTCCGCGCATATGGCCAGAAGGACCCGCTTATTGAATATAGAAATGAAGGCAAACGGCTCTTTACTGAGATGCAGCAGGCGGCACTGCATCGTCTTGCAGAGCTTATACCGAATGTAAAGGTGGAAGCAATCCAAAAAGAAGAAGCAGAACTCCGCAAACAGCAGGCGGCGGCACAACGCTGGGGTGGGGCGATAGCAGGTGCGAGTGTACGGAAACAGACAGAACCAGCCCGCAAGGAGCACAAACCAAACCGCAATGAATTTGTGACCGTAACCAACGGTACCGAAACCAAAGAAATGAAATATAAAAAGGCTGAGCCCCTTATTGAGTCGGGGGAGTGGACACTGGTTGAGTAGTTGAGAACTAAACAGCAAAAAACCACCTCGCATACGCTCGGTGGTTTTTTGCTACGGCGCCCACCTTCTGCATACTAGCCACGGCGCAGAAAATAGGGTATAGTCTCGCTATCTATGAAACTCGTTGCACGCATTTTGGTAACCGCTCTGGCCCTCGTGTTGGCAGCAGCCCTCATCCCCGGCATCTCCGTGGGGAGTCTCTATGCTGCCATTGTAGCCGCTGTCATTCTCGGTATTTTGAATGTATTGGTGCGCCCGGTGCTTGTGGTACTCACACTACCGGTCACCATCGTGACACTCGGCCTTTTTATTTTCGTCATCAACGCGCTCCTCTTCTGGTTCGCTGCTTCGTTCATTGAGGGCTTCGCAGTAGCAGGTTTTGGTGCGGCACTCCTCGGGTCGCTCTTTGTGAGCGTGGTAAGCGCCATTGGCAATAAACTCATCGAGTAGTCACTATGGTGCAGCGCTCATGCTCCACCACAGCATCATTTTTTATACACGTATGTTTATCGACGAACTAGAAATATATGCAAAAGCCGGGAACGGTGGCGACGGTGTTGTTCGTTGGCGCAGAGAAAAGCACCGACCCAACGGTGGCCCTGCCGGTGGTAATGGGGGTGATGGCGGGGACGTCTATATACGAGCTGTCCGTAACCTGAATGTATTGAGTAAATACGTTGGTGCTACTGACTTTTACGCCGAAAATGGTCAGCCGGGAAGTGGTGGAAGTAAGCATGGTCCGGGCGGTAAGGACTGTTCCATCGACCTCCCTATCGGCTCTACTGTGACTGATTTGACTCACGGTCGTGTGTACACCCTTGATACCGAAGGAGCCCTTGAAAAGGTGCTTAACGGTGGTACCGGGGGCCTCGGAAATGAGTATTTCAAGTCATCAACCAACCGCTCACCACGACAGCACACCAAAGGTACCAAGGGAGAGGACGCACGCTTTCGGGTAGAGTTGTCACTCATCGTTGATGTCGGTCTTATTGGTCTTCCGAATGCGGGCAAGTCAACACTCCTCAATGCGCTGACCCATGCCCATTCAAAAATAGGTGCCTACCCATTCACCACGCTTGAACCACACCTCGGAGATTTCCATGGCTATATCCTCGCGGATATACCGGGACTCATTGAAGGCGCCTCAGAGGGGAAAGGGCTCGGGCATAAGTTTCTTAAACATGTGACCAAGACGCGCATGCTCCTGCACTGCGTTTCTCTTGAACAGGGAGACCCGCTCGCTACATACCAGACCATACGCGACGAACTCGCACGCTTCGATACTGCTCTCACCAAGAAGGAAGAACTGACAGTACTCACCAAAGCAGACCTCGTCGACGAGGAATACGTAAAGGCAGTTACCGACGCTTTCAAGAAGGAGGGAATATACCCGATCGTAACCTCTTCAGAAGACGAAAGTACCCTCAAAAATCTCTCTCAAAGCCTATCAAAAATGCTCCAAAAATAGAAAATAGGGTAGTGTGACTTGACTTTCACCACTTCCGTGTTTTTTCATTATTTCTTATACAAGCTTACATATAAAACATATTTTTATTTAAAAATAGTATTTTTTATAAAATATAATAATACTTTTTGACAAATATAGCTTTCATGTTATTGAAAGTTGTCGAATACGCCTAAAATAGGTAGTATACCGTCATGACATACACACCAACGATAGGTATTGAGGTGCATGCGGAACTCAAAACCGCGACAAAAATGTTTTGCAACTCAAAAAATGAACCGCATGCGGCGGCCCCGAACACACATATCTGTCCAGTGTGTCTCGCTCACCCAGGGACACTTCCGGTCATTAATAAAAAAGCAGTGGAGCATGTCCTTCGTGTTGGAGTTGCTCTTGGTGCGAGTATTGCAACATACACTGAGTTTGATCGTAAGAACTACTTTTATCCGGACATCCCGAAGGGATACCAAATCAGTCAGTACGAGTACCCGCTAGTAAAAGGAGGTGAGCTTGCCGGTGTCGCAATTACCCGAGTACATCTTGAAGAAGACACCGCAAGGTCGGCACATGATGCTTCCGGCAGCATCGTCGACTTTAACCGAGCCGGGGTACCACTTATGGAGTTGGTTACCGAGCCAGTCATTCACGATGCGAAGATTGCGGCGAACTTTGCTCGGGAGCTCCAACTGCTCCTCCGCACCTTAGGGTGTTCTGATGCCAACATGGAGAAGGGGGAAATGCGCGTCGAGGCGAACATTTCCGTCAGTGCAACCGACACGCTCGGTACTAAAGTAGAGGTAAAGAACCTCAACTCCTTTAAATCTGTTGAAAATGCTATAGAGTTCGAAATACGCCGCCAAATAAGGGTTTTAGAGCAAAATGGCCAAATTACCCAGGAAACACGCGGTTGGGACGAAAATAAGGGCAAAACCTTCCCACAACGCCTTAAAGAGGGCTCTGACGACTACCGATACTTCCCAGATCCCGATTTGCCGAGTTTAGACCTTACAAAAGTAAGTGAATTCAACATATCTCGGATAGAAGAGACAATGCCCGAGACTCCGAACAAGAAAAGAAATAGATATGTTGGCATGGGTATCCGAGATAACCTTGTCGAGGTACTGGTTGGGGATGTTACCCTCGGTGCTTTTTTTGAAAAATGTCTCGAGTATGCCGCTTCTGAAACCCGCGAAATGATAGCGAACTACCTCACCAGCGATGTACGTGCACTACTTGCCGAAGGGAAGACTCTTGAGGGTGCGAATCCCGAGACGTTTGTTGCGTTGATTACGATGACTAAAGAGGGCTCTATAAACTCACGTACGGCCAAAAATTTACTTCAGGAAGTGCTTTTTGACGGTAGTGACCCAGAGCAGATTGCAAAGGATCGAGGACTTCTTCAGAGCTCGAATTCTGATAAACTTTTGCCTATTGTAGAACGGGTGTTGGCGGAGCATGCGGGTGTAGTTGCTGAGTACAAAAGTGGCAAGGAAGCAGCACTACAGTTCCTTATTGGTCAGTGTATGAAGGAAACGAAGGGTACTGCGAACCCAGGAGCTCTCGCCAAATTGCTGACCGAATCAATGGCTTAAGATAAAGCCATCACGGCACATCGAGATATACACGTCGCGATGTAGACGATGCTCGTTGTAGCAGGTTATACTAAGAGGGAAATGGAGACCCTTGTACTTAACGGAAAGAAGTTCATAAAAGCTGCTGTGGCAGCACAGTCAATCGGATATACCACTGATTATGTTGGTCAGCTCTGTCGCTCTGGTAAGGTTGACGCACGGCTTGTGGGAAGGAGTTGGTACGTAAATGAAGAGGAGTTGGGCAAACATCGAAAGACACAAAAGCGCACTATGCGCACGAAAGCACGGGAACAGGTACGCAGTGCCCTCAAGAGTGCTAAAGAAGCGGAAAAGGCATCGGCGGAAGAAAAGCGTTACCAGAAGCATTCAATACGCTATGAAGAAGATGAAAGCGCTCTCATGCCACAGGTTCGCAGAATCACTGTCGGATCAGGAGAAAAGGTACCTATTAAAGCCATATCTCGGGTAACTACCGGACCGAAAGTGTTTATACGAGAGTCCACAGAGGTAGCACCTGAAGAACAAAAGGAAAATACTGTTTCTATAAAAATATCCACGTCTACAGCTCCCAAAGCGCTGCCACATATACCGCGTACGGACCTCATTGCTTCCGAACCGCCGCAGTCGCCAACCAATCAAGCTGCTACTCCTCCAAAGACGACGGTTTTAAGGCGTACAAAGGGTATTCGCTTTGGTCACTTTGCGTTTTGGGCGCTCATCCTTGCGGTAGTTGCGGTCCTATTCGCAAGCCTTACCGGTACCGTTTCGTACGAACGACTCGGCTTGAGTACTTCTGACTCTGACCCCATGCTCACCACTACTAGTGTCGCTCTCGATACTGGCTGGCTTGCAGAGCTCCTACGGAGACTTTTTGGTTCTTTCTAACATCTGTCCTACTGTGTATAAGCATGTGGGGTGAGTAGACGGAATACCTATATACTATATAGGTATTCCGTCTATCATGCAGAGTACCCCAATCAGCACATCACCGCAGCAATATCCCGAATACGTCTCCGTGAAGGAGGCGGCAACGCTTTTGGGGTATACTGCCGACTATATCGCCCGTATGGCTCGCGGAGGAAAAATTGACGGCTGGAAGTTTGGAGGATTATGGTACGTCAATCTTGTATCAGCTGAAACATTCAAACGAACGACCGAAGCGAAGAAGGAAGAACTTCGGAAGCGAGTGCGCCAAGAGCGACTCGCTGAGCAAGTTGCGCGTCAACTAGAAATAACGTCTGAGGATCTTGAGCAGAGAATGTCCGAGTCGGATGCGGTACCGACAGAACTCAACGGGCAGGCATCGGTGATCGGTAGGGGCGGAAGAAGAGTGATGCCAATCTTCGCACCACTTCTTGCTTCGCTCTTCGTTGGAATTATGGTGAGTGTCTACAGCACTACAGTAACCTACCAAAGTGGCGAACAGATTGCTGCAACGTCGGCGAGCGATCGAACAGTGTTTGGTCGTATTGTTGATCATGCACATCAACTTGTTTCTGGTGGAAATACCACTAACGAAGTTGTGGTGGGGGAAGCGGTGACTCCGGAAACGCAGGGTGTGTCCGGGGAGTCTTTGTCTGAGGGTATTGGTGCAGAGAAAGCGAGGTCAGACACATCACTGGACATAGTAGATTCCACACATCAGGTACTGATCTTCCCTGAAATCGATGATTTAGCACTTCGGGAGGACAGGATACACTACCTCCAGTCGGTGTTCTCTGATGACGTGGTGGTCCGTTTTGAGACCGACGACACCGGAGTTATCATCCCAATTCTCCCGACTGCAGAAAATCCTGATCTTGCGGAATACCGGTTCTTGTTTGTGCCACCAACAGAAAATTAGTAGCGCATGTACCGTCCAAAATTGTTGTGTTGCCCGTAATCTACTACGCACACTATGCTTTTAGATACGTATGAAATCAGATCTATACTTATATATGTATAGAAATACAAAACGATGGGTGTTATGTGCAAGTTATGCACAAAAACTGGGCACAAACATTCATTCTGGCAGTTGTGGCCTTGTGCGCACTGATATACAATATGTGTTGATCGTGTGGCAGTAGCCACTGTTCATCGTGTAATATAGAAAGAAATAGACCATGTACGCGCACCGTAGCACTACCCATATTTCTGCAGCACTTCGAGGTTCTCTTGCTGGATCTTTTGTGCTTGTCGTGCTCAGTATCATATCGTTTTTCTTTTTTGAACCGGCGGTCGGCCAGTCAGCAGAAGAGATCTTTACGGTGACGCAGAGCATCACCAGCGAAATTTCCTTTCTCGCAAGTACAAGCCCCGTCACGATGAATGGTGCAATCGCCGGTGCGACCGGTGGTACCTCATATGGCACCACCACATCACGCGTGCAGACCAACAATAGTACCGGTTATAACATGACCATCTCCTTTGCGAGTACTTCCGCAATGAACCGAAACGGCGGTGGAGGATACATCTCAAACTACGTGTATTCGACATCGACAGCAAGCTATCCTGCGGGCTTCGATACGTCTCCTGCGTATGGCCAGTTCGCTTTTACTGTAAATGCATCAAGTACCAGTGAGATATCGAGTGTCTTTACTCATAGCGGTTCACTCTGTGGCACCTCAAACAACGGTTCGTTCACGGTGAATAACTGTTGGCGCGGCGCATCGAGTACTGACGCGGCCGCTACAACGGAGGTTATCAACGCGACCGGTGCAACGCCGGTATCGGGTTCGACCTCAACCATCCAGTTCCGTGTGGTAGTGCCAAACAATCCAACCCCCGCAATTCCAAATGGTACGTATACTGCTACCGTTACGTTGACGGCGACCGTTAATCCGTAGTCACATTTACAGAATGTTATGTTGCTCTCTACTTACGTTAAAAACACGTATGCTACTAAGGTAGTACTTGCACTCGTCCTGATAAGCACGTTCGCTCTCTCAGATATCGTGCGTGCACAAGAGACAGAAAATCCGTACCCAATTGATCAGCTTATCGGTGATAAGGTTGTGGGCGACTTTGTACTTGGTCCTGGACGAGTCGAACTTGAGATCGCTCCAGGGGAATCAAAGACCGTCGAACTTACTGTTTCGAATCGAATTGGTCGTGACCAGGAGTTCGTTATTACTACGGAGGACGTCACTGGTTCTACGAATGAAGACACTCCGATAGTGCTCTTGGGAAACGATACGGGTCCGTACTCAATGAAGGAGTACGTCTCCGTGCCGCAGGAGCGCTTTACGTTGGCGCACAATACGCGTGCTCGCATCCCAGTCACCATCACTATTCCACCAAACGCAGATCCGGGCGGTCGCTACGGTACAGTGCTCGTGCAAACGGTTTCAGTGCGGGCTGATGATGTGCCTGGTGCTCCGGGGGCGCCGTCGTCAGCTGTGATTAGTCGTGTCGGTACGATATTTTTCATTACTATTCCGGGTTCGGTTGAGCAAGAGGGGTATCTCACACGTTTCGGTACAGTGCCAGAGCAGAAGGTGTATCAGAGTGGACCGATTCCATTTGGGGTACTATTTGAAAACTCCGGTTCTATCCACCTGATACCGCACGGAGAAATACGTGTTGCCAACATGCTCGGTGAAGAGGTGGGTGTCCTGCCACTTGAACCATGGTTCGTGCTCCCGCGGTCAGTACGACTTCGTGAAGTATCTTGGGATCGTGAGTTTTTGTTCGGTCGCTATACAGCAACCGCATACGTTGCGCGCGGCTATGGTGAGGATATTGATGAGCTCTCATACACCTTCTGGGTGTTACCATGGAAGTTGGTAGGTATCGTCTTCGTCATTTTCTTTGTGAGTATCTTCTTGATCCGTCTTTTCTTCCGTACGTTTGAATTCAAGCGAAAGGGTTCACCTAACCCACCGACACACAACGGTACGCACACTAACGAGTAGTAGTCATGCGACTGGAGTTTATATACAGCAGCATCATCGCCGGGATACTTACGGGCACATCGCTCTGCAGTTTGAGTAGTGTCGCCGCTCAGGTGATGCAGAGTGCGAGCTACCAGATACAAAGTGACTCCATCAATGTCGGTGGGGGTCTTTCATCTTCGTCCAATTTTGAACTTGAGTCTACAGCGGGCGAACTAGCAACCGGCGAGTCAAGTAGTAGCAACTATGAACTGAAGGCGGGGTACCAACAGATGCAGGAAGTGTTTCTTGCGCTCACGGGCGCAACCGCGGTGTCTCTCTCACCGACACTTCCGGGTGTTACCGGCGGTACCGCAAACGGATCAACGACGGTGACGGTCATTACCGACAGTCCTTCCGGCTACCAACTTACTATCAAGGCAGAAGGTTCTCCGGCAATGCAAAAAGGCGCTGATACTATTGCCGACTACACACCATCAGGAGACCCCGACTTCACCTTTACGACCGGTGCCACCGACAGTCACTTTGGCTACTCACCGGAGGGGGTGGATGTCGTGCAGCGTTTTTTAGATAATGGAACCGATACCTGTAACACCGGCTCGGCTGAGACAGCTGGTGCGTGTTGGGACGGCCTCACGACTTCGGCTGTCGCCATTGCGTCAAACACTGATGCCAACCACCCACTTGGTGCAACAACAACGGTGACCTTCCGTGTGGGTATTGGCGGATCGGTATTACAACCGCCTGGTACGTACACAGCGACGACGACCCTTACGGCGTTGCCACTGTAGGTTAAAGAAATGTCATGCGCATCCTTTTTCTCATAACAGCATTTGTTTTTGTAAGTACATGTGTGCCGGTCTTTGCCGCGGAGGAAACATTTATCGTTGAGACGACAGTTGCGGATGCAGACACGACGCCACCAACGGCACCCAGCAACCTCACCGCGACCCCGATTAGTACATCACGCATTGATCTTGCGTGGGATGCATCTGCCGACGATGTGTCCATTGCAGGATACCGTGTGTTCCGAGACGCCGTTGCGATTGCAACAACCACAGCAACCTCCTACGCCGACACCGGGCTCACTGCGAGTACTACCTACTCATATTATCTCGATGCTTTTGATCCAACCGGAAATACTTCGTCATCTTCAGTGGCTGTCGCAACGACGACACGTGCAGAAACGGTGACTAATACCGGGGGCGGAGGTGGTGGAGGAAATGTGTTTTACCTCGACAGCCTCGAAATCGTTCCAAATGAGTACGGGGTCCGTATTCAATACGTAACCCGCAGTAGTCTTCGTGGAGTGGTGCGGTGGGGACAGAGTGCCGCATACGAGCTTGGCGCAAGCAGCGAGGAAACTTTCAGTCGTACACACGAAACAGTACTTACTGGTTTGCTGCCCGGTACGCGATATCTTTTTTCTCTTGAGGGAGTAACTCCTTCAGGAGGCGGTCAGGTTATCATCGAAAGCTCTTTCACCACGAACACACTTGACGACACCACGCCACCTACCAACCCACGCGCTTTTTCGGGCACTGCGTCCGGTACTGATGTGGTGCTCTCGTGGTTGAATCCAAACGATAGCGACTTTGCTTCGGTTCGTATTATAAGAAGTGATCGCTTTTATCCACTCGATACAGCTGATGGGTGGTTGGTGTACGAGGGTAGTGGTACTTCATTTCACGATGTGGACGTGCTCGCTGGGGGCACACAGTACTATGCTATCTTTGCTTACGACATTCACGGCAATATTTCTTCCGGAGCGGTGACTGCCGTTTCGCCGGAAGGCGCACCATCAGTTAGTGAGACGCCGCCGGACGAAGAGGGGGCACCGTATTCGGTAGGTCCGCTCGAGTTTTCATTTGCCGACCTCATCTTTTCACAGGACGGAGAACGACGATTTGTGTCCGATGATAATACGCTCGTGGTTGATGGCGGCAAGCCGGTGACGGTGCAGTTACCGTACAATCTCGCTCCTGAGGCACTCAAGGCAGCGGTGTTCCAGGCACGTATGCAAAACGAAGATGGAGATGATACGTTGTTCTTGCTTCGCGCTGATGAAGATAAAGAATTTTATACGGCAACCATTGGACCATTTACGGAAGCGGGTATCACTTCGGCATTTGTCGTTATGTATGATTTCCTTAACTCACAAGTTGGCTACGTGCGCGGTTTGATCGATTCTCGGTTTGTCACTTCCGATGGAGAGACAGGAGAAGTGGCGGTAGATGCACCATGGTTTACGACCATACCGATCGTGCTGCGACTCAGCATCTTTGTGTGTATTGTAGTTATGCTCGTCATCGTTACCTATTCGAGGAGAAAAGCATCGGTTGTCCAAATGTAGTCCGTACAGAGAGAAGAGAAGGCGGTATACTAGAGGTATCTATGAAAAAAATCAGAGTAGCTATCAACGGATTCGGTCGCATTGGTCGCGCCTTCTTTAAAATGTCACACAACCACCCGCAGTTTGAGGTGGTTGCCATTAACGATTTGGGAGACATCGAAAATCTTGCGTACCTCCTTAAGTATGACACCGTCTATGGGCAAAGTGCCTTTACCATCACCACAGCACCCGGCACACTCACAGTCAATGGAAAAACCATCGCGTTTTATTCGGAGCGCGAGCCGCAGAAGCTTCCTTGGAAAGATAACGCCATCGACATCGTCCTTGAGGCGACAGGTATCTTTGCGAGTTATGAGAAGGCGAAAGTGCACCTCGACGCCGGTGCACACCGCGTAGTTGTCACCGCTCCGGTCAAAGACGATCCGAAAGCAGCAGGTGTTACTGGAGCAACCGTGCTTATGGGTGTCAACGAGCCGGCACTTGGAACTTGCGACATAAGCTCAAATGGCTCATGCACCACAAATGCGACAAGCCCACTCATTGGTATCCTCAAAGAAGCAGTCGGTATCGAAAAGGCGGTACTTAACACTGTGCATGCCTACACGGCAACACAGTCTATTGTGGACGGTCCGAGCAAGAAAGATTTTAGAAGTGGTCGAGCGGCAGCACAGAACATCATTCCTTCAACCACGGGTGCTGCAATCGCAACGACACTCGTACACCCGGATCTTACAGGCAATTTTGACGGCATGGCGATGCGTGTGCCGGTACCCACCGGTTCCATTGTCGATGTGACCTTTATTGCAAAGAAAGACACCAGTGTTGCAGAGGTGAACGCGGCACTTACAGATGCGGCGAGGAAAGCGCCGTGGAAAGAAATCTTCGCCGTAGTGGAAGAGCCAATTGTGTCATCAGATATTATCGGTGCGCGATATGCATCCATTGCCGATCTTTCGTTCACTCGTGTGGTGGGAGGAAATTTAGTTAAGGTGCTTGCGTGGTACGATAACGAATCCAGCTACACGCACACACTCGTGCAACACGTTGCCCGTTCCGCTGAAGCATTGTCTGGTAAGTAGCGAGTAACTATGACTGTCTATTTCGCTACAGACCACGCTGGATTTGAACTCAAAAATGAGCTCCTCGCCTTTGTGCGCGACGAACTCGGCTATGTAGTCGAAGACCTGGGCGCAACCGAACTCGACGAGACAGATGATTATCCCGATTACATACACACTGCTGCGAAGAAAGTTTCGGAACGTCCGGACGAAGCGCGCGCCATTATTCTTGGTGGATCCGGAGAGGGTGAGGCGATAGCGGCCAATCGACATATGCGCGTGCGCACTGCTGTGTACTATGGTGGCCCTCTTGATATTGTGCGGTTGTCTCGCGAGCACAATGATACAAATATGCTGTCACTAGGTGCACGCTTTCTTGATGTTGAGACAGCCAAGCAGGCAGTTGCGCTTTGGCTTGATACCCGATTCTCTGGTGAGTCGCGGCACGCGCGCCGCATTGCGAAACTCGATCGGTAGCCGGACACCATTTATATATGATCACTCTTATCCCGGCGGTAATACCAGAAAGCACCGAACAGCTTCGTTCAGTGCTTGAAACAGTTGCGGCATTCACTACGCAGATACAGGTGGATGTCGTGGACGGGAAGTTTG
This sequence comes from Candidatus Kaiserbacteria bacterium, assembly GCA_020428905.1. Lineage (GTDB taxonomy): Bacteria > Patescibacteriota > Minisyncoccia > Phycocordibacterales > UBA918 > JAGQLY01. The sequence continues at coordinate 3,474 of JAGQLY010000010.1, read as the reverse complement.
TACCAAACATGAGTTGGCCCTATCACGAGGGCGAGAGCACGACACTTTTGCGGGAGTATACGGGCCGTCTTTCTGTCGAGGTTGATCTTATGGTTGCAACACCAGAGCTAGTGATCGACGCGTACGCAGCAGCGGGTGTGAAGCGGATTGTGGTACATCTTGAAAGTGTAACCAACTACGCCGACATCATCCGGCACCGTGATGCAGAAGGGTTTTTACTTGGGATTTCGATCAACAATGACACTGACCTTAGCGTACTCTACCAACACCTTCCGCAGGCAGACTTCGTGCAACTTATGGGTATTCGACACATTGGCTTTCAAGGACAACCATTTGATACGGAGGTCCTTGCTCGTATAGCGCATGTGCGTCACACACATCCCGATACACCGATTAGTATCGACGGGAGTGTGAACAAAGACACCATACGAGAACTTGTCGCGGTGGGCGCCAACCGCCTTATATCTGGATCAGCACTTATCAACGCTCCGTCTCCTAAGGATGCATACGACACGTTGTTGAGGAGCGCCTTACTATAAACACGGCGCCTCCCCTGGGGAGCCGCCGAAACGGTATACTAAGAAGAACATATATGCACTACCTTACCGACGACGAGGTTCATTCACTCGAACAAAAAGCAAACGAAATTCGACAGAGCATTATCGAAATGCTTGTCGAAGCGGGGAGTGGGCACACCGCAGGCCCGTTGGGTATGGCGGATATTTTCACACTCCTCTACTTTGAAGTACTCAAACACAATCCTCAAGATCCGTTTTGGGAAGAACGTGACCGGCTCATTCTCTCCAATGGGCACATCTGTCCGGTATTGTACGCGACCATGGCTCATGCCGGCTACTTTCCTAAAGAAGAGTTGTTGACGCTCCGCAAGTTCGGCTCTCGTCTCCAAGGTCATCCACATAAGGAAACACTCCCCGGTATCGAGACGAGCTCTGGGCCGCTTGGTTCAGGTCTTTCGCAGGCACTAGGCATGGCGCTCGCCGAGCGTATCGACAACGTGTATTCCACAAAATATTTCTACTGCCTTCTTGGTGACGGCGAGATTGATTGCGGACAAATTTGGGAGGCGACAATGCATGCGGGCAAAGAGCAGCTGCATAATCTTATTGCGATCGTCGATCGCAACGGTATCCAAATCGATGGCTATACCAAGGACATCATGCCGCTCGAGCCGCTCGCAGAAAAGTTTGAATCGTTCAACTGGGATGTGCAGGAGGTCGATGGTCACAACATCCGTGCCGTAAATGATGCTATTGGAAAGGCGCAGGCGGTCTACGGACAGCCGTCACTCATCATCGCACATACCATTCCATCGAAAGGTGTCGATATTTTCGAACGTGATTTCAAGTGGCACGGCAACCCACCGGGCAAGGGTCCAGAAGATCGCGTCGAGAAGGGAGAGCAGGCAAGGGTTGCGCTTCAGAAGCTCCGCACCTTATCGGGAACACTTATGACATCAGACTATGAGTAATTTTTCTGTTGCACAACACTTGAATCCAAAGCTGTTCAGCGACGACATCGAACAGGTTCCCAATCGTCATGGTTACGGCGAAGGCCTCCTTGAAGCGGGGAAAAAGAATAGCCGTGTCGTGGCACTCTCGGCAGACCTCACCGGTTCGACACGCACGAGTGTCTTTGCCGACGCGTTTCCGGAACGATTCGTGCAGGTAGGTATCGGCGAGCAGTCTATGGCATCGGTTGCTTCGGGTATGGCTGCAATGGGGAAGATACCGTTCATTGCTTCATATGCGATGTTCTCACCCGGACGCAGTTGGGAGCAAGTACGCACGACTATTTGCTATAACGATTCCAACGTTAAAGTCATCGGGGCACATGCCGGTGTATCAGTGGGGCCCGACGGTGCGACACATCAGGCGATTGAAGATATTGCCATTATGCGGGTCATTCCACGCATGGTAGTAATAGCGCCGGCTGATGTGCACGAGGCAAAGAGGGCAGTGCTTAAAGCGGCGGAGTACAAGGGTCCGGTGTACATTCGTCTTGCCCGCGAAAATGTCCCCGTCGTTACAACCGCAGGTTCACCATTTGAAATAGGAAGGGCAGAAGTATATCTCGAGCGTGACCCCGAGCACAAAAAAACAGTAGGAATTATCGCGAGTGGTACCGTGCTTCACAACGCGCTTTTGGCAGGTAAGCGACTCAATGAAGCGGGTATTGGTGCATCAGTCATGAATCTTGCGACCATCAAGCCGCTTGACACAGGAAACATTCTCGCATTTGCTGAAGCACACGACGCACTCATTACCGTCGAAGAGCATCAAGTGGCAGGAGGAATGGGGTCTGCTGTTGCAGAATTTCTTGCAGAAGAACGACCAACACGCGTTGTACGCCTCGGTGTACATGATCAATTCGGCCAATCAGGGGAACCGGAGGAGCTTGTCGCACACTATGGTATGGATGCTGGCACTATTGTTGCAACAGCAAAAAAGCTAGTCGAATAAAATTTTGTATTGGATGGTGGGGTACGAGATACATGTCACACACTATGCGTATATTCGATGTATCAAATAGATAGTATATAGAAGTGTTTTTGAAGAGATGGAAAGGAAAGAGAAAACACCTACGGAAACGGGCGTCTTCTCCCGTGCTTCGCGCAGGTGTTATATCCTTCGGACGTTTCCGTTGAGTACTATGTATACTCCGGGGCGGGCCAGCTGGACGGTAGCTATTGCCATGCCGACATTGGAATCGGCGTCTGAATCTCGAAATTGTTCGGGCAGTCTCGAACCGGTGAGCACAACAACCTTGTCTTTGTACCCCACCGCACTATTTACTGCGGTACGGATTGTGTCCGCGGTCAGGTTAATGGTATCCGTCCCGTGCGTGACAATAACCCAGTTTTCTTTTGCAGAAAGTGCACAGCGACACACTGTGGCACGGTCGTCGACGTCCATATCGAGACTGTCCTTCTTGCACGCAGTGATTACTCTCCATGGAAAATGTGGCCGCAGGCGTTGTATGATCGAATGGATAGCCGGCTCACCAATGACTAATGGATAGCCGTGGTTATCTTTACCGGCGGGATATCCTTTATCGATAGAGCCCCCCGCCTGAACAAACAAGATCGGTGTTTCCATCTCGAACCTCTTTCTGTGGTTTACCTCTGCAGGAGACGATATATTAGATACATTACAGTGTCAAACGACTGTAAGAACCCGCGCATTGGTCGGTAAGGGAATATTTCAAATCCGGCGAGGCTTGTAGTCGCGAGGGGCTTTTTTGAGGTACTGAGAAAGTTTTTCAAATGAAAGGAGGCCTTTCTGTGCGCCGATGTACTGTACGACGGACATTGAGTTAATCGGACCCCAGGAAAGTGCAGTGGCAACATCCTTGCCTTGGGCTATGGCGCTGGTGAATGTCGAAGAAAACGAGTCGCCGGCTCCGGTGCGATCGACGGGTGGTGCAGGATCTGGATACATGGGCATAAACCACACG